>NZRT01000084.1 GCA_002696345.1 Myxococcales bacterium
TGTGGAATGAGTCCGTGGCTTCCCAGGTCTGTCGCCAACCGACCACCATGGGAAATTCGACGAAGAGCGCCAGTCGACTGAAGAGCCCGATTCTCAACTTTGGCTCGATCACTTGGCGGGTCATGCTGTAGTTGGCGACTTCTTTCGTCGTCCGAATCCCGTCGATGATCGTCTCTTGTCCCAGGGTCGAACGCTCGCCTTGGGTGTACCAGCCAAACTCGATTCGAGAGTCAAAAGGATCGTTTCCGTCTCGCTGGTCTAAGTTGCTACTCCGCTCGACAGGCGTCACGAATCGCGGGGTGGCGAGAGCAGGCCATGCCAGCAGCGCCAAAAGGCTAAGCGATAAGCAACGATACATTAGGCAACTCTCCGTGCGGGACTATATGAATCATGGGACAGCCGTGACGCAAGTGCGAACGGGACGAATGCTCGATCCAGAGGTTTGAGTCGCTCTGAATAAGACGCTCAAGTTGGATGTCGACCTCGCGACGAAAAGGATACCGAAGAACCCGTCGCTTGGATGTCGGAACTTTGGGCCGTGACATTCAGTCCAAGACTAAAGAGCGGAACCAGGTGCGGCAACAACGGGTGGTCTAGCTGTCTTCCCGAAGGCCGAGTTCCTTCATTTTGGTTTGCAGACTCTTGCGGCTGATTCCCAAAGCCTTTGCTGCGTGCGTAACATTATTTTGGCTCTCGTCGAGCGCGCCCTTGATCAGTTGTCTCTCGATGTTTGCCGTGGCTCGTCGAACGATTGATTTCATGTTGGAATCAAAGTCGGTGATCGGCAAGTCGGGCTCATTTCCGCCCTGAATTTGTCCGGGCAAGTGGCCGACATCTAGGATCTCACCATCAGCGAACAGCATGGCGCGCTCGATAACATTCTCCAGTTCTCGTACATTTCCCGGCCACCGATGAGCCAACAACATGCTCATTGCTTCTGGCGAGATTCCCGTCACTTGGCGACCGAGTCGAGTGTTGAACTTGGCGACAAAGTACTCGGCCAGATCGGGCAAGTCTTCTAGGCGGCTTCTGAGTGCTGTTAACTCGAAGTTGGCGACGTTCAAGGCGTAGAATAAATCATCTCGGAACCGTCCTTCATTCACGGCCTCTTCGAGATTGATGTGGGTACCGGCGATCAACCGAACATCAACAGCTCGATCTCCCAAAGCACCGAGACGGCTCACTTTGCCGGCTTTGATGACGTTGAGGAGTTGCCCTTGAACGTCCATTGGCATGGCGTCGATTTCATTCAAGAATAAGGTGCCNCCATCGGCAAGNTCCAGGCGTCCNGGCCGTTCCGATGTGCTGCCCGGTACAGCCCCTGCTTCGTGACCGAACAGTTCACTTTCAAACCAGTCTCGAGGGATGGCGCCGCAGGTAATTTTAACGAAGGGAGCTTGTTGCCTNGGGCTTGACTCATGAATCGCCCGTGCCACCAGACCGTGGCCTGTGCCTGGTTCTCCAGTGAGAAGGGTCGCACTGGGGAGCTGCGCCACNTTGTCGATCCATTGTCTCAAAGCCTCCGATTCCGAGGAGGTTCCGAGCAAGCGGACACCGGAACTCGCCCTGCTCGTTTGCACGCTTCGTCGCTCTGCTCGGCTTTGAGCGAGCGCTTTTTTGCAGTTTCGCAGCAGTTGGTCTGATTCGAAGGGCTTCGATACGAAGTCGAACGCCCCTAACTTCATCGCAGTGACCGCAGTATCGACAGTGCCGTGAGCGGTNATAACGATGACAGGNATGTCGGGTAGGTTGGGNGCCATGGCACCGAGCAATTCCATACCGTCCATGACAGGCATTCGGATATCGGTGATGACCAAATCGATACCGCCATCTTGNAGGCGANCGANGGCANGTTCTCCGTTCTCTGCGGTTTCGACGCTGTACCCAGCCCGCTCAAGAAGGCGGCTGAGAACTTTTCTCATACTCGGTTCGTCGTCGACGACTAAAATGCGCTCGGTGATCACGTGGCAGCGTTCTCCTTGCTCGGGGGTTGAGGAACAGCCCCCTTCGCTTGACCCTCTCTGGGTTTGGGTAAAGTGATTCGGGCGATCGTACCACCCCCCGGGTTGGTTAAAAGGTCTAAGCGGCCACCATGTGCTTTAGTGATCTGCTGGCAAATCGCAAGGCCTAGCCCAGTTCCTCGATCTTTNGTGGTGAAGAAGGGCGTGAAAAGTTTGGACTTTTGCTCGTCGGGAATGCCCGGTCCTTGATCGATGATTTCGATAACTGTCCCAAGGCTGCTGTCATGGCAACTGATGACGGGTTCGTTCTCGGGATCGGCTTCCCGGGCATTGTTCACCAGATTACGTAGAACTTGTAGAATGCGGTCCCGATCCAACCACGCTCTTTCCATCGNCTGACTGACTTCGATNGTGGGCGACCCTGCGAGAACCTGGGCGCAGGCGTCTAAGAANTCGACCATGTCGACCGCTTCTGNTTTCACATTCAGGGGTCGAGAGTAGTCGAGAAAGCCNTGCACCACTGAACTCAGATGGCGCACTTCATTGGTGATGATGTCGAAGAGTTCTCCTTGTTCCTCGTCCAATGGAAGTTCATCCTCTAGCATCTGCACCGCGCCTTGGATGGAACCTAGTGGGTTGCGGATCTCGTGGGCTAACCCAGCGCTCATTTCACCCAATGCAGCCAGTCGGTCACGAAATCGTAACTGTTCCATGTGCTGGGTGTTGGAGATTCCAATGCCGAGGCGGCCTGCGAGGGCAGAAAGGGCAGCGGCTTCCGCTCGCGTAAAGCCCTCTGGGCGCCGATCATCGCCCACCGAAAGAAGCCCGAGGACCTGGCCTTGACTGCTGACCGGTAAGAGAAGNTCGGCNCCGGCTTTGGTGAGTCCTTCTTCAAGGGCATTNAGATGCGCAATCTCGGGGTCGTTTTCGGCGTTGACCGGGCCGATCCATTCGGTTCGACGACTTAGTTGTCGTTGGATTCCCGAACGGGAGAGCGATGCTTGGTCACCTCGTAGCTGTGAGTAAAATTCGGGAAAGTCTCGAACTTCAAGGGTCGTTTGAGGGGTCGGCCCTCCGCTCGCCTTCAGATTAAAGGAGAGCCCCATCGGCCCGGTTAAATAAATGGCGACTCGGGTGACTGTACTGTTCTCCATNAGAGCGGTCACAACGGAGTCCATCATTTGACGTGCTTGAACACTGCGACGAATTCGGTCTCGAGCGGTGTAACATGCTTCGGTGAGAACTTGAGTGTCCGCGAGCATGAGACGCATGATGAGGTTTTCGATACTTCGGGTCACGGGGTTGATGAGCAGAAGTAGAATGGCTGAACTGACCAGACTGGCGAANAGAAAGGTCTCACCATCCTGATAAAAGGGAAAGACGAGTACCCCGTAGAGGACGGTCAATAGCAGCACGAGAAGCCCGAAGATTAATCCGCGAGCGATCAGATCCTGGAGATCCAAGAGGCGCTCTCTTAACAAGCTGGCAGACAGCAAGCCTGTGTAGAGAACCTGGGAGATCTCGCCGAGTCCGATCAATTGCCGACCGGTCACCAAGTCGAGTGCCGTCAGACCCACACACAAGCTCGCACCCGCCCAGAGCAACCTCAAACGAGCCTGACTGATGGGGGAATCTGTCACATTCGCCGCTCTGCGAATNATGTCGATGAGATAACTGTGCATGCCCAGCAAAAGACTACCGACCAAAACAGGGATGATACCGCCTTCGATCAGCCAGGGCGTTAGTGCTAAGACCGAGGTGGCGATCGCAAAGAGAGCGGCCGGGAACCGACCCGTTTGAACGGCGCCTCGGTCTGCGTTGCCGACCAGGGACCTCAGGAAGGCGGAAGCTGTGATTGGAGTGATGCCAGCAGCGATCCACATGAGGCGGGGCCAGAGCCCGTAGGAAGACAGCGCAGCGGTCACCGAAAACAGGTGAACGAAGCCCAGATTTGCAGCGAATATGACCAGTCGGTCATCTTGACGGCGCCCTTGNCCCCGTGCCGAATGACTCACTGCAATCACGGCGAGTAGTAGCGCAGCGACAAAACCGGTTTGAGCCGCAAGCAAAAGGCAACCTCCNGCCTCCNTTGAACCTCGCGCACGAGGTGAGCGCAAAAAAACAGACAGCCACANCANCCCTTGCCTAGGCCGAAAGCGTATTTCCTGGCATACTCACATCCGGCGACCGGGGGCACGGAATGCGCGTGAGTGAAGCTTTGGATGACTGGATGCAGCATCTCGGCTCGGAACGAGCGCTCTCGAGCCATACGTGTCGAGCGTACCAGGGCGAGATTGAGCGTTTCGTTGAGGGGCTTGGCGATCCTCAGACGACTGCGCTCCAGCCCCGGCGGATTCGTCGCTTCCTGTCCAGTCGCCATCGCTCTGTCGAGGCAACGTCTCTGTCCCGGTCTGTAAGCGCTCTGAAGCAGTTCCTCGGATATCTCTATCATCGGGGGTGGACCGAGGATGACCTCGGTGCTGGATTGAAACATCCAAAGCAGCCGAAGCGGCTCCCTCGTCCCTTGGCACCGGACGATGCATCCAGCCTTGCCGATGAGCCCCTCCATGGTCGGAAGGATGGAGAGACGGGCTTGGATCTAGATTGCCGAGACCGGGCGATTGTTGAACTTCTCTACGGTGCTGGGTTGCGCATCAGTGAACTGTGTGGACTGAAGCCCGTTGATCTGGATCTGAGGCAGCGAACCGTTCGGGTTCTGGGCAAGGGAAACAAGGAGCGAATCGTCCCCTTTCCGATGGCAACCAAGCAAGCGCTCCTCGCCTGGCTTGGGCTACGAAGTGTGCACTTTTACGACGGTGAACCAGGGCTTTCAGAGGCACTGTTTCTGGGGCGTCGTGGCACCGACTTAAAGCCGGATGCGGTGCGTCGTCGCTTGCAGCAACTGGCCAAACGGGCGGGCATACCAGGTCGTGTGCATCCTCATCGTCTACGGCACAGTTTTGCGACCCATCTCTTGGAAGGGGGAGCAGATCTTCGAGCGATCCAAGAGCTTTTGGGTCACGCTAGTTTGTCGACGACCCAAAAGTACACCGCAGTCAGCTTAGCCCACCTCGAGAAAGTTTACGATGAAGCGCACCCTCGGGCATGAGTTGACCGCGAAGGCAACCGATGGTCATGGTCACCGATAATCGTGTATCCCTCGGTACCATCGGGAGTGAGATGCGGATCTTCAAACCCATCGGTCGGCGACTGGCTCGGCTGAGGCGAGGCGAAGAAGGCCAAGCCATGGTGGAGGCAGCCATCGTGCTGCCCCTGATGACGTTCATCGTGGTGGGCACCATTCAACTGTTACAAATTCAGCAAGCAAAGGTTCTCACTGAGTATGCGGCTTACCAGGCGACTCGAACGGGGATTGTCCACAATGGGGACCGGAAGCCAATGTTGAACGCAGCTCTTGTGGCTGTTTTACCAAGCCTCGGTGCGACGGATAGTTTGGCTGGAAAGCGGGATCCGTTTCGAAACCGTCGACGTCCCGGTCTCCTCCAGACTTGGGTTCGGGCGAAAGCGTTGTTGGCGTTGACTGGCTTGGCTCAGTGCGGGGTCGCCAGCTTGCATGGCTGGCTCAATGGTTTTGGATTGCCCATCCCCAACTTTACGCCCCGAGCAGGTCTCGTGAACATTGAGATTACCAATCCGAGACCGGCGGATTTACCCCAAAGGGAATTGGATTTTGATTGCATCGACGGTCTTTGCCAAGGAGTCCCGGCAGCGGAGGCTCGACGGATTAATCGTTTAGCGATTCGTTTGCGTTACAATTATTGGATGCGCATCCCATTCGCTGCCAACCTGATTCACGACGCATGGATCGCTACAGTCTTTGGTCAGAAGTATGAGAACCGGCTGAGCCCAGTTCACAACGAGCGGGAGCTTCAGGTGGCCCCCCCGCGTAACCTGACGATTCAAGAGAACGTCGAGTTTGCCGTGCTTCGTTTTCTGGCCGACCGGGGCTATCATTTCATCCCGCTCGAAACGACTTACGCCATGCAGATGCAGTCCAATTTGTATCGGTATCACCTGGCGAGGGCATGCCCATGAGCCTGCGCGATATTCAGAGGGAAGAGGATGGGCAGGCGATTGCTCTTGCAGCGGTTGCCATGTTGGGGATCGCCATCGGCGTTCTTGCCACAGTGCAAGTCGGCCGTGCCGTTCACCAGCGAATTCATGTGCAAAATATTGCGGACCAAGCCGCGTATTCGGTGGCTGCTACCGAGGCGAGAACCTACAACTTTTTCGCCTTTTCCAATCGAGCTCAACTCACTCATTACAACGCGATGATGGGTCTACAAGCCTATGTGAGCTACCTCTACGGCATGAGCTATTTAATTGGCTCGGCGACCGATGCGATTTGGGAGGCGGCCAGTTGGGTCAACGGCTTTGGCTGCTGTTGGCTTTTGGGCACTCGAGGCTGTGGATGTTGCTCCTGCGGATTTGGCTGCATCACCCATTGTGCGCCGACCGCTTGCGCTCGGGCTCGAGCACTCGCTCTCCAGGTGGTGCCGCAACTCCGAGAAGTTGCCCGTAGTCTGTTGCAAACAGCCCAACAGTTCGACCAGGCCGTAACACCGATGCGTTTAGCGATCGAAGCAGGCAACCGGACGGTGATGCCTGCGGCAAATGAAGCGATGGTAGCGAGTGCTCGGCGCTACATTCTCACAGGCTGGAAAGAGCAGGTCGAAGCACAGGATGACCAAATTGGTCAGTCTCTTGCTGCCAGAGTGGTGGAGACCCTTTTGTCGCGGGCGAACGCGGTCGCCTTCGAGGCAGCCATTGAGCCTACTGCTCGGACACTTCCCCCCAATGTCCTCGAGCCCGCCGAAAGCCGTCGCTTGATGGGAGAGTTAGCCAACGCCACGCGTCACGGTGAGTTCGTGACTGAGCGGAAGGCAGAGGGGTCATTGTTTGCAGCGGCCCAAGCCCTTGTACCGGGGCTGACGATCAAGGGTCAGACCAAGTTGATCAAAGACGGCGAGATTCGAGAGCGCTCTCGAAATACAGTGCCGGAGATAACGACGAACCGCTTCGAGCGCAGCATCGCAAGTCCGGGTCAATTCTTAGCCAGTGAGGAGGAATTTAGTGGTCAAACCGTTCCTCTGCTGGCGGCGGCCGTGGGAGCACCCGTGCCGATGGAAGACAATGGGACCTTTGTGGTCGCCGGGCCGAACGGGGGAAGCCACAAGGAATGGGATCCGAGCGGTCGGTACAATACGATCTGTTTTGGCANGCTTTATCGGCGTGGAGCNGCACGGGANAACAANTACCGAATCGTTCAGGATCCGGAGCGGAGATTCGCTGGTATCGCTCCCTTCATGCGATTTGCAGCGAANCCTTCGCCTCAACTTTCGTTTGGTCAGCCTTCGACCTGGATCTTTTTAAACAAAGCGAGTGCAGCGATCGATCGAGATGGACAAAGCGGTCCCGCCTTGCAGTTCCGCGTGTCGACGGCGAGGCGCCAGGGCATTGAGTTCGATGGACGGATCGGCTCGGAGAGTGGCTTCATCGGTCTCAACGGGATGAATGTGATCGCTCGAGCGCAGACGTATTACCATCGACCCCCGAGCATGGGCGGACAGGGAGGAGGGGATTCCAACTGGAAGGAGATGCCAAATTTCTTCAATCCCTTCTGGCGTGCCAAGCTTGCACCGGTCACGGTCGGGTTGGGGAACACACCCTTGGCCGGACTGTTCGGCGGAACCTTCGGGACATTAGTCGGCGAAAACCTGCTGACACACTGAGGAAAGGATGACGATGCGGAGCGGCGTACAGCAAAGAGTTCAGCGATTCATCGATGATGAATCGGGGGCTGCGTTGACGGAGTTCGCAGTGATGGCGCCTGTGATCATCGTTTTGTTGTTCTTTGCTTGGTATTTCGTCGACCTCGTGCAGTTGAAGTTGGACACCCAAGAGATGGCGAGGATGGTGACCTGGGATGCGATTAATCGTCCCATGCACGATTACGACGAGGGGAATCACGATGCGATCATCGATCAGGCCGCCGCCGGATCGGTGGATGCCATTCGCAGACTGTATGCAAACCTTGATTCGACCCGTGATGGAAATGAAATGCCTCGAGACCTCACCATTGAGCGGCGACTGGAGACCGTGGAATCTGAGGTAGGCAGCGGGCCCGCATTGAACAACCCTTTGGTGGAGCAGGCTTTTCCCCGTCGGGGTGAGGTGCGGACCCGTGTGCAGACCAGTGCGCTGGGGATCGATGATTTCTTTCCCCACAATCTGTTGGTTGGGCGTCGATTCGATGACAACCCTTTCGCCCCCATGCGACGTGTGCTGCGCTTTGAGGAGAATTACCGACTGCTTGCCAGCTCTTGGCGACTGCATGACGGCAGCGATGTGCGTCCCGGTGACCAAGAGCAACGATTTACGAAACAGGTCGGCAGGGTCGCTTTTGGCGGTGAACTGGCTGATGTCGTGCAATCATTCGGTCAACTTTTCGGTGCACTCGGAGCGCTCGTAGGTGCTGATACCAACCCCATGGAGCCGCAAGTTGCGAGTCTCAACTATGGGCTCGCAACGCTGGGCAGAGGCGAGGGGCCAGAGTCTGGTCGGATCGGACAGTCGGTGAGTGGTGGTCAAAGTCAATTCGACACGGCACCCATGCGGACCGACGATGATGACGGCAGTGGATCGGTGTATGGCCGGACCTTAGAGACTCGTGGGCCCCATTATATGGGATGTCGGCGTCTTGTGTCTGAAGCGGAGTGTTTCCGGTGAAGTGGCTGGCTGTCTTTACCGTTGCGCTGAGCTTAGGGGGCCTGGGTGCTCTTGCCATCAACCCGGCAGACTCACCCGAGCCGACGGCTCCCGTGGTGCCACCTTCNCAGAGGCTTTCGCTGCCCTCGGCTCCGTTTGCCGATTGGCTGCCCTTGGGATGGAGTCAGGATGTGACAGGTCGTTGGATTGCGAGCGGCTATCGCATGGACTCCCGAGGAGTGGATCAGTTAGTGGATGTCGTGATGCGTTACTGGACGCAAAAGGGGCGGGGCGGGCGAGTGGTTCCCCTGGAAGAGGGCGGCGCTTTTTTGTCCAGTGTTGACCTCAGCTCCGGCGATCAAGTGACGTATCTCATCGAAGACCGTGGCGACACTCGAACCCTCTTGGTGGGCAGGACCGACTTCGCCGCACGCCCCAGCCAGGGGCGTGAGCACGTGGGCCCCGCGTTGGGAGGGTTGGCCTCTGGAACGACCCAATCCGTGACCCAGGGGTTCAACCAAGCCGTNGANGCGAGGCGAGCAGCGTTGAGGGNCGCCGGATGGACAGCGATTCAAAGCAGTGGTGACNAAGAGCGAGCCCAGGGGAGCCACAGNGAGACCTGGAAACGAGACCANCAGTTGATCCAAGTGGACCACGTGAAANGAGCGGANGGGCAGGTGANGTCNCGAGAGCAGACCCTACCCTCTCACGAGGTGGCGCCGTGAGACACTGGANNGAATTCTGGGCTGATGAATCAGGCCAAGGGCTTGCTGAATATGCGGTGGTCACCGCNGTGTTTCTGATCGGCTGCTATGCGGTCGGCGGCTTCATGCTGCCGCGCTTTGTCTATGCGTGGGATGTTTACCAAGATTCTGTCGACTTTGTTTTGAGTCTTCCGATTCCTTAAAGCGACTCCTTCCTTGACAGCCTCGACACTCAAGCCTAGTTGCCGCCACCCGCTGGCGCGTAGCTCAGGGGGAGAGCACTACCTTGACACGGTAGGGGTCGGCGGTTCAATCCCGCCCGCGCCAACCAGATTTCATCGAAACGCCCACCGGCGTTTCTTTGTTTTTTGCNAAAGATTCGCTGCTCAAACGATAGCNATNCCGCANTCTGGGCANTCNTCGTCNTTGGCNGNNAGNNCATANCCACAACANGGNCAGTTNGGCNTATCCGCTTTGGATGCCATGCCGTGCGCCTGNGCNTAGGCTTCCGCTCGAGCATTTAACTGTTCTTTCAGGCCCTCAACTTGGTCTGAATGCACCAAGAGGTGGAAGCTTGCCGGACCACAACCGCTTGGACCACAGTCACCACCTTCCCGAGTCAGAACNCAGTCGACACCCGAGTCGAGCAGNTTGTCTCGCAGTTGTAGGGCCGGACCTTGGGGCAAGGTTCCGAGGATGGCNACCGGTGCNNNTTTGAGTCGNATNTCNGCTTCNGCTGGNGTGTAGGAGACTCGTTGACTCGGTTTTCCGTGGACTAACGCGACATTGCAATCAGGNCAGGTTAGAAACCCNGCACGGAACTCATCATCACATTGTGGACAGTACATGGGGCTCCTTACTGGCAGTCGTTGGAGGGNGCAAAGCCAGAACAGGCGGCGAAGACCTCGTAGCAGTTGGGGTGACTTTCATCGTTTTGACCACAGCGGCANGTGACACAANTNGTGGCTTCAGCATCTGCCAAACANACGCCAGCGCAGTTGTTGTCTCGGGCACAGGCCGCCGAGGCAGCGTAACACGTCGCACAATCCGATGTGACACCATTGTCTGTACGATCTTGCAGACATTCGGTGACACAGCTTGGATCGTCACCTCGACCGCCCATGAAACAGGAGACNGCACAATCGGTGGCGAGTTCGGAAATGGTCTGACTTTGATTACCGTACGTCAGATCGTGGGCCGCCAAGTCGGAGTCGTTTTGGCACGCATCTGTGGGCAGGGGAGTCTCAGATCCTGCATCGGCTACTGACGGNGTACCGCCATCTGAGCTAGAGCCCCCAGCATCTGAAGGCCCGGCGTCGGGCTCGGCACAGGCCATGGTGGTGCAGATCTCACCNTCNGCCGTGCAAGAGCAGGTGTTGCAACCATCAGCGGAAGGGTAGTTTTCCCCGACAGAGCGTCCGTNACAATCGGCNGTTGAGGCNGGGCAGCCGACNAGCGGTAGCAGGGCACAGAGGATCCACAAGCGATGCATCATCTTCACTTCCGATCTGGAAAGGGAGGATTTAAGTTACCCACGAAAGCAGCCAAGAGCTAGTCACGTTGTTTTTCATGGNTGTGNCTTCAGGGAACTTCGTAGANGACGGACGCATAAAGCCCGTTCAGGGTGATTTCGTATTCGCCGGGATGGCTNCAGAAGAGGCAGACTTCAGTCCGTTTNTCGAGATCAGATTGGCGAACGGTCGCCGATCCAAAACGGTGAGCAAAGGCAAGATCAATCTTCATATTTTTTGGCCGCAATCCGAAACCGGCAGTGAGNACCTGAGTGGGGCCTGGCGGGGTTCCAAAAGCTGTAGGATAGACTTTTGAACTGGTGGTCCCGTCATAGGCATAGCCGACTCGTGCCANCAGTTTTTGGTCACGAAGAGCCAGGGGGGCTTGAAGCCCAAGGCGCCAGGTTTGTGCATCCTGCCAATCAAAAATATTTTTGACGCCGAGAACTCCTTGGTCCTCATTATCCAGGATTTGCATGCCTTTCAGTTCAGAGGATTGATTTTGACTGTTGAAACCATGCTCCACGTCCAGATGGAGACGGTAGCCGCTTTTCTGGGCACTCAGACCTGCGATGAGTCTTGAGGGCAGTGTGAAGGTGGATTCGATGTCTCTGAAATTCATGGTGACTGCAGTTCCATTGGCGGCGGCGACCGGAACGATTACTCGGTGCCGGTAGCTTAGGCCAAGTTGAAGTTCGATGGGACCTTTGGACGCTTCCAGCGCCGTCCACTGCAGTCCTGCTCTAAATCCGCTGGCTTCGCTGCCGGTTAACTCGAAGTTTGTGGTGGGGAGTTGACCCTCTGGTTGGGTCAGTCGGGTAAGCGTCATCAGCGTGAATCGATAACCTAATCCAATGTTGACTCGACCCGGTAGGCGGATGGCGAGCCCTGGACTGGCTTCGAGAAAAACCAGCTTGGTCGAATCCACAACTGGGTTGCCCACCAGGGTGTATTCATAGCTGCCACCAGCAGAGGCGATCGGGTAGAAAGCGAGCCCGAGGCGGATCTTCTCGGTGGCGGCTCCCGCAGCACCGATCATAAAGAAAGGGGCTGCTGTCGGTTCCGATTGAATGCTGGTTGCTTCGGGGGCGTTGCCTGGTGAGCCGGTGATTCGGCCGGAAAGATAGCTGATGTCGATCAAACTGGCGAAGCGACCTGTGTGCGCCAAGCCAGCGGGATTGTGAAACAGCGCGCTGGGATCGTTGACCCAGGCGACGGCGGCACCTCCTGCTCCCATGTGCTCGGCCGTGTAAAGCATCGGCGTATCGTAGCCGCCCGCCATCGCCGGCGACGCAAGAAGGAACGCACAAGTCATTGATAGATAGCGGTATGGCATGAAAAATCCTCAACGATGAGCCGAACTCTGTCGATGAGATACTTTAAGGTCATGCAGGTCGGCGTTGCAACGCAGCGTTATGCGCGCTAGGTGGCCAACGAGAACGAAAGAGTCCATGAACGAGCCACGGGTCCACGAACGCCACGATTTGCAACTTACCGTTGATCTCGACGGGGGGAAGATGAGTTCAGCTTCCCACAGCGTGAACATTAGCGCAGGGGGTATCAGCGTCCAGGGGGATTACGAGCTCGGAGACCAAGTCAAAGTCAGTTTTGCAGTGCCTGCGAGCGGCCTGTTTGTGCACACCCATGGCAAGGTCGTCTGGACGGAAGAAGGATTGGCGGGCTTGGCATTCGATGACCTAGATCCCGCTCTTGAATCAGCGATTGCTGAAGTTCTCAAGCGACAGACCCAACGCAGCGTTGAAGCTGACGATCTGTTGTCCGACCCCTCCAAATAAAATGATTTCTGTTCGGCTTCCAGATGGTTCTGAGCGCAGCCTGGACGATGGCTCATCCGCCTTCGATCTAGCTCAGTCCATTGCCGATGGGTTGGCTCGCCGAGCGATCGCCGCCAAGGTTAACGGTCGAGTCGTCGATTTAAGTCGGTCACTCGCCGAGCACGACGAAGTGCAGATCTTAACTGAAAATGATGAGGAAGCTCTGGAGGTTCTAAGGCACAGCACGGCACATATTCTCGCCAGTGCAGTCAAACGCCTTTGGAAAGATGCTAAGATTTCCATCGGTCCTGTGGTCAACGACGGGGTGAATGGGTTCTATTATGACTTTGAAGTCGAGGAGCCATTTACGCCCGATGATCTCGAAGCCATCGAAAAGGAAATGCAGCGGGTCATCGGTGAGAAAAGCCCTTTTTTACGAGAAGTCGTGAGCCGCGAAGAGGCTCATTATCGCTTTGCGGAGCAAGGCGAGCCCTACAAGCTTGAACTCTTGGATGCTGCAGAGGGTGAGATCTCAATTTATCACCACGGCGAGTTCGATGACCTCTGTCGTGGGCCCCATCTGCCGCATACTGGTTTCGTCAAAAGCTTTAAGTTGCTCAGTCATGCGGGCGCTTACTGGCGCGGCGATTCTAACAATCAGATGCTGCAGCGGATCTATGGAATTGCTTTCTTTAATAAGAAGCAACTTCGGGCTCACCTTAATCGATTGGAAGAGGCGAAAAAGCGGGATCACCGGAAGCTAGGTCGGGAACTTGGACTTTTTACGGTGTCGGAGCGAGGCGATGTCCATCGGGAGGATGATGGCTCGATTTTGCACGAGGAGATCGGGCAGGGCCTCGTTCTTTGGCTGCCTCGTGGTGGTTGTGTACGGGAGGTCATCGAAAGTTTCTGGCGCAAAGCCCATCGGCGAGGTGGCTACGATATTGTTTATTCACCTCACGTCGCGAAGAGCGATTTATGGCGTATTTCCGGTCACCTCGATTTCTACTCGGAATCGATGTACTCGCCCATCGGCGTGGATGAAGAGCAATACCTTCTCAAGCCAATGAACTGTCCCTTTCATGTGATGATGTACAAGCATCGGCAGTGGTCTTACCGGGAACTTCCGCTAAGGCTTGCTGAGCTTGGGACTGTTTATCGTTACGAACTCGCAGGTGCGTTGCATGGTTTGATGCGTGTTCGGGGGTTCACTCAGGATGACGCCCATCTCATCTGCACTCGCGAAACCCTAGGCAAGGAGCTGATTGGCGTTCTCGACTTCGTGTTGGCCATCCTGAAGGCTTTCGGATTTGAAGATTTTGAAATCAACTTAAGTACTCGCCCAGACGAAAAGTACGTGGGTGATGTGGAGCTTTGGGATGAAGCGGAGGAGTTGTTGCGTGAAGCGATCGCAACGCAAGGCTTAGATTACGTCCTCGACGCGGGCGGAGGGGCCTTCTACGGGCCTAAAATCGACGTCAAAATTAAAGATGCTCTCAACCGCACATGGCAATGCTCAACCGTTCAACTCGATTTTAACCTGCCTGAGCGTTTTGGGATGTCCTACATTGACGCGGAGGGCGGCAAGAGCGCACCCATTCTCATCCATCGAGCGCTTCTGGGCAGCCTTGAGCGGTTCTTCGGCATTCTCATCGAGCATTATGCGGGCGATTTCCCGCCATGGTTGGCGCCTGAGCAGGCCAGAATCTTGACGATTTCGGAACGGGCGGAGGATTTCGCTCGTGAGGTTGACGCCGCCTTCCGCAACGCGGACCTTCGAGTCAGTATGGATCTTCGTAACGAGAGTCTCGGCCGGAAGATCCGTGACGCTCGACTGCTGCGGATACCCTATCTGCTGGTGATCGGTGACCAGGAGGTGGAATCTCGCTCCCTGGCGGTTCGTAGTCGCCAGGGCGAGCAGTTCGGGGTGCAGACCCTCGAGCAAGCGGTTGCTTGGCTTGAAACAAAAACCGCAGCGCCACACCTTGACCTCTAGCTTCGAACAGACTTTAACACCTCAGCGACAATCCCGCTGACCGGGAGAGGAGACTTTTTGCGCCGACGTTTTATGGGGCCCGCCCCTGTTAGTAACGAGCCCCGTATGAACCACCAAATCGATGCCGACGAAGTGCGGTTGATCGATGCAGATGGCGAGCAACTTGGCGTGCTAAGCCGAGACGCTGCGATGGCGAAAGCCGAGGCAGCGGGACTCGACCTCGTTGAGGTAAGTGCGAAAGCGCAACCGCCCGTCTGTAAGTTGATGGATGCTGGGCGAGCCAAGTACGAACGCAAAAAGCGCGAGTCCACTCAGCGCAAGAAGCAAACTCGTATCACCGTCAAAGAGGTCAAGCTACGACCCAAGACCGGTCAGCATGATTTCGAAACCAAGGCAGGACACGCCCGCCGCTTCTTAGAGGGGGGCGATAAGGTCAAGGTGACGATCATGTTCCGTGGTCGTGAAATGGCGCACCCTGAGATCGCCAGAGCGCACATCGACAAGATGGTGGAAACCTTAGCGGACGTTGCAGAAGTGGAACAGGTCGCCCGTTTTGAGGGGCGTAATATGTTCGCCATTCTCGCGCCCAACAAAGAAGCGCTCAAGCTGAGAGCGAAGACCCGTGCGGCGCAGATAAAAGAGCAGGAAGCTGCCAAAGAGGCTGCACGAGCGGCTTCAGCGGAGCGGGCTGCAGAGCAAGCTGCAGTCGAGGCAGCGGCTGCGGCTGCGACGTCAGCAAAGGAAGAAGAAGCTTCGGCCTCTGAGGCCGTCGCCGCCGATTGATCTTTTAAGATTGGCAGCAAGATTGTCCATTTTCCTTGACTCGAGGGCTTCTTTCGGACTTTTTGCGCCGCCTTCTCCTGCGGGAGAGGCCGCCGAATGGGGCTCTGAACAAGCGGTTGTGCGCTAAGCTCGACCCGCCTCACCGGTCGAAAGAAGGAGGCCCATCATGGCAAAAGGGCCCAAGATGAAGACGGTTCGAGGTGCTGCTAAGCGCCTGAAGCGCACGGCGAAGGGTAAGCTCAAAGCCAAGCGCGCGAACACAAGCCACAACTTCACGGCCTGGAGCTCCAAGTACAAGCGCCAGCACCGTGGTACCCGCAGCCTCGACGCCGTTGATACCAAGATGGTCGCTCGTTGCGTGCCGTACATCTAGGAGGGAAGCACCATGTCTCGAGTCAAAGGTGGTACCGTCTCCCGGCGTCGGCGCAAACGCCTCTTTAACAGAGCGGAAGGCTATCGTGGTAAGCGGAAGAACGTTTGGCGGGTTGCTCGCCAAGCCGTCGACCGTGCTCATGAGCATGCCTACAAGGGGCGTAAGCAAAAGAAGCGGGACTTCCGTAAGCTGTGGATCGTCCGCATCAATGCGGCGAGCCGCGCCAATGGAATCTCCTACAGCCGGTTCATGCACGGCCTCGCTCAGGCCGGCATTGAACTCGATCGTCGTGTCCTTGCGGACCTGGCGCTTCATGAGCCGGAGACCTTCACCGAATTGGTGGAGAAAGCAAAGGCCGCTGTCACTGCTTGATCGGCCGGGGATGCCGCCATGCTAGATCGTCTTGAAAAGTTAGAGGCCGATGGCCTCGCCGCCATCGCTGCGGCCGACCGTGATGCCCTGGAGGCATTGCGTGTCGCCTATCTGGGTAAGCAAGGTCACGTCGCCCAGATTCTACGCACCCTGGGTCAGTTGCCGAAGGAAGAGCGCAAGGCACTGGGTCAGGGGGCGAACCGTGTCAAAGGGCGCTTGGCTCAAGCCATTGCCCAGCGGGAGCGATCGCTGGCAGCAGAGGCTCTCGAGCTTGAGTTGTCCGAACGCTTGGATCTCAGTCTGCCTGGTGCTCTCGGCAGCGATCAGGGGGTGGCCCACCCTCTGCGTCGCGTCCAGGATGAGATCACTGGGATCTTCACTCGACTGGGCTATCAGGTCGCCAGTGGTCCAGAGGTGGAAGATGATTGGCACAACTTCAGCGCCCTCAATATTCCGCCCGATCACCCAGCTCGGGACATGCAGGATACGTTCTACTTAGAGGACGGCCGTTTGCTCAGGACCCATACGAGTCCAGTGCAAATCCGGAGCATGCTGGAAAATTCACCACCGCTTCGGTTGATTGCACCCGGTGCAGTTTATCGCTGCGATGCCGATGTGACCCACAGCCCAATGTTTCATCAAGTGGAAGGGTTGTTGGTTGATCGGGACATCAGCTTCGCTCATCTGAAGGGGACTCTTGCCCATTTTGCCCGTGAGATGTTCGGTCCCCAGACCCAAATCCGCCTACGCACCAGTTTCTTTCCCTTCACAGAGCCCAGTGCCGAAGTGGATGTCAGTTGCATCTTTTGCGATGGTGATGGCTGTCGCGTGTGCAGTGACACGGGGTGGTTGGAGATTTTGGGTTGCGGGATGGTGGATCCGAATGTGCTCCAAGCCGTCGATATCGACCCCACGGTTTACAGTGGTTTCGCCTTCGGCATGGGCGTGGAGCGAATCGCAATGCTTCGCTATCGAGTGCCTGATATCCGACTCTTTTTCGATTCTCGCATCGATTTCCTCGAGCAGTTCAAGCAGCTGGACCGGGAGGCTCAACCATGAGGTTCGTTAGTGACTGGGTCGCTGAATGGCTTGAAGGGAAAATGCCCCAGGCCGATGTGGTGGCTGCTGATCTGACCGATCTCGGGGTGGAGGTTGAAGGTGTTCTGCCCGACGCTGATGTCGCCGACCAAGTGGTGATCGGCCGCGTACTCGTCAAAGATCAGCATCCCAATGCGGACCGTCTCAGCCTTTGTCAGGTGGATATCGGTGCAGAAGCACCGAGTCAGATCGTCTGCGGTGCGCCCAATCATCGCCAAGGTGATTTGGTCGCCGTTGCCGTGCCAGGAGCCGTCTTGCCGGGGGGCTTTGAAATTAAGCAGGCGAAGATACGTGGTGAAGCGTCGAGTGGGATGATGTGCTCCATGAAGGAGCTCGGTCTTGGCGAGGATCACGAGGGAATTATGATTCTGGCCCCCGATGCGGTGGTGGGTCAGCCGCTCAGCGATTATCTGCGCAACGGTGGACGCTTCGTATTGGAACTCGGCGTGACGCCCAACCGGGGCGACGCGCTGTCCATGATCGGCTTGGCTCGCGAGTTGAGTTTACGTCATGACTCGTTAGTTCCGAAGCCTCTGTCAGCCTCCGTGACGGAGGCGGGTCCTCATTACACTTTGGATTTGGACGTTCAGGATTCCGCTTGCAGTTATTACGGCACTCGACTCGTGCGAGGAATTACCATCGGTTCAAGCCCCGATTGGTTGCAGGGGCGGCTCCATGCTGCGGGGGTTCGACCGATCAACAACGTCGTGGATGTCACCAACTACATTCTGATGAGTCATGGGCAGCCACTGCATGCCTTCGATGCGGCACGGCTGCGCCCGAATGAGGAGGGAGAACTCTCCATCCGGGTACGAAAAGCATCCCAGGGAGAGTCGATTACGACTCTCGATGGACAGGATCGCAGCTTGGTGTCCGATGACTTGTTGATTTGCGACGCTAAAGGCCCAGTCGCTCTCGCAGGGGTGATGGGGGGCGCCGATTCCGAAGTTCACAGCGGGACTCAAGAGGTGCTGATCGAAGCTGCTCTGTTTGATCCGGCGACCGTTCGACGAACAGCCCGGCGGCTCGCTCTTCACTCCGAATCGAGTCATCGCTTCGAACGGGGCACGGACCCCCAACGAGTGGAGATCGCCCTGGATGAAGCCGCTCGAATGATGGCGGACATCGCCGGAGGCGTTGTGGCTGAGGGGCGAGTGCGATCGGCTGCGCCACCCAGTGGGCGGCAAGAGATTGAATTTGATCTGACCNNTGCAGAGCAGTTGATCGGATTGAAGTTGGGCANGGCGAGGGCAGCCGAGATCCTCAANGCCCTCGGTTGTGAGGTNAATGATCAAAGGGTTATAACGCCCAGTTGGCGCCCCGACTTGAGTCGTCCAGCAGATTTGGCTGAGGAACTTCTNCGAGTGGTCGGAATGGCGGAAGTCCCGGAGGCTTTACCGCCGCAAGCACCGCCTACAGACACCTTGACGAATGTGGATCCAAGAGAGGCGCTTGGACGGGCGCTCCGCAATGGCCTGCGGGGGCAGGGCTTTCATGAAACCGTCTCCTTGGCTTTCGCCAGTCCCCGGTGGATTGAACTCAGCGAACGTCAGGGCTTAGCGATTTCCAATCCACTGGGTGAAGAGACCCGATTTCTGCGCAACGATTTAAGACCTCAACTCGTGGAAGCAGCGGCCCGGAATATCCGGCATGGATTGCGAGGCCTACGGCTCTGTGAGCAAGGATCGGTGTTTCANCCGGAACAGGAAAGCAAACGTTTCGCATTGTTGATCGAGACCGAATCGGGAGCTTCAGGTTTGGCTTGTGTACGGGGCTTGTTNGAGGGGNTACTGGTNGGGCAGGGACTCGGCGTGATCAAGCTGCATCGGGTCGAGGATCCCTTTCTCCATCCCCGTAGTTCAGCCCAGTTGATGGCGGGTGATGTCCCGTTGGGCAGCATGGGTGAAGTTCACCCCAAACTGCGAGCCGACTACGATTTACCAGAGGGGCTTTGGCTGGTGGATCTTGATCTCGCTGCGCTTCTTGCCTCCGCGCAGACTTTGACGGCCTTTGTTGCGCTTCCTCGCTTCCCGGCCGTGCATCGTGATCTCGCCATGGTCGTCCCNGAAACTCAGCCTGCTGGGGCTTTGGCCGAGTTGGCCGGTGCCGTGGACCCCCGCCTGATGGTCAAAGCTCGCGTGTTCGATGTGTATCGAGGGGCTGGAATNGAAACCCACGAAAAGTCGGTTGCTGTGCGATTTTCGCTGCAATCGGGTGAGGGCACATTGAAGGAAAAAGAAATCACGGAGTGGCTGGAAAAGTACCAGTCACTGGCGGAAGAACGGATAGGCGCCCGGCTACGTCGTTGACAGTCGGATCAACAAAAAGACAGGGATAATTGGACCCCTGGATTCTGGAGTAAGGCATGAGCCAATCAGCAGCGGTCGAGACGATGACGAAAATGGATCTGGTGGATTCAGTGCATCGTTCTACAGGTCTCTCTAAGCGGGAAGCAGGCCGAGCCGTCGAGGCATTTCTCGAATTGGTCAAAGAGGGACTAACCTCTGGTCACCATGTAAAGTTNACCAACTTCGGAACGTTCCGTTTACGGGACAAGAGTCCTCGAGTGGGACGTAACCCCAAAGAGAAGAACTCCGAAGTCACCATNTCTGCCCGTCGAGTGGTCACGTTCCGACCGAGCCCCAACCTTCGTTCTCAGTTGAATCCGGGTTCCGAATGAGCGCAGACCCTCGCATTCCAGGCGATAAGAGCTTCTTTCGCATCGGTGAAGTTGCTCGGATTGCGACGGTCAGCTGCAGNAAGTTACGATTTTGGGAAAAGCGGTTTGACCGATTGGCACCCGCCCGTGGCGGGACAGGTCAGCGNCGCTACACACGGGAGGATGTGAAAATGATCCTCTTCGTGAAGGATCGGGCCGAAGAAGGCTATGGACTCTCTGCCATCGAGCAGCAGATTACGAGTGGCAACCTTCAGCCGATGGAGACGCCGCAGTTGAGCCTGGATCGACTAGAGCATGTGCAGGAGCGTATGGATCGGGTGTCAGGCCTCCTGACCCGTATGAACGAGCGTCTCGCCCGATAACAGCGGGCGCGGAGAAACATCATGACATCGGTGGTGATCGTCGGTGCCCAGTGGGGCGACGAGGGTAAAGGCAAGGTCGTGGACCGCTATGCGGCAAGGTCCAGTACGGTGGTTCGCTTTCAGGGCGGGAACAACGCCGGGCACACGCTGGTGGTNGGAGGCGAAACGACGGTTCTTCANCTCATGCCCAGTGGGGTCCTCAATCCCGGGGTTCGCTCGATTATNGGCAACGGGGTCGTGGTGGATCTCGAGGTGTTGGTCAAAGAATTTNANACCTGCGTCGAGAGGGGGGTCCTCGATCCCAANCCGGACAACAGTAACTTTGCANTGTCTGACCGNGCGCACTTGATTCTGCCTTANTTNGCGCGCCTCGATCGTGCCCGTGAAGCGGTTGCCAGCGCAGGAAAGATCGGCACCACAGGNCGTGGTATTGGACCGACCTATGAGGAGAANGTGGGTCGTCGNGGGATGCGAGTTTGCGATCTTCTCAATCGGGATCGCTTCCGAGAGATGGCAATCCACCACTTTGAATGGGCAAGCGCACTCATCGAGGATCTCGGCGGCGAGCCTTACACGGAGCAAGAAGTCAAAGAGTTGGTGAATCGNCAGTTGGAACTTGGCGAAGTCATCAGACCTTTCATCAAGGACACGGCCGAGATTTTGTTTCAGACTCGAAGCCGGGGGGAGAATATCCTTTACGAAGGTGCTCAAGGGACCTTGCTCGATATTGATTACGGTACCTATCCNTACGTGACCTCCTCCAACTGTGTCGCTGGCGCTGTTTGCACCGGCGCTGGCGTGGGACCGACCACCATCGACGCAGTGATCGGTATTTGTAANGCCTACACTACACGGGTGGGCGAGGGACCTTTTCCCACCGAGTTGAGTGAGGCGGATTCGGAGGCACTNCGCACCCGTGGTGGCGAGTTCGGTGCGACCACNGGTCGACCCCGTCGCTGTGGTTGGCTCGANCTCGTCGCTNTGAGAGCGGCGGTCCGACGTAATGGTTTGACCGGCTTAGCGCTGACCAAAATGGATGTGCTCGACGGCTTTNNTGAGTTGAAGGTTTGCACGGGTTACCGCATGAATGGTCATCTGCAGGATACCCTTCCAGCCAATGCCGAAGAGGTTGCTCAAGTGGAGCCCGTGTACACCGTNCTTCCTGGGTGGGAGGATGAAAGTGTCCGGGGTGTTGAGCACTACGANGACCTTCCCTACGCCGCCCGTCATTACATCGAGTTTATCGAGTTTTGGGCCGGTGTTCCGGTGCAATTGGTTAGCTTGGGACCGGATCGAGTCGACACCATCGAGCGGCACGACCCCTTCGGATGAGCGCTGTTTGCGCTCAATGTGGCAAAAGCTTTGAGCCCAAGTTTGAGTACCAGTTAGCGCCGGCGCCAGGGGGAATACCGGGGCCATGGTGTAGCCCGGTTTGTATACCGGTTGCCCAAGAACTCAATTGCAGTGTCTGTGGTACTNTCTTCGAGCCCGTCTACGCCTGGCAGGCCGAGGGCGGCTTGGCGTTTTGTTCTGAAGCATGTCGAGAAGGAGAATCAAAAATGGCGCAAGTGCTTGCGGTGATGAACCAAAAAGGTGGCACCGGAAAAACCACGACCGCTATTCACGTCGCAGCGGGGTTTGCGGAGAAGGGCGACCGTGTCCTTCTCATCGATGCCGATGCCCAGGGGAATGTGGGGGCGAGTCTTCAGGTAAAGGGACCGGGCAACCTGAAGGATTTGATGCTCGATGGTCGGTCGCTTGAAGAACTGCGTGTCGAGCACAGCCCTCAACTGCACCTTCTGACGGCGGATGCAGGCCTGGCTGTCATCGATTTGCATCTTCCTGGAATGAAGGGACGGTCACGAGCGCTGCAAAGGGCATTGGAGCCGGTGAAACCTCATTATGACCGTATTGTGATCGATTGCTCTCCCAGTTTAAGCCTGCTGAACCAGAATGCCCTGTGTGCTGCCGACGGGCTTTTGATCCCGGTCTCNTGCGACTATNTGGCTNTNGTCGGTGTTCGNCAGGTCATGCGCACCATTGCCAATGTTCAGGAANTACTGGGNCATCCTGTGCAGTTGATTGGNGTTGTACCGACCCTTTATGANCATCGTCGNAGGATCGANCGGCAAGTGCGGGCGACCTTGNTGGAGCGTTTTGGCGACAAGTTAGCACCGGTGGTTCGGCAGAGCGTTCGTATTACCGAAGCGCCCGGTCATGGGGGGACGGTTTTCGACTCAGCTCCGTCAAGTCGCGGAGCGGACGATTATCGACGTTTGGTCAACTGGTTGGCAGAAGGGAACTGGAGGACGGATTGATGGGCATTTGGCGGAAGNTGAAAGATCGGCTCTTTCCTTCCGACCAAACCAAGCTCATCCAAAGCGCTCAACTCTCCCTGGCCAAGGCTCGAGANCAGAAGGATCTGGACGGTTATTTAACGGCGATCCGTGACTTTCATCGCGCCGGACAAGGGCCTTGGGCCGCAGAGACGGCAAAGGAAGCCCTGAGTCGTCATCCGGGCAACTCACGGGTACTTCGATTGATCTCTCGCCTCTACGCCTCCGGGGGCCAGGGGGGCAGCGACAGCGGGATGATGTTGATCTCTGCCCTTCGCAGCCGAAAAGCATCGGTAACGGATGTGACCGAAACGACGCATTTGATGTCGAAGAAAGAACTTGGGGTCCTGTCTCTGTTCCCGGCGCCAAGTTTCGAGCGTTTGGTGGANTCCAGTCGCTTGGTCCGTCTNGAGGANGGNGATGTGCTGTTTGAGCCGGGTCAGTCCGGCGACTCGATCTTTCTCATCACTTCCGGGCTCGTCCAGGTTCTAGGCGGCGACAAGGGAGTTGAGAAAGAACGGCTTCGCATGACTTCAGGTGGAGTTCTTGGCGTGTTTTCNTACTTGTCGGGGCGGCCACGTGCGGCGACGGTTCGCTCCCTCGGGGAAACCTGCCTCTTGGAATTGAGTGCCGAGGTTTTGCAGCGGGAAACAGCCCATGATGTGGCTTTTCAAGAGGTGTTGTTACGCTTCTGCCGTGATCGTCTTTTGCTCAATATGATCGGCGCGCTGCCCGGCTTTCGAGACTTGGAGTATTCTGAGAAAGCTCGCTTGTTAACAAAGTTCCGGTATCGCAAGTTTCAACCGGGTGAAGAGTTACTCCACGAGGGCGAAGAACAGGCGATGCTTGGTTTGGTCTTGCGGGGACAAATCCGTGCTTTGAGGCGACGGGGAAGCATGGAGACCGAATTGGTCACCATGGAGGTAGGGGACGCCTTTGGAGCGGTCGGGTCGCCCCCCTGTTCGCCGGCCGATGCCGATCTAGAAGCGGGTCCAGAAGGAGCGAGGCTTGCTTTGTTACCGGCAAGTGCGCTGGACAAACTGCGCGCTTTTGATCCGAAGGTGAGCGATCCACGGGCTGAGTTAAAAGCTCTCGATGCGTTGATCAGCGAGAGTATCTATTGTTTGCCGGCGAGCACGCCGGTGGCTCTGGTCCCTGGCGCATTTCGCTAGGCTCTAACGCTCCCAGGCTGCGAAGATCTCGTCCCGACCGGGCAGGGGGTTCACTGCACGGCGGAACCAGCGACTTCGGTTGCTACGGTCATCATTGTAGGGCGGGGTGAAGACATCCAGCATCTGGGTAAACTCGAGCGCTTTCAAGCTGTGGATGTTGCTGTTCCGGGAGGTGAGGGTGCCGATGTCCAAGGATCGCATGCGGGTTTGTGCGGTTCTTTGCAGCAGGAACTCACTGTCTTCAGCCGGCTCTTCGAGGAGCGTGAAGTTCTCCACGTCCACCGTGCCGCTGACACACATGATGACCCCAGTCATGTCCGGATGGTCGTGCAAAGGGATGAACTCCCCCTCTTCGAATTCGAGAATGGTCACTTCGAAGGTGGGTTCATGATGGACTTGGGTGATCTCCGGGAAGTCTCGGACTTGATCGGCGTAATCGGCATAGGCCTGGATCAAAAAGGGGTCTTCGAGGTTCAGGCGAGCCATCAGTTGGCGCACATCCTCCACATAGGCTTCTTGATTCCAATCGGGGCTGAATTGGATCTCAGCCAGCTCGCCCACTTGGCTGAGAAACTCCTCCCAGTCGATGGGGCCAGGCTCGATTGGAGTCGGTCCATCCCCGGCGACGGTGGTCGGCTCGCTGCCCTCGGGCCCCATGGGGTGGGCGCAGGCTTTCAGCAGGGGGAAGGTGGCCATCAAGCCAGCCAGCCCCTTGGCGCTGAGTCGCAGCGCTTGCCGTCGGTTCATGAGTGTCATGCATTTGCCTCGCTGCAGTGAAGCCGAATTTTCTCCGCGCTGCAACGGTGTGGGTCAATCCACATCGATGCCTCGGACTCGCTCCATATCGTAACCTTCGGGCATGACCTGCAGAGGGTTATGATTGCTACCATTCTCACCCCAGCAAAGCACCTGCCCTTCCGAATCGAGAACACAAATGCTGTGGTCTGACGTCTGAAGATGGCTTGCTGCATCCACCCCTACTTCCGTGGGAGGAAATGTGCTTCCGAGACGTCCATTGCCCAGCTGAGCACGGTTATTCATACCCCAGCACGTCAGGCGATTTTCAGCCTGGCGAGCGCAACCGTGATAGCTTCCGAGTCTCACTTCATCGGCGTTGGCGACATCAGCCACGGGGACATAATCGAGAGAGCCTGACCCGCTTAAGCTCGAACCCCAGCAGGTGGCTTGACCGTTCTGAAGGATCGCACAGGCACGTCTTTTGGTCGTGATCGATCGGGTGGGTCCTAACAACTGGAGATGCGTTGGGGTGTTTAAGGAAACTTCCTGCCTCGCTTCCACGCCTTCGAGTTCCCAGAACAGATACCGACTGGTTCCCCAACAATGCACTTGGTTCATGCCATCGATAGCGCAAGCGACGTCATCCCCAAGAGTCACGTGCTGAACACCGGTCAGACCCCCGACGATCATGGGCGTTTCCACGTAATCCAACTCAAGCCCAATGCCGAGGACACCCTGGGAATTGGAACCCCAGCAACTCAATCGACGATCGGCTCCGTGGATGGCACAGGTTGTGTAGCGACCAAGTTCGATCTGGTGCACTGGGCTCAATCGAATGGGGACAGCGCTATGGTGGTCGACCCGTTGACCATCACCGATCTCCCCATGGCGACCCGCCCCCCAACAATAGGCCTGTCCCTCTGTACTGACACTGCACGCGTGAGTGCCTGAGGTTTCAATGGCCTGAAGGTTGGTGAAGTCGTGGACTTGAACCCAGTGGTTGGTACTTTGTGCTTCGGCGACCTACGCATTACCCAACTGACCATAGGCGTTGGCCCCCCGGCACCAGCCCCGTCCTTGCAGATCCACCAAGCACATGTTTCCGACACCGCTCAGGTGCTGGGCCCTTGGGCTATGATCGAGAACGGTCGGTACCAGGAGATGACTCGCATTCCCGTTCCCGAGTGCACCGTAGTTGCTGCCACTCGCCCGACAGCGCAGAATACCGTCGTCAGGGATCCAGCAGGAATGTCCTTCACCCGCGGCTGATGCTTGATAGGTAGGTGCCTCGGGGCGGTGGATAACGTTGTTGAGTAGCCTGTTGGAGTTGCTCCAGCCCGTAACTCTTCCTTCTGGATCATAGGCCGTAATCGCGTAGACGAAGTGGTGGCGTTTTCGCAGCATCCCAACGGGTTCGGCTTCAGGAGCTCGTCGGGGGGTGTCTGCTGTCTCGCCACGACTCACGGGCATGCTGTAGGGCTCACCCCAGCACCAAAGTTGGTCTGAGGTCGTGACCACGCAACTCGCGTCCAAGTGGGTAAAAACCTGTCGCACGTCCGCCAAGCCCTCAACCCGTACTGGAGCATCTCGAGGCTCTCGGTCCCCTTGGCCCAGTTGACCCACGTCATTGGCACCCCAGCACCAGACGTCGCCGGCCTCATCGAGAGCACAAGCGTGGCTTCGGTCCAAATCCACAGCCACGATCTGGTCGAGCCCCATCACTTCGAGAGGCTGCGCTCCCCAGTCATCACCCCAGCAAGACACCCGTCCATTGGAATGTGCGACACAGTAGTTGTAGCCACTCTGCGCTAACCACTGCACATCGTCTAGGTTGGGGACCGGTCTGGGTTCAAGCCGATCGCCAGCCACATTGCCGCCATCGCCCCACTGATAGACTTGCCCCTCTTGAAGGGCTGAATAGGCGTGTTGCGCCGAATGAATCTGTGTGACCCGCTCCAATCCGGGAACTCGGGTTGCCCGGTCTCTAGGTAGTCGATCACCTAAACCCAGTTGCCCCGTGCTGTTTCGCCCCCAACAATACACCCAGCCTCGCTCCAGCCGAGCACAGGTACTGTCCCGAGCAGCGATGAGTTCGACAATGCCAACGCCACAGGTTGAAGAGCAGCCATCCCCATCTTCTCGATTGCCATCATCACAGGTTTCAAATCGATTAATAATGCCGTCGCCGCAACTGGTGCCGGTACAGGCATTGGTGCAGGCGTCGTCATCATCGTCATCGCCATCGTCACATTCCTCGTAGCCTGCTTCCCTCTCGCTCAGATCGGATTGGGTGTAGCTGTCGCCGCACCGAGCGATTTGGCAGTTGTTGAGACAGGCGTCGTTGTTGCTGATGTTGCCGTCATCGCACGCTTCGTAGCCGTCATCGCCCGGCGCCAAACCCTCAAGGACGGCACCATCGCCACAGCGGGCGATGGTGCAGGTGTTGGTGCAGCCGTCACCATTGTCCTCGTTACCATCATCGCAGGCCTCAAAGCCCTCGGTACCGAGGGGCAGATCGTTGCGAAGGATTCCATCGCCGCAGCGGGCAACCGCACAGTCGTTGTTGCAGGCATCGGTCGGGATCTCGTTGCCATCGTCGCAGCCCTCGTAGCCTTCTTCCCCGGCCGCAAGGTCGGTCCGAAGCACTCCATCGCCACAGGCAGCAGGCTCGCAGTGGTTGCGACAGGCGTCGCTGTCGTCGTCGTTGCCGTCGTCACAGGCTTCCTCGCCGGTCCAAAGAATCCCATCGCCACAGCGGGCTAACTGGC
>NZRT01000085.1 GCA_002696345.1 Myxococcales bacterium
CGTCTTCGTCTTCGTCTTCGTCTTCGTCTTCGTCTTCGTCTTCGTCCGTTGCCGATTTCGGCGTTTCAGAATCGTTCGCCTCTTGGTCCTCGTTTTCCTCGTCCACTACCTGTTCATCGCTGGAATCAGCCGATCCATCTTCACTCTCGGTCGGGGGAGTTGATGGCTCTTCTTCATCGGGTTGTGGAAGTGACTCTTCTTCGGCGATCCACGCCCTGACTTGCTCAAAGAAATTCGTGGGATAACCAACTAAAACCATCGGGGCGTTGGTTTGGCTGCGCAGACGCTCAACAGGCAGAAGGTCTTTGGGTCTTCCCTGGGCAATTTCATGAAAGATAATGACCGAGTAATCCTGCCTCTTCATCGCCCGTAAAGCGCTGTCGGCGTTGTAGACGTAATGAAACACCTTAAAACCAAGGGGCTTCAAAGCGCCTGCGAACAGAGATCGGAACTGTTCGTTACTGCTGATGTAGAGGGCTGATTTCATGGTTCTTTCTTGAACAGGCTCGCCATAGGTACCCCTTCCACCTCAACCGCCGCAACCGGCTTGAATCTAGACTGCCTTAAGTAACTGATAACCCAGTCAGAATCCGGTTGATGAAAGCTGATTCCCCAGTCGGCTCTCGATGGGCCTCGAGCGAAGCGTAGATCGGCGCGCAGGAGTCCTGTCTCTTGGTAGGCTTTGAAGGCATCCAGATTGGTACGATCGAGAAAGAGGCGAGCGTTGGGCTTTGCTTCCTTGTTGAGTTTATCGAGAAGTTGACGGCTTGCTCCCCCCCAAAACTGTCGCTCCATACCGAGGTTTGCGGCACCTCGAATACCACCGGCAAGTTCACTGTAACTACCGATTCCATGGGGGTGATGACGCCAGGTCGTCACCGCACCAGGTAGCAACACAAAGGCAGAAACAACACCCGTGAGATAGCGTCGATTTCCCGCAAGTTTTAGGATTGCCGGCCAAGCCCAAGCAGCGGCGATGATGAGTAGAATGGGTAAACCGTTCATCCAGTGTTTGGTTCCGCCGAAAATGGGGACTTTGGGGCCGGCGATGAGGAAGGCGGGAAAGAGTGCGGTGAGAAGCAGTAAGAAGGCGTGTTCCTTTCGGTCCCAGACACCGTTCCACAAGGCTTGGAAACAACTCCATGCCTGGGTCAAGGTGCCTGCGATGGCAGCCACGACCGTAACAAGTGGAAGGGTAATCGCCCACATGACCCAGGGAAAACTCCGAGGAAATGGAGGATCCCAGAGTCCCTCGCCGAAATAACGCACGGGATAGTGCTCATGATGAAGGTGAAAACTGAGATACCAAGTGATGCGTTCTAGGGGGTCAGGCCACAGGTAAGGCCAATGCATTAGAAAGACGAGGGGGCCTAGAATCCCCATGGAGACCACCCACCATGGAATGGGGGGAAGTCGTAGTTTTCCATGAGCTAGAATGAATCGATCTCGCTGACAGAACAGCCAATGGATGCCGAACACGATCGGAAGAAAAAGAGCATTATGTTTGGTTGCGATCGCCAACCCAAACACCAGTCCTAGGCGTACGTGACCCCAGATGGACTCGCCTCGATTGACGTAAGCCAGAATGACAGCGACCCAGACAGCGGTGACCGCCGAATCAAAGCATGCCATGTGCCCATGGTAATGAAATCGGGGTGAAAAGAGCAGCATTAAGGCGGCGAGCAAACCCACCTCACGAGTGAACATTTGCCGTCCCAAAAGGTAAGTGAGCGCGACGGCCAGAGCGGCCATCCCCATGCCGGGTAAGCGCATCGCTGTGGGTCCGTCGAGCCAGCCGAGGGAGCGATGAAAGAAGAGATCGGACAGTGCAAAAAGGCTCTTCATCAGGACCGGATGTTCGGGGTTATAACTCCAGTTGCTGTCGATACTTACTTGACTGAAAGCCATGCTGGGTTGGGAAAATAACAGGTCAAACCAGCGACCATAGTCTCGAGCCGCTTTGAAATAGTAACCCTCGTCTCGGGTGAAGCCGACGTTGTCGGCGCCCAAGAAGAAGAGGATAAAGGTACCAATTCCCAGGCACCAAGCGAGTCGTCGATCAAATGAGTCCAGGGAGATCATTGGCGGCCCAGACTGAGTGCCATCTCATTACGATCTGGCGCAGTGGTTGAGAACTCGAATTGTAAGGGCTTTTTGTTGTCCAGTTGCAAGCGAAAGGGGCGCAGACCTGTTTGTGGCTTATAGGCGTACCGAAAAAGCAATTCACTGCCTTGCCGGATCGCCAACTGGACCGGCGCCTGACCGTGTCGTGCACCATGATCCGTGTGCCCGATTCCACCGACGATCGTGCTCGAGTTTTTGGGATCGATGATCAGAGTCGCTTTCCCGTTTGGGGGCAATTTGAGTTTGTAGCCGTGAGCAAAACGTCCATCAAAGATGACTTCACCTCGGCGGAGTTCACCTTGTTTTTGCCGACAGATGCTTCGGCGCCGGTTGGTGCGACAGTTTCCCCAAGCGATGGATTGCAGCAGAGGTTCTGCCTGGGGCTCGCCAGCAAAGTAAGCCAAGCGGTAGGGACCAAAGGCTTGATCTGTCTCAAGGGTGCCGACGTGATCGAAGACCATCTCAGCATTTGGTCCTTGGATGACCCATAGCCCACGATGGGGGCGATACAGGTCTTCTCGGCCCAGGCGAAGGGTTGGCGCCTCAAGGACTGCGTAAAGTCGATGAGCCCAGCCCCACTCCCATTCGGGTAAGAAGACGATTTCATCTTTCGGGCGAACTTGTTCTTTGAGCGACTGAATTAACCTTGAACGAGCCGTTTCATCCGGGCGGTTCCAGGCGGTTCCTCCTTGAAGGGCCCACGTGGCGATCAAAGCCGTCAGAAGGAGAAGGTGATTTCGCAATTACTTACCTGGCTGCAGGGCAAGTGCCCAACTCACACCGATCATGCCATCCAGAACGCCTCGTACAACAACTCCATCGATGGAGCGCTCCAAGAACCGAGCTCTTGCAAAGAGCGTTGCGCCCTTCTGGATACTCCAACGGCACTCGCTCAATAGAAATGGGTGCTCCATTTCACCCATCCAGCCTGTGCCAAAATAAAGCCGAACGATCTTTCCTCGATGAATCGTTGCAAGGGCTTCTGCTCGTTGAAGCCCTGGATCTTGAGCGAAGCGAATCCGCAAACGATCACTCCATTGGAGTTGCGCCGCAAACCCAAGCCCTGAATTTGGGGTGATGATTGCGCGCGTCTTGGGTTCGAGCATGCCGAAAATGGAATCGAAGGGTTGGGCCACTAAGCCCGTTGGACTGTGACGTAGTTCCAATCGCCAACGAAGCCAGTGGGGATCGAGTCGATGCTCCCCGCGTAAACCGCCATGTACGCGCCATTCACCATCCTGGTCGCTGCCGATTCCTGCAACCGCACTGGCGTATCCTGCGATAGCAAATCCGTTGCCGTGATAAGGTAAGGTGAGATCAAGGGCGATGCGGCCATCGGTACCCATTGTGATCGGGCTGTCGTCTGTAACTGCCAAGGACAGCGCCAACTCGGGCTGGACGGGTTGCTGTGATTTTGGCCGCCAAAGACTGTAACCCAGACTCGCAAGGGCGAAATGATGAGCCAGTCCAAGGTGACTACGCCAGCGATGATTTTGAAAGCGTATGGAGATTGCAGAACCTGGTCGGTTGGGGTGATGCCCGATCGGGTAGCGCTGCACGACCGTCTCAGAAGCCGTACTCAGGTGTAATTTTCCGCCCCGCACTTTCAGTGCACCCCACTGCCAATTCAAGGCCTGTAGGAGTGCTGTATAATCGGTCAGTGAATCCCAGTCTTGGGTTCGCAGACTGACATCACTGGGAAAGAATTCGATGGGTGCAGCAAGGTGCAGCAAGTGATGCTCTGAAAGGAGTCTAAAGTCGGGGCGAACATGAACACGCAGGCGGTCGTCAAGACGACCAATACCCACCTCTAAACCCACTTGGGGAGTCGCTGCAGCCAAGTTTGGAAGGAGGAGGATCCAACCGAGCCATCCCATGTACAGGGCTCCTAAAATAGGCGGCAATCTCCTACCCAGCATTGTTCATCCAGTCGAGAAGGCCTTTGAGTAAAGAGTCTCTCCTGTTGGCAAGCAACACTTTGGGTGCGCCGTTGTGGATGATGTCCTCCACGAGTTGCCAAAGTCGCATCATGTTCTCTTGGTCACGGTCGATGACGATCACATCACCGTCGCCATGGAGACTTAAAGTTCGCTCGGTACCCTGACATCGTAAGCCACGGGCGGGAATCGGCGAGGCGTTGGGGTGAAGGATTAGCGCCAGTTGCAAGCCCTTCATGTTTAGAATCTCTGTTTCTAGGGGTGCTGGTAATGCGATGATTCGAGGGGCTCGCTGCCGCAACCAGCGCTTTCTGAGCAGGGTTGCTAAGCCTTCTTTTGGAAGCAAAGGACCCTCTAAAAGCAAATAGCCTTCGGGCGACGCTTGAACACCAACCTTTGATTCAACCTCGATCCGCTCGGTCATGAGTTCCGGTTGAGCGAGGAGCATCGTTTCGGCGATTCGCTCCAGCGCTTCGTCTGTCGCATTCGGAGGTCCAAGCTTTGATGCTAGATCGCGAGCAAAAGGACGAAAAGCTGAGGAGAGTTGAGCCCCAACCATTAAAACAGGAGCCTCCGGAAGGACCTTGTGGACAGCACTCGACTCGAGCCCCATACGCTGTCTTTGGCGTTCCAAATCGCCTAGTAATCGACTTTCAGGATTCAGTGCCTTTGCCCCCATGCGGCGATGATCAGACGAGTGATCCGATGGTCGGGCCGATCGGTCAGAGCCTCCATCGCCAACTCGAGTTCTTCTGTCGTTTCGTGACCCTGCTGCAGGCACTGAAAGAGTCTGTTCATACCGTCTTCAAATGATGGCTGCATGCTTTTGAGGACATGGTAGATCGCGTAACCATCGACGGCATGGGTATCCAAAAGAGCGGTCTTGCTCGGTTCTTGATCACTCGGGTACTGGATCTCTTCCTCTCGGAGTTGGGCAGCACAAATGGTTTCGACCTCATCGACGATGCAATCGATTTCAAGGGGATGACCCGCCGTTATTGATTGTTGCAACCAGCGAAGAGCCAGCCGTCTGAATAGACTGATCGTTGCGACGAAGACTCCGGTAATATCGGGGTCAAATTGACGACCAGACCAACGCCAGAGTTCCCCCAATGCCCGTTGGTGCGTGAGCGCTCGACGATAGGCTCGATGGCTTGTCATGGCGTCGTAAGAGTCAGCGATACAGGTAAGACGAGCAAGTTCACCAAGAGTCGAACTGGGGACACCCGTTGGGTATCCGCCTCCCTCGAATCGTTCGTGATGACCATAGACGGCGGGCAGGAGATCAGCCATCGATTCCAAAGGACGCAACATTTCCATTCCAATGACCGGATGCTGCTCAAAATGTGCTCTTTGTTCGGCGCTTAAAGGCCCCGCATGGTTGATCATGGAACTGTCGAGTCGGACTTTGCCAATATCATGGAGCAAGCCTGCGTGACCTGCTCGCTCCACTCGCCGCGGAGACCAACCTAAACCGATCGCAATTAACCGTGCATACACGCTAACCCAATCGCTGTGTCCGGCTGTGTATTCATCGTGAAGTTCGAGTGCTCGAACCAAGACTTCGATGGTTTGGCGACTGGCTCGTTCGGAGCGGTAGTGGAGAAAGCGTTGTCTCAGCACGCTTTCACAAGGCTGAACGAGGAGTTGCACAGCCCTTTGTCTGCCGGGGTGTAAGCGGTGGGTTCGGTCGCCATAAACGATGGCTAAATAGCCCATGATCTCTGGGTCTCCATCACTGGTCGCGGGCAGCAGCAGGGGATGGATTAGCAGTCGTTCCGGAGTTGGTTCCGAGCCGTAAAGTCGCTGTCGCTCTGAAGCATCGAGTTCTCGGACCCGGAGTCCGGGGTCGAAGCCTTTGAGCAGCTCTCTTGCAGGAAGGCTTGGCCCATCTTCACGACCAAGGGAGAGTCGGAGGGAAGGGGAATTGTCACCGGGTTGTCGAAGAATCGCCCAGCAGAGATCACAGTCGCTCTCTTGCGCCACTGCTTCCAGTAACTGGGCCAACCCCTTTTCTGAATCTTCACGATTCGAAAGCAAGCGGTTAAGTTCCAGAAGGCTTGCCGCATTCCGCAATTGTGCATGCTCAATTCGGCTCTCATGGGCATCTGCTGCTGCTTGAACAATTTTATCCAAGTCTCGGAGTGCCGGCTTCATGAGATAGTCGTAGGCACCCAATCGAATGGCTTCTTTAGCCACCGCTTCGTCACCAAAACCAGTCATAAAGAGTGATGTGATGACGATTTCTGCCCGAGCGACCTCCCTCAGCAATTCCAATCCATTCATGGGGTTATCGTGGTCGCTCTGTGAGAAGTCATAGTCGGTGAGGAGCAAGTCGATGGGACCCACATAGAGTCGTTCTAATGCCTCTTCCGCTGATGAAACGGTTTCGATCTCTGCTTCGTGTTCAAAGAGGATCTCCAGCCGTGAACTGAGCATTTCGAGGATACTTGGGTCGTCATCTGTGATCAGGATACGTAAACACCGAGGGCTAGGAATCGTGCTCATGGGCACGGCATGCAGTACCCCCTTGTCTTCAGAATCATGGGCAAGACCTGACCATCGTTGTGACACGAAGACTCCCTCACCAGCAGAGACGGACTGCTTGGTAACGAACAGAGAGCACAAGCAGCCCAATATGCGCCAGGCAAAAGCCGATCAAGCTGAGATCGGTATCGCTGACGATGAGAACACTGAGACAACACAACTCAACACTGAGTTGGTGGCGGACTCGACCCAGACCCAGCGCCAAAGCAGCATTGCCGCAGGCGGGAACGAGTAATGCACAGAGTCGCCAAGTCAGTCCGCTGGATGGTCCTTCCGGCAATTCCTGGAGATAAAGTAAAATCGGCGGGTATAAGCGAAGACAGAACAGCGCTAAAAAGAAAGATAATCTCTCATTCATGAACCCTCATTTTGCAGGGCTTATGCCTATTTTTGAATGAGTTTTTTGAATATCTTACAAGTGTCTAGATGCCGCTAGCGTGCGCGAGACTGTGCCACCACGCGACGGATGAGCGTCACATTGATACTACCGGGATATTCCATTTCTGCTTCGATCTGGTCGGCCATCGACCGGGCGAGGGTTTGCATTTGCTTTTCAGAGGTTCGAATGGGTCGACCCTGTCGATCTTCCGTGTGCAGTATAACTCGAACTTCTCGCCCTCCATGGACTGCATAAGCGTCATCGACGATTCGAGGGCTTTTGGTGATTCGATCCAATTCTCGCAAGCGTTGCTCGTGGTGTTCACCCATTTGATAGCGAGCTCCCGGACGAGCGCCGCTGATCGCATCGCCAGCCGCGACAACGTAGGGCTCTAGCCCCAGGGGAGGCTCATCGCCGTGGTGCGAACCGATGCATGATGCGACCCCTGGGTGTTCATCCTCTGCCCTTGCGACTTCGGCGCCAAGAACGGCATGTCCGCCTTCTGTGTCGTGGGTTAGAGACTTCCCAATATCATGCAGGAGACCGCCACGACGTCCAACGGGACCGTCCAAGCCGACTTCCCAACAAATCATTCCGGACAAGAAGCCCACCTCCGAAGCATGACGCCACTGGTTTTGTCGATAAGAGGTTCGAAAGCGAAGCCGGTCGAGGAGTCGTCTGCGCTCACCTTCCACGGGACCCGTTTTAAGGGCTTTGATGCTGCGTTCAGAGCATCGGGAAGCGACGGATTTCATCGTTCGGGAGATGGCGTTGAGTCTCCGTTCAAGTTGATCACCTGTGGGTAAATCACCTCCAGAGACAAGGTCTTCAGCCAATCGACGAACGGCTTCTTTCCACCAAGGATCAGCTCCCTTTACACTGTAAAAACCCTCTCTTTCTGAGGCGACGATTTCCATCGATCGAGCTTCTTTTAAGGTATCACTCCAGGCGAGAAGATCAGCTCCTCGTGCGGCTTTCTCACAGCGAAACCCAGTGGAAAGACGGGGGGCAAAGTGACTGTCAGCGTAGCGTTCCGCACAACTGTGAATGATTTCGCGCGCTCTTCTCTCTTGTTGAGATTCAAGCCTTTGAGCACTTTGTCTTACGATTTTCTCGGAACGCTTTTGATACTCATCAACCAACGACTCCTCGAGTTGCTCCAGCAGGACTTTAGGATCTGCTTCAGCCTGTTGAGCGAGGGCTTCTTGGAATGCTCCCTCTAAGGTTTCAAGACGCCTTTTAAAGTGTTTACGCCGATCTTTTAGGCTTTGATGACGTCTTTGATTGGCTTCAAATGCGGCTCGAGCTAACTCGAACGCTTCAGCTTCGTCTTCGTCAATGTGCGCCCGAACGATACGTTCCTCGAGTTGCTTTACCTTGCGGCTACGCCGTGAAAGCTCTGACCGACGCCGTCCAAGTCGATGGCGATGTCTCCCAGCCATACGTCGCCTGAGCTTCCGTTCGGCGCCTTCAAAGTTGGAGGACTCGTCGGCGTTTACTTGAGGACTGTGTCGAATGCGCTCAAGGAGCACAACGAGTCCAAAGCCGATTACGGCGCCAATAATTCCCGTTATCATGAGTCCGTGGATACAGGAGGCTCCTCGTCGGTTTCAACGTGCTTTATCAGTTGCGGTGGCATTTTTGCGGCTGGCGGTCGTGGCGCAGGGCTTTGACCTGAGTCGGGGGAGGGTGGCCTATGGACGGCTGGCGTCATCTGCTCTCGAATCGGTTCCTCTTCGATCATCGGAGCCGCGGGGGGCGATGATGGAGCTTCAGTAACGATCGGTGGTGAACTTGCCGGTGAGGCATAGGGCGGCGTGCTTGGGGGCACTGATGAGGTCGGGATATTGCTTCGACGAGTCATCACGTCGTGGGCTTGGCGAAGTCGCTCATTTAACTGGCGCACACGCCTTTCAGAGCGCTCTCGTTCCTCCTCTAACTGCCGCCGGAGTCGTTCAGACTCGCTGCTGTCACCGGCGGGTTGGGGAAGGCTGCTCATCTGAACCTGGCGGTTTAAATCAGCCACTTTGCCTTGCGCTTTCCCAAGCTGTTGTCGGAGCGCCTGTTCCATCGCCTCTGCTTGAGCTTGGCTTGCCTTGAGTTCCTCTTGCAAGCGGGCAAGATCCGCGGCTCGATTCTTTGCGACCGCTTCGGCTTCCCGAGCTCGTTGTCCGAACTCTTCTTCTGCTTGCTCGATCGCTGCTCGTTGATCCGCTTGTAAGCGTTCAGGCTCAAGCGCTTCCTTTTCGAGTTGGGTCAGTCGACTTCGAGTTTCCTCAAGAGCTTGTTCGCGATGGGCGAGACGCTTCTGGAGAGCCTCCATCCGTTCCTTAACCTGGCTAATCCACTGCTCACGACTCTGTCGGAATCGGTCGAACTGCTGTGATTGAGCGTCCTGTTCTGCTCGCTGTGTCTTCAACGCGTGGTGACTGCTCTCGAGTTCTTGCTGGAGGCGTTGCCGTTCTCGTTCGAGATCTCGAACCCGCTCGGTTTGACCGGCGACTGACTCGGTCTCTCCACTTAAAGATTCCCGTAGAGAACTGACTTCCTGGCGATGAAGATCCAGTTGTTGTTTCAATCCAGTGATCTCTTTTTCTTTGCGCCCGAGGACAACTTTCATTTGATTCATCTGATCCCGGGACTGATCGTCGAGCGCTTTCAGGTGACTGTTTAGTTCCAGAATCTCCTGGTCTTTTTGGTCCAAGTCCTTGAGTCGGCCGCTGCTTTCTTCCAGTCGTGTATCGAGACTGCGGCCCCGGGCTTCGGCGCTTTCTAGCTTTGCTTTGATATCGCTCAAGGCTGCTTCAAGTTCTGTTTTGGTTTGATTGATTATTTCAAGGTGCTGTTCCCGATCATTGAGTTCACTGAGCAGTTCTTCTCGTTGGCGATGCTCCACTTGGAGTCGACTGTCTAAATCTTGAGCCTTACGTTTTGATGCGGTGAGTTGCTCTTTGAGCCTGCCAACGGTCTCTTCAGCTTCACGCCCCGCTTCCCGTGTGCGTTCAAGTTCCGATTCCCGTGTGCGTCCTTCCTCGAGACTTCGCTCCAACTCCCGTCTCAAGCTCTCGAGTTCAGTGTTTCGAAGTTGCAGCGCTTCTGCGTATTCACTGCTCTTTTGCTCTTCAGCCTGTAGTGTGTGTTGGGTTTCATCCATTTGCGCTTGCAGGTCTGCAAACTCTTCCCCTCGACGGGTTAGCTCTAAGTCAACCTGCTCTCTCGCCTCTGTCGCAGCCCGTAAGGCTTCTTCAGTTTCCATCAACTGAGGACGCAAGCGACTGAGTTCACTATCCGCCTCACCGCTTTGATCGGTGGCAAACCGAAGTTGATCCTCGAGTTGCGCACGTTGTTGGTGCCCACGGTGAACCTGATCATTGAGGTCATGAATCCGTTGGTCTTGCTCGCTGATCTGTCGGCTTTGTTCCTGCGCTTCGGCTTCCAATCCGAGCAGGCTCTGGCGCAGTGTTTCGAGTTCAACTTTCAGCTTCTCATTTCGATCGTTAGATTCTGTGAGTCGTTTATCCAATGCCGACTCACGATCACTTGCTTGGCGAAGTTGTTCTTCTCTTCCACCGATTGCGCTCTCGAGGGCAGCAACTTGGTTTCCTAGCTGATGGATGGTCTCTTCTCGTTCGCCTAGTGTCCCTTCAAGTTCCGTCGCATTGGCGATGCGTGCGTCAAGACTCTCTTTGAGTTCTTTTTCTCGTTGCCGGGCTGATTCGCGATCCTGTTCGACTTGCTGGAGTAGTTGCTGCCGCGCTTCTTCTGCACTTCGCCAACGGGCCGAGAGGTCTGCTTCTCGGGCTTTGGAACCTCCGAGGGCCTCCGTCGCTTGATCCAATCGATTACGGAGTGCTTCCGCGGCCGCCTCATGAACAGCAGCAGCTTCTTCTTTGCTGCGTTGGGCGGTATCCAGTTTCTCATCCAGCGTATGAATTCGTTCTTGTGCTTCTTGCCGTTGTTGTGCCCGTTCTTCTTTGAGTTCGTGGTTCGCTTGCCGCTGGGCTTCAAGTCGACTTTCAAGTGTGGTGATCTGCCGCTGGTTTTCGGTCACCTCCTGGCTGAGTTCGGTCTCTTTCAATTCCGCTTGATTACGGCTGTCCTCTAACTCGCCTTCCAAGTGGCGTAGTGCCTCGTTTCGCTCTGCCAATCGTGCTTCCAACTGGTTTCGCTCTTCTGAAAGTCGAGTTCGCTCACTGGCAAGTTCTTCACGCAGCGCATTCAACTCTGATTCTAACTCTCGTCCTCGGGCTTCATATCGGGTCCGTTCGTCTTCCATCGTGCGGCGGCTGGCTTCGAGGCTGGCATTGAGTGCCGATGTTTCGGCTTCAAACTCGCCAATGCGTAGTTCACGCTCAGCCACCTTCGTGCCGAGACGAGACTCGATCTCTTGTCGTTCTTCTTGATTGGCTTTTAATTTCGTTTCGAGTTGGTCGCGAAGGGCTCTTCCCGCCTCCAGTTGTCCTGTCATTTCTGTTTCACGGTTTGCGCTTGCCTCGAGTCGAGCACCTAACTCGGCAAGCCGCTGATCCCGCTGGTCTAACTGGCCTCTTAATTCCTGAACGCTCGTCTGGCTGCCCTCAAGTCGACTTTTGAGGCTTGATTCGCGTTCGGTGAACTCGTGCCGAAGTTCTTCCACGAGATTGCGATGGTTATCGACGAGTTCAGCCTGTTCTTCGAGTAACTCACTGCGCGCTTGGCTAACTCGTTGAAGCTCACTTTGGAGCCCATGAATCTCAGCGCTGCGATCCGCACGCTCTTCCGTGCTCGCCGCTTTCAGTGCGTTGAGTTCTTCTTGTAATCTGCGACTGTCTTCCTCCAAGGCGACCACTTGGTTTTGCTTGGCTTCTCGTTGGCGCTTTGCTTCCTCAGCCTGCTTCTCTTTGGAGTCTTTCAGACTTCGAAGATCGTGTCGTAGTCGCTCAATTTCGACTTCATGCTGTCGAAGAAGGTTTTCCGCTTTTCTGCCGCTTTCTTCTCGGTCTCGCCAACTCCGTTCGACTCGTCTTAGTTCCTCCTCTTGAACTTTTAGACGTTGCCGGAGGATTTGAATGCGACGGTCGCTACCGACATCAAACGGATCGGCGTCAACCATCTCGGGCAGTTGAGAACCCGGCTCAGGAAGGTCGATTGTCGCCTCTTTTGTCGTGGGAGGCTGAGTCGCTGGACGTGGTGTTTCTGTGATCGCTTCGAGTGCGTTGACCAGCATACTGGTCAACGCTTCTGGATCAGGCCAGCCTCGAAGGTATTCCGTCGCTGTACCGTGCTGTTCTCGGTGCTGATCCACAGCTTCTTGGTTCAAATCCCCGACATCGATCAGAAGAATAGAAGCAGGCAAGGAAAGGGCCCGAATACGATTGCACAGGGTTAAACCCCGTGGGCCGGGGCGCTGATGCTCCAACAAGATCGCATGATAGTCCCCATTACGTAGCCGTGGCAGTGGGTCTCTTGTTTCGACGAAGTCCACGACAAAGCGAGGGTCTCGAAGTCGACTTGCAACTTCTGTGGCGCGGTGAGCATCGGAGATGACCACGGCGATTTGCCAACTGACTTCAGACATAAGGTATTCTCGCAATCGCAGAGGCTCTCCTTGCCTTTAACCCAATCCTGAGTGCTGGACAAAAGCTCAGCCAGGACCGAAGAGTTCAGAAGGAGTAAGGACGGGATGATCCCCCAGACGGCGGCGACACCGGTTGCGGACTATCTTGACGGCCTGGGTGGCCAAATTACAGCGGCGTTGGTGATTGCACTGCGCGGTGAAGAGTTGCGTGTCGTGGGGCGCCGAGGATCCTTTGGTGAGTTGAGTCTCGGCAGTTTGTCCGAACAGCGGCTCTTGGTTGATACGCTCAATTCAGGAGCGCCATGGATCGGTGATCAATCGGAGGCGCTTCATCAGTTCCGTACCCAGATGGGTCGGGACCATGATGCGGGGCTAGCGATCCTTTGGCCCTTGATTCAGGGCGATAAGCATTTCGGTGTGGTTTATCTAGAACCGCAGCAAAAGGAGGTGGATGCTCAACTCCTTGGCCATTTGAGCTTGCACGGCGGCCGACTTATCCAGCGCTTGCATGCCCGATTGACCGGCTTCAAACCCAGCCCATCTCGATCTTCCGTCGGTCTTCGACGATCGACTGGACTCTATCCAGTCGATAGTGAACGGGTGATCTGTGGTCGTGGAGAAGTGGTTCCCTTGCAGGCGGGTGAGGTCAGCGATGCTCGATTGATGTTGAACCTGGCCCTTGCTCATCCAGGGGGGGCAGCCGCCCAACAATTGCACCGTCTCGATCCCTATTTGACCGCTCCACTCCTCGCTCGATTTCTGGATACGGAACTCGGTGATTTGTTGCCCATACTAGAAAGCCTACCGCTGAGTCGGCGTCGTGCAATTCGCATTTTAGTAACCAGCGAGCAGGGTGCCTTAAGGCAGGAGGCGCTGCACTGCTTGGAGCGTTGGCCTGATCCAGAGCTCTGTTCAGCAGCCTCTGCAGACATGCCAGAGACATCGTTGGCGAGGGAACTGTTGCCGCTCGCATTTTCGACGGATCGTAGTCTTGCGACGAGCGTTGCACGCGTTTTGGAACGAGCTCGTCGACATCCAGATTTTGACCGAGAGGTCCTGTCCTCATTACGCGACCTCTTTGGTCAGTCCATGCACGCAGGTGGTCGTTCCTCCCTCAAGCCATGCCGTGGTGGAGGACAGCACATGATGACCTTTCTTGCGGATCATCGAAGTGACGATGGTTCCATCATGATGACCTTTCAGTGCCGGGTTTGCCAGGCTTCGGTGCGGTTTCCGACTCGAGAAGCGGAATATCATCGACTGTCTGAGCAACTGGGACGAGCGATGGAGTTACTTGCTCGCTTTCGCGACCCCCGTGCTGTCGGGGACATGATTCCCTATCTTGACCATCATGCGCTGAAAGACCGTGCCCGACGTGCGTTAGTGGATCTCACCCTTGTTGGGAGGGACTGGCGTCGCCATCAGTGGGAACGATGGTGGCGTCATCATCAGAACCGTGGACGGCAAGCGTGGATCCTTGATGGGCTAGGTCACTGGGACAGCGAAGTTCGGTCGAGGGCTGTCGCCGAACTCTACGCGGAGACCGGGGACAATTTTGGCTTTCGACCCGAGGGGAAGCGCGCGGAGCGTAAAGAAGCGATTGGACGGGTGCGAGCAAGCCTTTTGCCTCAGCAAGCTGTCGTCGATGCCGAACCGGTCATTTAGAGTCGGTAGATAGGACCTTTTCCTAGAACGTGTCGGGCCAGTTCCATAACCATCGTCCCTTTCGTTGATTTAAGCTCAGCCCTCCATACGGGGCGCTCTTCTTCCTGACCGACCCAAACCGTAAGCTTTCGTTTCCGTTTGCCTTCGTGAATCGTCAACTGGACACGCCAAGTCTTCATGGGGCCAGCAAGCGTTTGGATGGTTTCCTCCGATTGGATCATTCCATCGACCCTTCGCAGGGTTCGGAAGCCGTAAACCCGAGCACAAATTCGTTGGTTTGTTTGGAATTTTAGATCCCGCAGATTGTAGAGGACAACCAACGGATCAAAGCCCCTTTTTGACCCTCGCATCTTGCCGGCTCGACGTCTTTTTCCAACATGGTAACTCCAATCGATGCCCTTCTCGCCAAAAGATGCTCGGTCTCTGTATTCCACTGCACCTCGCTTCAAATCGTTTCGGTAAAATCGGCTTCTTTGGTCGCGTGGGTCGAGTAAGCTCAGGACTTTACCCTGAAGATCCGAAGCGACAGAAGCAAACGCATTGGTTTCGAAATCCGCACGGATGGTATAGCCCGCCCCATGGGGTGTCCGCTCCAGTCCACCAAGCCGAAAATTAGCGGAGCCAGCTCGAACTCCCTGAACGGAAACGAGATAGGTGAGTTCTTCGCCTTGGGCGTAAGGTAAGATGGGTGATTTTGCCCGATCAAAATCACAGCGGGGCGCAGCCGCCCTGTGCGCCGGCTGCACCGAGACGGATGGAGAAATCTGCACCTTATCGCTGGGCTGAACAAAGAGCGCGGCGGCGAGAAGCATCGGATTCATCTGCTGTGTCCTCCTTGCCCCCCTGACGAACCTCTTTGAAGTCTATTTCATCAAAGGTTGAGTCATCGCATCACGGAGGCCCACCGGGAGATCACCGAACCACAACTGTTGTGCCAACAGTGCTTGCTCGAGCAGCAATGCTCTTCCATCTTGAGCAATTAAGCCTATGGATCGACTTTGCCGGCAAAGTTCAGTGGTCATGTGAGGCCGGTAATTCAGGTCGATAATTCGAGGGGATCGAAGCTCGATGGGAAGCGGCTCATGACGTCCCAATGGTGTGCTGTTGATCACAAGATCAACTGGATCTTTCACGTCACCCCAAGGCCGCCATTGAAGGGATGCCTTTCTCGTCAGTGACCTGTTGTTGAGGATGGAGAATGACCGCTGTGATCGACAATGGATGCGGATCTCTTCACATCCCGCACCCTCCAAAGCCCAGACCACGGCTCGCGCTGCACCACCGGCGCCGAGAACAGCGACTGTTTGTCCCCGAAGGGATTGGGCACCTCCGAGGACGTTCAGTAAACCCGTGGCATCGGTATTCTCCGCCCACCAGCCCTCTTTTTTCGCCACTAAGGTGTTAGCAGCACCGAGTTGAGCCGCCAGGGCGCTGACTCCATGGCAGTAGTCGAGAACCTCGGTTTTTAGTGGTGCGGTGACATTGAGCCCGAGGTGGCTTTGTTGAAGTCGTTTCAGGGTGAATCCCACGTTGGCAATGGTGGTTTGATGTCTTTCGTAAACACCTTCTCGGCTTCGGTGCATGAATGCACATGCATGGATTCTTGGGCTTAAACTTTCGTCGACAGGGTCACCGAGTATTCCGAGTCGTATCAATCCAGTTGTCCCCGCAGCACTTCGATATCTTGTTTGATTTGTTTCATCAGGGCATCGGCATTCGCAAATCGATGCTCATCGCGCAGGTGGCAATCGAGTTCCAAGTAGAGTTCTTCGCCGTACAGATCGAGTTCAGGGGGAGCATCCAAGACATGAGCTTCCACGCACGTACTGCCTTTCGACTTGAACGTGGGCTTGGTGCCAATATTGACGATCACGATGTATTTTTGACCGTCCCAAACCATCCGGCCTCCGTACACACCGGAGGTGGGTAAGTGCTTCTCAGCCGGGACGGCTAGATTGGCGGTTGGAAAACCAATCTTCCTTCCTCGTCCATCACCTTTAATCACGACTCCAGAGAGTGGGTAACTGTGACCTAGAAGTTCTAGAGCATGGCTGAAATCACCCTTTGTGATGGCTGTTCGAACGCGCGTGGATGAGATGATCTCAGCATCCTCCTCAACCTTCGTGACGATCTCCAAGCGAGCACCTGCTTCGTTTAAGAGAGACTGAAGTTGGTCGGTATGACCTTGCCGTTTTGATCCGAATCGAAAATTGACACCAACAACCACGCCCTGAACTTGAAGTTGATGGATGAGGATCTCCTGGACAAAGGCCTCTGGGGAAAGGTCAGCAAGCGAGCGGTTAAAGGGCAGATAGATGGGTTCATCCACACCTGCCTGAGCCAGCAGTCGAGACCGCTCCGTGGGCAAGCTGAGAAGCTTCAGGGGGATTTCAGGTCGAAAGTATTGAGATGGGGGAGGCCAGAAACTCAACGCAGTGAGTTTCGAGACACCTAGTCGATCAGCGAGATAGCGACCCCTGTTCAGTAGGGATTGGTGGCCTCGATGAACTCCGTCAAAGTTGCCAATACAGACCACTCGTCGACGACGGGGTGGTATCGAGTTCAGGTCGAAAATCTGGGTCGTCATGGCCCTGCATCGAGGGGGGTAGAGTTCTCACTGGGGGGGCCCAATGGACGCAACTCTTTGCCAACTCCCGGATTCGGCTCCACCCGCGCGGCAGGGGGTGGAGCAGACCAGCGGCTCCAACAGGAGTCGTTTGGGTCTTCAGACCCTGGCTCGAGGACACAAACCGAATATGCGTTGGGAAAGGCATCTTTCATCAACAGTCCACTTTGACTGAAGACGACGGCGACGGGCCCCAGCGATTCGATCGTTTTGAGTTGTTGTTTGCTGGCATCGTCGACCGACTGGTCGGCATCGTAACGCATCATTAAGTGGCTCCTTGCACCCAATGCAGGATAACCATTAACTCGCAGAGCCCGTGTCAGACCGACTCCGCTACGGATGAAATCGAGACTGGATATGTAGACGATTTGGGCGCCAGTACCATGAATCTCTTGGATGAAGGCGCTGCTGCCGGGTCGTTGCTCATCGTCGGAGAGGTAAGCGTCGGAGACGAGCCTTTCTTTAAGCCGACGCTGCACCAACTTAAGGAGCGGGTCTTCTTCAGTGATTCCCAAATACTCGATGAAGGCTTCTGGACTGCGAAGTTTGAGCCCGTGGTCGGCGCTTCGCATGGCTTTTTGCATTAAGGGCTGGCGCTTTGCTTCATACATGACTTCGGTGAAGATCCGTTGGATTCTCGGTAGGCGATCCATCAAAACTTGATCATCGAGATGGATCACGACGACCGCTCCCTTTTCCTTTTCGAGTCGTTCGATGATTTGTTTTCGGGCTTCGTCAGGATCGGAAGACAGCGCAGGCCAGTCGACTTTTTGCTCGGCGGGTTCTTCGGTCGTGGGCTTGGGCGGCGTCGTTGAGGGACCGCATTGGCAACCCATTGCGAGAAATGTGAGAAGAAAGATGAGTCTGGTCATGGATGGTCCTTGCTGCCTTTGGGACCTAGCCGCAATTGGCTCAACGATCCAGCNATCCAGTTCTACTTTCGAAAAAAGTGATCGTTCGCACTAAAGAGTTTCCCCATCGGTCCGTTGTTTGGAGTGCATCGAGAGAAGCTCTGCCATGGGTTCCTCAGATGTGGTTCTGATGGTTGGTCGCAAGCTCAACTCAAAGTCGATGGTCAGGGGCAAACGAACATCGGCTTTAANAGCAAAATAGGCTTCGATCAGCTAAGACCGCCGAAAGGGCGGTCTTAGCTTTTTTTCGTCGGATTNACCCGNACGAGTCGAGGNCGAAGTTCAGGACCTGGCGCAAGAAAGAAGATGGCATCCATNCCGGGATTATCGCTTCGTAATCGCTCTCTTTCGTGTTCAAGTTGNGCTTCGAACTCTTGATAACTACCCACTTCGGCTTCCCGATCTTGGCTGCGAAGTTCTTGAACATATTCCAGATAAACCTCTCGATAGGTCTCGGTCGCTGACGTTTCTTCTGGAACCCGGGGCAGCATGGTTAAGCTGGGCTCGGGAGCGATTCGAGGCGCCATCGCTTCAGGGTCGCCCTCGTCGAGGAGAGGCTCTTCGATAAAACTTCCTGCAAANTCTCGACTGTCGGAATCTGGACGACGTAGAATGACGGGACCAAGNTTCGCATCNGCAGAACGCTCTTCCAATAGCCTCATGATGGCATCCACCTCTCGGGCTAANTCCCGGTGAAGGCCGATGCCCTCCACCAGAACGGACCTGGACTCNCCTGAACGGACGGCCTCAGCCACTTTTCTTCGGATATCNTCAAAGGGACGTAGAATTGCATCGACGACCAGAAAGAGCACCGTGAGCGTTAAAGCGAGGACCACGAGGTCGACGAGCATNAGGGATTCNTCGACCANAATTCCTGAGATCTCCAGCCACCAACGCACAAGGATGCCCGGTACGAGAACAGCAGCGACTTTTAGAACGGCAACCGACCTCACTGTTCTTTCACCCCCGACCGTCCTTTGATGCCAGCTCTACCCAGTGCTTTAATGGGTTCTCGATCGTCCTTTGATGCCGCTTTAAAAGCGCGATTACAATCTTTGAAAAGGCGTCTTCGGAGGCAGAGCTCTAAAGCCAGTTGGCGTTCGGTTGGGCTGCCCTTCGTTGCTAATTCGTTGAGCTTATCGCCACTGATTCCAGGGACCTTTCGAGACACCACTTGACCAAAGTCCGGCGAAAATAAAATCGCAGCGACCACAAATCCTAAACCCAGTAAAATCGCCGAGNGNCCNGTTGGTGCGCTTTCTCGTCGTGCTCGAAGAATGTGGTCAACCGCAAAGAGCATGAGAGCGATCATGTAGACAGATTGGGACAGGAGTGCCCCACCGCCATCTGCTTGACTTGATAGTGCGGCGAGCGCTGCACCGACCAAGACACCGGCGACGAGATATCGGACGAGCTTCATGGCGATTTCATGGGTGACGGCGCCACGGGAGTCAAGCCTTGCTCAACTGGACTCAATCCGTTTCAGCAANGCCTTGAATCCAGGTTCATCGCGCTCAAATAAGAGAGCGCTTCGAATCTCAGACGTTGCCGCNCGATGATCCCCCCTCTCCAAAGCGGCCAGCGCGGCCTGGTAATGCCGCTTTCCAGCTTCCGTTTGCCCGGGTTGCTGCGCTTTCTCTCGAGCGATCGATCGACTCCTGACCTTCGTTGAATCCAAACGTAACTCACCGTTCTCTAGCCCTTCGATATAAGCCGCTTTGGTGGTGGGGTCNCGGAGCGCTGAATAAGCTTCTGTCATTCGTCTGTAGATGGCGCTCACCGCCTGGCGTAACTCGGAATCCTNGCTGCCTCCGAGTCGATCTGGATGGTAATGTTGTGCGAGNCGACGGAANCCTCGCCGTATCTCCGTACTCGAGGCNTCCTTGGANAGGTTCAGCAGTTGAAAGTAATCGAGTTCTTCCAGGCGTGAGGCGACNCGGAGAACGGANGAACGCCATTTGGATGTCATGAACTTGCCTTCGGCAGAGCNGATGTCGCTTGGGAGACGGATNTTTCGTCCATTTTGACGCTCAATCGNACATTTGCAGATGCGGCACGTCCCGTTTGACAGTCNGTGGCGGTCACTCGAACTAAGCCGTTGGGGTCGATCTCAAAGGTTACGTCGATCTCGACTTGCCCTCGAGGCGCTTGCTGGAGGGGGCCGAAAGCAAANTCGCCGAGGAGCGTGTTCTCNGATTGAAATTCGGATTCGCCCTGAAANACCCGAATCGCCACATACTCTTGTTGATCACGACTGGTGACGAACGTCCGTGTACGCTCGGTCGGGATGGGGGCGTTTTTTTCAATAATGGCTTCTGTGAATTTTTGAACGGTGCCCAGTCGAAGTGTCAATGGAGTGACATCCAANAGAATTTGCTGCGCACGACTCTGGTCACTGAGGCTCGCTCCGTAGATCGCAGCCCCGACCGAAACCACCAGATCGGGATCGATTCCCGTGTCCGGTTCACGACGGAAGTATCGACGAACCGCTTCACGTACCGCTGGCACTCGAGTNGTTCCACCCACGAGAACCACACCGTCGATGAGATGGGTTCCGGTTTCNGCTTCTTTCAGCACTTCTCCGCAGATNTCGAGACTTCGTTCGATCAGGGGAGTCACCAGTTCGTTAAATCGATGTCTTGTTAATCCGTACACCATGGGGATGCCGGCGATGACTTCAAGATCAATCTCGACTGTCTCATGCTCACTGAGNTCTCTTTTGCTCTTCTCTGCAAGATCCCAAAGCACGGCTCGAGCTGCCGGATCCTCTCGAGGGTCTCGACCGGTTTTTTTGAGAATTTTCTCTGCGAGATCATCGACGATCATTCGATCCATGTCNTCGCCACCAAGGTAGGTGTCACCACCCGTGGCAAGGACTTCCAGAACACCGGCNCCCATCTCGAGAATCGAGAGGTCGAAGGTGCCTCCACCAAAATCGAAGACAGCNACNCGTTTNGCCTCTTGATCTCCATAGCCATAAGCNANGGCTGCCGCTGTCGGCTCATTGAGGATGCGAAGAGGTTCTAAGCCAGCGATCATCGCCGCATTTCGAGTCGCCTGACGCTGGTTNTCATTAAAGTATGCAGGCACCGTGATGACTGCTGTTTTAACGTCCTCCGAACCGAGGTAACTCTTGGCTGAGCTTGCCAAATCCCNAAGAATCATGGCGGCAATTTCTTCCAGTCGATAGGCTCGATCATCGATNTGGACACGGACATCACCTTGAGGATTTGCAAGCAGCGAGAAAGCCATCTCTTGTTGGGCTTTTGTAACCTCATTGCTTGCACTGCTTCGACCCACGAGGCGNTTACTTGACCGGACCGTTCGTTCGGGGCGCTGACCGATACCAGCACGTGCCGGATTGCCCACCAAGACACTTCCATTGGGAAGAAAAGCAACACAACTTGCGGTTGTCAGTTCTCCATCTTGGTTGGCGATCACCGTGGGGCGGTTTGCCTCAAGAACGGAGACCACGGAGTTTGATGTTCCCAGGTCAATTCCAAGCACCGGCGGTGACATTTTGAACACTCCACGATAAGCGGCCGGACCTCCGGACCATGCTTAGCCCACAAGATGTGTCCGATTTTTGCAAGGGGCGTCTTTGGAGTTCTGTATGAGTTCTTGTCGAATCCTTGTGGTGGACCCCAGTCCAACGGTTCGTCGCGTGGTCCAATTGGTTCTCGGGCGTCAAGGACACGACGTTCTCGCCACGGGAATGGCCAGCGAGGCAGCGGACTGGTTGGTTCGTGAGGATTTGGACTTATTGGTTGGAGACTCCGCCGAACTGAGCCCAGGTTCCCATCTGACGCAAACGGCAAAGAATCAAGGTCTCGGTCACCGCCTTCTCCTCTTGGTTTCGAGAGAGTCAGATTTGGCGACAGGGACGACTCCTCACTTGTTNAAACCGGTCACACCCGAGCGGTTAACTCAAGCGGTTACCGACCTTTTGGGTCAAGNAGCGCCGGCGAACGACCCAGATGGGCGAACCGGACCGAATCCATCGACAACCTCGGCGGGACCTGATTTAAAAGCCTTTGGAGTGCGGGGGAACCCTGTTCTCTGGTGTCGGTTATCGGCGATTCCATTGCCTGAACTCCTGCAACTGATGCGAGTTCGGGGTGGTGACACACAGGTGACGATTCGAGCCACAGAACGCCGCGTTTGCATGACCATGCGAGCTGGAAAAATCGACTTCGTTCAGGCGGAAGGGTTAAGTCGCAGTTATCGACTCGGCTCTTATTTAATTCGGACCAATGCGATTGCTGAAGACACGCTCGAAGCGTTTTTTGCTGCGGGTCGTGCCGCCGGGAAACCCCTTGGAAAGGCGCTCGTGGCTGCCGGTTTGATCACATCGGACCAGTTGCGCACTGCAGTGGCAGTTCAGAANTCTGAATTGGTTTACGAAGTTCTTCGATGGAGTGACGCAGAAGCAGTGGTTTCCGTGGGCGGACAACTCTCTGAGCTGGAGGCAGAGACGGGACTTGGCTTAACGGTGGAAGAGGTTCTCGTGGAAGGGCTTCGACGGGTGGATGAATGGCAGCGTATGGAGCGAGACCTGCCCTCCATGGACGCTATTTTGGAACCCAACCTTGTGGTGATTAATGGTTTCGATTTGTCGAAGTTGTCCGCCGGCGANCGNGAGGTTTTGACTCGTTTTCGTGGCGGAGCGACNCTGCGAGAGGTTCTTGAGGAATCCGAGGATCAATCCTTTGAGTTATGCCGTTCNGTCCATCTCTTGATGGGCGCTCGAATTCTTCGAGAGCGACCGGGGACCAGTTCATGATCGTCACCCTCCTGCTCTTGNCCANTCAAATGAAACCGCTCGATGCCGATTGGCTTGAGCGAGTGACGCTNGCCTCGGATCGACTCACGGTGGCTTCCGTGGAAGCTTCCGGTCAAACTCGCAATCTTGAGCAACTTTGGGTCAGTGGTGAGACGGAGCAAGTACTCGANCTTTTGAATGGAAGAGCCTGCATCGTTTCATCTCGGACCACGACTGGNGGGCTCTCGTGTGCGGCTGGCGGTCCGTTGCCGGATACNCCCTTAAAATCGGNGGGCGTGTATGAGGATCGAGGTCGACGTCTCGATCGCTTGNGGGGCGGAGGGCGTGAGTTTTTACTCACAGCAATTAGTGGCACTCCTTGGCGTCTTTTAGCGTGGATCGATGCATCGAAAGGATTGCTGCCGACGGCTGCTTCGATCCAGCCGGCGCAGCCTCAGGAAACCACCTTAAGATCCCAGGCACCTGTCGCACCGCGTCTCCCTTGGTACGTGTGGCCTTTGGCCTGTGGGTTACTCATGGTGGGGATGATTNTAGGACGACGTCGGCGTCGCGGCTACACCCAGGAGGAGGTGGATGCTCANGTTGANGCGGAGNGACAACGGGCGAAGGATTTAGTTCATGCCATGGACCGTTTGTTTNAAACGCAGGTCGAGCTTGCCCGAGGAATCGAGCGGGGAGAAGCATTGCCCGAGCCGATTCGATGGGGACATCAGCAGTTCGGTGAAGCGATGAANTCCCTTTTCGGTCGCTGGCGAGGTGCGGCTATGGATGTGGGAGAGTCTTTGGAGCGCTTGCTTCAGGATTCTGAGACCCGTGGCGACGAAGAGACGNTGGCTCNATGGCTTGATGACAAATTGGCACCTCTGTCTCAGCTNGGAACCTTGCTGTCCCAGTTGGCGATCGTGATGGAGCANCAAGGTGAGATGCGGCGTTCTCGTCAACTTCGCGCTCGTCGTGCGGGGCTTGTTCGCTACGTGGAGACGTTGAAGGAAGAGTTAATCAGTCTTCCNGGNGAAGGGGGCGATGCAGTCCTTCGCCATCGAAATCTTGCTTTGCTCAGCGACAGTGTCGATCAACTGTTGCGNCAGGTGGGCGGGCGAATCGTCGAGTTGGATGGCGAAGANTCAAAGACGCCAGTNCTCGCCAATCTACGCCGTCGGTTGTTGCCTTTTGATCAAAGTGAATCGACGGCGGCGAAGGAACGTCGNAACACGGCAAGGAGGGCNCAATGACTGCTNTGCTCACAGCGATTCTTGGTTTCTTTTCACCGCCTGCTCAAGCACCGGAACCTTTAACCTTAGAAGCGATTATTCAGGGGGTNGAANGGGCCTANAACTCGACGGATAGTTTGGAGGCGGAGTTTGAACAGCGCTACCATTCCAANGTTTTTCGACGTCGNCGACTCTCCAAGGGTAAAGTTCGGTTTGCTCGACCTGGATTGATGGATTGGCAGTACGAAGCGCCCAAAAAGCGTCGTTACATACTCGATGGNAAGGATCTNTGGGTTCATCGNGTCGACGAGGGGGAGTTGATGGTTCGTCGTGATTATGANGGTGGCGAATTGCAAGCCGCCCTNCGCTTTCTTTGGGGACGCGGNCGGCTCGATAAAGGCTTCAAGGTTGCCTTGTTAAAACAGAATCAAGATCGCGCATTGCTCCGACTGACTCCTGAGCGACCCAGTGGNCATTACGATCAGGTGCGATTGGCGGTCCGTCTAAAGGATTTTCGGATTAGNGATTCGGTCGTCGTNGACGCTCAAGGGAATGAAAATCGATTTAAGTTCATCCATGCGAGATATGACCAGAAACTAGGCCCNGATGATTTTCGCTTCACTCCGCCTAAGGGACTCCCGGTTACCGAAATATCCCAGTGATGTGACATCAGCTCTGCCCTGTGGCAAACCANGAGCGGAATCAAAATATGATCCTGCTACCGACGCTNCTCTTCTCTGCGACCCAAGGATGGGCTCCTCCTGCCGAGTTCCGACATCANTATGTCCGGCGTCGCCATCAGAAGATCGAAGTCACCGCTGCAGACGATTTCGTCGTGGTTCAGACGAGCGATGAAGCGCGATTGCGAANNTNNTTNCCCCAGCATTTTGAGGTGGTTGCTTCCTTTGGGCATCGAGGGTTGTTCGAGTTANGGGCAGCGCTTCCNTCNCTTCAGCGTCTGCTCACTTCACTNGAGCCTTTACAGAAACGGGGGATTATCAGCGCCATCTTTCCCGTTTGGCGTCGAGGCATTGATGGTCGAGGCCATGTGGACGACCGGGTGGTCTTTCGGGTGCNTTCTTCCACCCATCTCGACCGAGTAAAGTCCCTTGGGTTCCGAGATTTGCGTGCTGCTCGAGGTCTGCCGCTGACTTGGACAGCACGTGCACCCGGCGGNGACNCTGTGGGGGTGACCAATCGCCTGTCCGATGATGACACGTTCGTNTGGATCGAGCCCGATTGGTTCTTCTGGCCAAAACCGATGTGGACGCCCGATGACCCCCTTCTGGAGCGGGCGTGGCATTTGGCAGCCGAAGGCGTTGCAGGGCTTCGAGCCGAAGCCGCCTGGGACATCGTTCGGGGCTCAGGTGTCCGGGTGGGAGTGATCGATACCGGGATTCAGATCGATCACCCTGATCTCAATATACTGGCCGGTTACGATGTGATTGGCGGTGATGACGACCCATCACCTGAATGTACCGCTTCACGGGATGGGCGNGGTCGTGCAGACGGTTGCCCAAACAATGCCCGCTTTATGGAGTCTCATGGGACCGCTGTGGCGGGAATCACGGCAGCGACGGGCAANAATGCCCTTGGTACGACGGGAGTGTGTCCCGAATGCCTCGTTCTCGGTGTGCGAATGATTAGTCGTACGGCTGGACGTCGGCGAAGCCATGCCGATGCGATNCGATGGCTTTCGGATCAGCGTGCAGCGGTGGTCAATAATTCGTGGGGCCCTTCGGTTAGCCGATACTTTCCCTTCAGCCTCGCTGANGAGGAAGCTTTTGCCTANGCAGCAGCNGGCCGGGAGGGACTNGGAACGCTGTTCTTGTATGCTGCGGGGAATGATCACTTCCANGATTCGGGAATCAATCCGTATTTGACCTATCCTCACAGTGTGGCTGTGAGTGCATCGACNCGTCAGGGCGATCTCTCGTGTTACTCGAACGTGGGACCTGACATCGACGTCTCAGCACCTTCCAAAGGTTGCTTTGATGGAGAGGGGGGTCTCACGACGGTCGATGTGGCCGGAACTAATGGTTACACAGACAACGACTACTACCACGACATGGGGGGAACGTCTGGCGCTTGTCCTGTGGCTGCTGGCGTTGCGGCGTTGATCGTCGCCGCCAATCCATCTTTGAATCACCGCCAGGTCAAGATGGTCTTGAGCGCCAGTGCACAGCCCAACACCCCCAACCTGGAGGCTTGGGCTGAGCGGGGGCGAGACCCTGCCCTTTTCCAGTCCGATGATCGGGGGTGGAGCGCGGCCTTTGGGTTTGGACGGGTGGACGCACTGGCTGCGGTCGAAATGGCTCAGGACTTCCGGCAAGATGGACCCTGTACTGAGGATTGTTCAGTTTGCGTTGAAGATCGTTGTGCCGAGCGGTGTGAACGAGATGCCGACTGCCCCGGTCGGAGTCGGTGTGTGGACACCGACGCTGGGCAGGCTTGCGTTTTGCCAACGTTAAATGCCGAGCGTGTGGGTGCTCAGTGCAGCGATGCATGCGAAACATGTTTGCAGAGCGTCGCCACCTCTGGTCAGCCTCGAGAGGTGTGTACGATTTCCTGTGATACCGATGAAGAGTGCCCCAGCGGTTGGGCCTGTGGAGATGTCTTTGAGGTGGGTCGGGTCTGCCATCCGGGCAGTCGGGGCTGTGGTCAGCCCTACGATCCAGACCTGTGTCCCTCCGGGATTCGAGTGACGGACGATCGAGGTAACGATTACTGCGGCTGCAGTTGNATTCCTGATGAACCGGGCCCTGATCAGGCATTTTGCCCCGACGGGTTTTACTGCTCTCAGGCAGACTGTGATTGCACGCGTGAGGGACCGGGGGGATGTGTCGAGTTCACTTGCGAAGCGACAAGTCGGAACAACACAGGCAATTTGCCCGCCTGTTTTCCAAGCCCCGATTTTCGTCCGCCCTGTGCCCATGATATCGACTGCGGTGGTGGGTCGATCTGTATTGATGGGACCTGTGCTGATGATCCCAATACGTGCCGATCGTGTGCCGAATGCCGAGCCCATGACGATTGCGGTGAGGGTGGCTTTTGTGGNGCTCTCGAAGGGGGACGTCGGATTTGTTTGATCCGCTGTCGAACCGATCAAGACTGTGATGGGGATTCGGTCTGTCGTGCTGTTAACGCCGGGGATGGACGCGTCTTTGAGTTCTGTTTGAACAACCCCCAAGAGACNAGTGATGAGATNTGCCCTGAGGATTATCGCTGCGGTGGAGACATTCCCCGTTGCGANGGTGATGAAGATTGCCCCAGTGCCAGTTATCANTGTGCTTGGGACGGCCAGTGTCGCGAGGGNGAATGGCAGCCTCCNCCNGAGGAGCCAATCATTCCAGAACTCGAACCTCAAAATGACGTACCTTTGGAACAGGTGAGTGGATGCTCTTGCCAAGGNGTGCCCCTGGTCGATGGTTTGTGTCTCTTGTTCCTGTGCGCCTTGTTCCGTCGCCGGCGAACGTCGTGACAGATGACTTCAATCCAGGCTAAATGGGTCTTAAGGCAGTGCTTCGGAAGAAAAATGGCTCGATTTCTGCGCACCACGATGATGGTTCTCGCCACCCTGACGGCCTGTCAGTGTGAAGAGGAGCGAATTACTCGAGTTTGCGCTGATGACAGCGAATGCGACTCGGGATTGATTTGCGATAACGGTGCCTGTCGGCCTGGGACTCGGACCTGTATCAAAGGCATAATCGAAGAAGACTGCGAGCGTTGTGCCGACCGGAGCGATTGCCCTGAGGGGAGCCGATGTTCTCGTTCAGGCCTTTGCATCCCCCCCCAATGCAATCAAGANGCTGACTGCGCTCAGGTCTGCCAGGANGGGTTCAGCCAACTAGAGATTTGTGCTGTCGATGAGGACTCAGGGTGGCGTCGCTGCGTGGACTACACCTGCGCTTCGGATTCGGAATGTGAGNAACGCTTTTCNGAGGTTCCCGATGGCCTGATTCCCGTTTGTGTTGCCAGCGGATGTCGGTGCCGCAACCCATGTGGGGGGGAATGTCCATCAGGGCAGGTTTGCTGCGGCGATGAAGGCAATGANCAATTTGGTCAGTGTATTGATGCGCCCCAATCATGTGCAGAAACTCAGTGTGGTCTTGGATTTGAGGCAACACAAATCGAGGCAGGAGCNTGGTCGATCGGTGCTTGTTTGACAGCCGACGAGGTGTGTGAGTGCACCGAACTTCCTGCCCTCCCCTTAGGGGATCTNGGTATNCATTCCGATCTGGCAACTTCTGGTGGCCGTGCAGTGATTGCTGCTTACAACAGTTCATACGGCGATTTGGTGATCGGCGTTGGTGACGAAAACGAGGTTCATTGGCAGTCNATCGACGGCGTGCCTGAGCCGACCTCTGACAATGTGACCGGTGGTCCCAGCGGACCCCGGTGGGGGATTTCGGAACCGGGAGCGGATGTNGGNCGTTATCCTGCCCTGACCATTGGTCGAGATCAGACGATTCACGTGGTCTATCAAGATGTNGATCGNGGGGGCCTCATCTACGCTCGCTCACTGTGCGGTATCGGTTGTGANGAGGGAGCCATCTGTGCTGCGNATGNGCGNTGTCGTCAGCCGGAGNTGACCTGNGCAGANGAGTGCCTCCCTTCGCAGGCATGCATTCAGGGACAATGTCTCTCTGGTGCAGGGCGGAATCGATTCTATCGGATCGATTTGGATGATGAGGGTGATGGAGCCTACTTCAATGAGATTGAACTGGACGANGGACAATGGCCNTGGATCGTGAGNGCCAANCATCANGTGGATCTCGGTCGTGGTCTCGAAGCNCGTCTGGTGGCTTATCGNGGTCAGGANGGTGCGCCATCGAGTCGAGCGGACTTCACCGTCGCTGCACCGGGTGAGATCGCAGAGCCCTTGCAGAACTATCTNTGCCANGGGGGGTGCCCCCGTGGAACANTGTGTGGCGATCCTGGGGGACGATGTTATCCCAGCAGTGACGACTGTGATCCCTTGTGTGCCGAGACTGAGTTNTGCAGCGAAGGACTCTGTATGGAGCGTGTTTTNGACCCGCCACGGTCTCAGCCGGTTCTTGCCAATGCCCACAATAANATCGTGCGGCTNGACTCCTCCTTGGAGGCTGTCTGGCATGATCCCATCGCCGATCAAGTGATGCTTTGGAGGCTTGGTGATACGCCTCGNACAGTCGGTCTCGAGGGCGGCGCNTTTGTNACCATGGTTGTCTTGGAAGGGACACGTCATTTGGCCTTTCTNCGGGACGAAACACTTATCTACGCTCAAGTTAANGAGGCAGGAGAGGTCATCCATGAGGAACTGGTGGATGATGGTTTTCGCCAGCGGGATGGNTTTTCCGAACAGCACGTGATGGCAGAGCCTGCCCTTGACTTAGCTCCTGACGGAACCCTCACTCTGTACTGGCAGGATGCNAGCTTTCAGGATGTGATTGTTGCCCGTCGNNATCCTAATGATGACGAGTTCNGTGAAGCCTCGACNCTACTTGGCGCTGAAGATCCTTATGAAGGGGGTTTCGGATTTGCTAATCGAGTCGCACGGGCTCAGGATACGGCATGGTTTTCGACCTATCGCTTTCACCTTCCCGANGAACTTCCTGACAATGGTCTTGTTTTACTCGCTCGTTAAACCGTGCCGCAGCCTGGCGCTCTTGCTCCTNTTTAGTNCNCTTTCCCCCAGTGCGTTTGCNGCGGAAAGNCAGCCNGAATANGGAGCGGGAGAAGTTCCAAACCAAGTCGACTTGGAGGAGCAGGATCGTGCGGAAAATCCCGGATCAGAAGATAAGAATGCCACGCGNAAAGCNGTGGAAGCAAAAGCACCTAAGTTGTTACTTTTGCCGATTTACTTTGATCCCAAGCTAAAACTTGGTCGGGACCGTCAGATCAGCTTTTTCTTTGCCATTAAAAATGCGTCTCGTCGGGAAGGGTCCTTCCGAGTTCGAACGCTCAAAGATCTCGAACTCGAAGCAGAAGAACTGCATCGTTATGCGAAGATTTGTCGTGATGATAGTTGTCTCTATGAAGCCTTGGCGAATACCGAATTACCTCATTTTTTGAGAGTCGCAGTGCGTGCTGCGGATGGAGGTGCCGTGGCCGTCAGTGTCGTGGCTCATTCGGTCGAACATCGTCGTGCTTATCAGCCGGTCGAAGCGGTCTATCGGAGCCAAGAAGGGGGAACGAGCGCCGTCCAAGTGGCTCGTAGTCGAATCGCTCGGCTTATTCGTTTAGGCGTTTGGTCTTTGCCACCGCCACGTCTCCCCGATGGTTCACCGCCTGTGGCTGACTCTGCCTTGATCGTGGAGGCACCTCAGGGGGCGTTCATTTCCGTTGATGGGGTTGTTCGGGGGGAGATCTCAGAGCACAACATGACTCGTATCGAACTACCGGGCGCTACCTCCTATCAGGTGAAAGCAGAGATTGAGGGGTTGAAGCCCGATGAAGTGAAAGTAGATTTGGGCGCTGCGAGTACGATTCGTCTGAAACTCGAGCCGAGTCTCTCCGGAACCGCAGAACAGGTGGTCCAAACCCTGGAAGACCGGACGAAGGAACAACCCAAAGCCAAGAAGCGTAACGTGGGGCGTTTGGTGGTGAAAATGAAGGTGAAGCCCGGCGCTGATGTTTATTTGGATGGCGAGTGGATCGGTGAAAATCCACTGACGTATGACCAGTGTCCGGTGGGACGTCACCGGGTCGTTGTGCGACACCCCTTGTATTACCGTCTCAAGCGCAACGATGTGTTGTGCCGAGCGAACCGAGAGACACGAGTTGAAGCCAGTATGCTGCCAAGATACGGTCGCATTAAAGTGCAGACGAAGCCGTCGGGAGCAGGGGTTTTATTGGATGGAGATCCAGTGGGGAAAACCCCTCTTGTTATCGATGAAGTGACATCAGGGACTCATCGGGTTCAGATCCAAGATGACCGATTCGAATCACCGGTCCGTCGCGTGAAGGTTGTGGAGCATCAAACGGCTTCGGTCTGGCTCCCCTTACGAAAGCGCTTCGGTTATCTTCAGGTGAAGGGTTACCCGAAGGATCTGACGGTCAGTGGGCGAGGTCGTAAGATCAAGCTGAGCGGTGGCGAGGGGATTTTAGCCTTACCCCCCGGTCGTACGGAGGTGACTTGCTCAGCACCCTTTTATAAGCCGGTAAAGCGGTGGGTTCGTTTGAGTCGTGGTCAGAACTGGCCCTTTAACTGCGGCGAACTCCAGGCCATCGCAACCCGTCTTAAAGTGTATGATCCTGGTCATCCGGGTCGTTTGGTCATCGACGGCAAGGTCGTCGCTCGAGTGCCCGCCGAAGTGGCGATTGAGCCGGGTAAACACATCGTAGAAGTCCGTCCAGATGCCCACTCGATGAAAGGCTACCGGACAGAGGTCATCGTCGCCGACCAGGATCTCGTTGAAATACGTCCCAAGTTTGTGTTTTCCGTGGGGGGGCTGAAGGTAGGGAGTCAGCCCGCAGGAGCTACGGTCTACCTCGATGGTAAGGAAATAGGTCAGACACCATTGGAAAAGAAGGACCTTCCCACTGGGATTTACGTCTTGGAGATCAAACTCAAAGGTTATGATCCCTATGGTCGACGGCTGGGGATCGGTGAAAACGAAGTCGTAACGATTGATGCACCTGCCTTGAAACGGCGGGGGGTACTTCGCGTGGAAGTCCAACCGGCGGGGGCGACGATCTTTGTAGGGGGGCGTCCAATGGGTCGATCTCCCTTGGAACTCGATGATCTTCCCTATGGATTTTATGACGTGGTGGCGAAACGGGAGGGCTGGACGGAACGAAGCGTCGAAGTGGAAGTGAAGGATGGCGAGGAGACTGTCATTCGTCTCAAGCCGATGCGCCCTTTGAGCTTGGTGAATGCTCCCTTTTATGACCGGGTCCATCGCGGTCGTTTGTTGCTCTTCGGCGGGCTTGGCTTGGTGGCTGCGGGAGCGGGATCGTATTGGGGGGGCCAGCAGTTGCGACAAAGCGCACCGGATCTTTACGGTCAGGCGAATGACGTGACGAACCGTGAGGAGGCCCTTGGCTTTATCGATCGGGGCCGGAACCAGGATGTCATGGGTCAGGGCTTGATTCAGTTCTCAGGCCTTATGGGTCTGGTCGGCGTGGCTGGGGTTGGGAGTTATCTCTATCAGTTTCCTTGGGGGGATCTGTGAGAACATTTCTCTTCCTCATGATTTGCATGGGCTTTCTCGTCGCCTGTGAGCCAGCACGAGAGTTGGCCACCTGTAACCTCGATGGAGTCGTCGACTCCGGTGAAGAGTGCGACGATGGCAATGCAAACGCTTTCGATGAGTGCACGAACACCTGTCACTTTGCTCGCTGTGGAGATGGTGTCCTTCGCCGTGATCTCGTGCCCGGGGAGGCGGGCTTTGAGGCATGCGAAGCCGGTGAGGAAGCCGACGGTGTTCGATGCAGTTCCTGTTCTTTTGGTCGATGCGGCGATGGTGTTGTGACGGAGGGGGAGGCCTGTGATGATGGTAATGACATCAGTGAGGACGCCTGTATTAGTTGCAGCCGGGCAGCCTGTGGGGACCAATTTGTGCGTCAAGATCTCAGCGCGGGAGAGCCAGGGTTCGAGCGGTGCGATGATGGCAACGATGACGAAGAAGATGGTTGTACCAGTCGGTGCGAGCCCCCCCGCTGTGGCGATGGACTTCTCCGTGTGGACCGAGCGGTTGGTGAGCGGGGATATGAAGCTTGCGATGATGGTAACGAGGACAATACCGACGAGTGTCTCGATGATTGCAGTGTTGCTCGTTGTGGCGATGGTCATGTTCGAGAGGGGCTAAACCCTGAGGATACGGGGTTTGAGGCTTGCGACGATGGCAACAATGATAATCTGGATGCGTGTATCGAAGGCTGTCGAGTGGCTCGTTGTGGCGATGGCTTTCTCCGGGGGGATGTGGCGGAGGGTGATGAGGGCTATGAAGCCTGTGACGATGGCAACACGGATGATGATGATGGCTGTGCCGGTGACTGCTCCGAGTTGCGGGCAAACTGTGGCGACGGCATCTTGGAAGTGCCGGCGGAGGCTTGCGATGATAACAACCGTTTCGATGGTGATGATTGCAGTGCCGATTGTCGCCAGGATTTAACGGAGGTTCTCATTGAGGGGGGGTGCTTTGCTCAAGGAGCACCTTCAGGATCTGGGAATGATACGCCCAGTCATCGCGTCTGTCTCAGCACCTTTTCGTTGTCTCGAAAAGAGGTCACGCGTCGTCGTTATCGACAGTATTTAGTCGCCATCGAGGCAGTTGATGTCCCCGATGGTTGGTCCGATTCAATCGATCACCGAGAGGATCAACCCATCGTTCGTGTCACATACGATGAAGCTCAGGCTTATTGTCGCTATTTTGGTAAGCGTTTACCTACCGAGTCCGAATGGGAGTTTGCTGCTCGGGGAGGAACCCTCGGCTTAAGTTACCCTTGGGGCGATGAACCTGCGCCGAATTGTGATCGAGTGGCAAAGACGAGTCGGAGTGGTGAGGCCAATCCAAACGAGTGTATTCCTCGTCAAGACAACGTTTATCAATGGTTCGCTCCTTGCAGTCGTCCCGACGGTAGCAGCATTCACCAGCCGGGGATTTGCGACTTAATCGGGAATGTCCGGGAGTGGGTCGCCGACCTTTACAGTTCCTCTGCTTATCGTAACCGGGCGCAAGAAACGCAAAATCCAATCTACCAAGCCAGTGGGAGCAACCGAGTCATTCGCGGTAAAATCGGTCAAGCCTGGAAGCGAGACAACGGCAACCCGACGACCGCTCGTAACGACGTTGGGTTCCGATGTGCCCGTGGAGAGGATCCCATCCCCGAAGAATAGGGCGTTCGGTTCTCTACTTTCGATCGTGACCGCTGAACTTGACGTAGGCGTGATCGATCGCTTGATTGTTGATACCTCGCTTCGGCGGGGCGATCCAGTTGGCGAAGCGACCCGGTTCGATCACGCATTCCATCAAAGAGGCCACATATGCACGGTCATCGGATGTCGCGAGCCACTCGTCTTCTCGAGCGCGCCAGTCCATCTCGTCCATCAAATCGCCTTCAGGGCTGAAGAAATGATCTGCATACTCTCCTTGATGGCGATGGAACCGACGGTTCGGCAGCGTAAATCGATACGTTAGCTTCGCCTTCTTGAGTTCCCTGTTCCACCGAACGAGAGCCTTTTCGCAGTCTGCGATGTAGCTGTCCCGAAGGCTCTCATTCATTGCCTTGCGCAAGGGAACTTCCTCGTTGATCAACTTACCGCCTCGAACGACGGGGATGATCAACCCTTCATCCAGCGCTCGGTGGTCTTCATGGCGGCGGGTTTCGTCGAATCGACCTTTCAGGCTCTGTGCAAAGAAGGTCGCAGCATTTGAACTGACTTCGCTACCGAACAGATCTAAGGACAGGCTGAACCAGCGATTGATGTAGCGCTGGATCAGATCCAACGGAATACCGCCGAGAGGGCGCACATTGGCGTCGTCGTCTCCATTCATCATCTCAGCCGTCCGGCGGATGACACGCTCCACGCCCGTTTGACCCACAAACAGGTGATGCGCCTCTTCCGTCAGCATGAACCGAGTCGTTCGGGCCAGGGGCGAAAATCCACTTTCAGCCAGTGCGCCGAGCTGGAACTTGCCGTCGCGATCCGTGAACATGGCGAAGCAAAAGAAACTCAACCAGTCCTCAATAGGCTCGTTAAACACATTGAGGATTCGGGGTTTGTCCGGATTGCCGGCTTGACGCTCCAATAATTCTTCAGCCTCTTCTCGACCCTCCCGACCGAAGTAGCGGTGCAGGAGATAGACCATCGCCCAAAGATGCCTGCCTTCTTCGACGTTGACTTGAAAGAGGTTACGGAGGTCGTAGAGGCTGGGCGCAGTTTGGCCCAGAAGACGCTGCTGCTCGACCGAGGCGGGTTCTGTGTCTGCTTGGGTCACGATGATGCGACGGAGTAGATTTCTGTATTCGCCAGGTACTTGGTCCCAAGCGTCTCTGCCCAAGTGGTCGCCGAAAGCGATCTTTCGGTCGTTTTCGGAGGGCGTAAGAAAGATGCCCCAACGATAATCCGGCATCTTGACGTAGTCGAAGTGAGCCCAGCCTTTTGCGTCGACAGAGATTGCCGTTCGTAGGTAGACATGATCCTCCTGAAAACCCTCCGGCCCCATGGAGCGCCACCAATCCAAGTAGTTTGGTTGCCAACGCTCCAGTGCTCGCTGAAGTCGCCGATCACTGCGTAAATCGACGTTGTTTGGGATTCGCTCGGAATAATCGATATTGCTGATGTCCATCAGTTAGGTCCTCGTCCAGTTGAACTTCGGTGTGGTGGGCTCACCGTAGCTTTGCAGGGCGCCCGTTTGTCCCACGGCGTTGGGGCGTTGAAAGATCCAATTTTGCCAAGCAGAGAGTCGGCCGTAGACTTTCGTTTCAATGGTTTCCGGCCCACAAAAGCGCAGGTTCGCTTCCATGCCGGTCAATGCGTCGGGGCTCATGCTGGCGCGAGCCTCAATCTCCAGGGGAACCTCATCCTCCCAGTCGATGTCGTCGAGGGCATAGGTCACCAAACCCGCTTCTTCTGCACCGACGGCGTCGAAATCACCGCCCTTCGCTAAAAGAGCTTCGCCTTCTTCGGGATTTGCCAAGAATCTGGATGCGATCCGAGTGAGTCCATTCGCCATGGGGAGCGGCCCCCCATTCATGGGGCTCAGCCACACGGCATTCTCACCGTCCTCGTCATCCATCATAAAGCTACGATCTGCAGCGAGTGCNAACTCGAGGAGACTGCCTGCAAAGCAACTTCCTGGCTCGATCAGGGCGTANAAGCTACGNGCGGTGAGATCCACNCGACTCAGGACCCGGCTCATGTAATGGCGNACCCTGTCCACGAACCAATTGCCCCCTGAAGCGAGAAGTTCGTCCGTCGCCAACATGACCTTCGCATCGCCCTCCGTNGTNACGATGATGGTNCCGACCTGGTTGTAGTTGAATCGCAGGTGAAAGATAGCGAGCTCCAGTTCTCGAAANGCCTTCAGCGCCCACCACCGATCNCCNAGNTCGAGTGCGGCTNCAGCGTCCGCCGGGCACTCCTNTGGGGCNCGAATGGTNANGGTGGCACANCGGCTGGACTTNTCNGNNTCNGAGACCTGCCCNGCTGNATCACCCACNNTNANGTCNACGTANTCCATACGCAAACCCGCNNCNGTTTGTTCCATTTCGATGGGNTTTAACTCGATACCATTNAGTCCAGAGCTTTCNCCNGCNGCCTCGCTGAGTCNTTGTTCGAGGTGNTCTTTNTACTTCGANAGNGGAATNGNNNTGTCGACCAAACGCCATTGGACNGCTCGTTTGCCTTTGACGCCTTTGACGCCGATGGTGGAGAAAATATCGGCNTGGTCACGCCGAACCTTTCGTTTGTCCACGACGCGAGTGAGACCACCCGTGCCGGGCAGGACGCCAAGAAGTTCCACCTCGGGCAAGCTGACCGCTGAGTTGCCATCGTCTGCCAGGATAATTTCGTTACATGCGGCGGCGAGTTCGTAGCCACCACCAGCGCAAACACCTCGAACACCGCAAATCCAGTGCTGGTCCTGATGCAACTGCAGATCCTCAATGTTAAACCGCGTTTCATTGGTGAACTTGCAGAAGTTGACTTTGAAATNATGTTCACTGCCCCGTAGCATCATGATGTTCGCACCGGCCGAAAACACCTTCTCGTTATCCGCTGTAAGCAGGACAGCTCGGACTCCGGGGTGCTCAAAGCGNAGCCGCATCAAAAGATCCGCCAGTTCAATGTCCACGCCAAGGTCGTAAGAGTTTAGCTTTAACTCGTAGTCTTTGCGCAGGCTGTGTTTCGCTTCCACTTTCATGGTGACACGAGCTGCTGAGCCATCGACCTCAAGACGCCAGTGTTTGTAGTCTTNTGGGTGGGTCTGAAAGCGAACGGGGTCCATGGCGGGCTCCAAAATAAATGCCCCANCACCTTGGCCGATGACACTTTTGAGTTCAAGCAGTATATAGCGCAAAGTGAATCNTGNTTGTTGGAAGTATAATGCCTGATCGGGTCGATTTTTTTCGTCATGTTGGATTTCGGGTGCGCCAGCTGCGGCAAGCACGGGAGTGGAGCCTGCTCGCTCTTGCGACCGATGCTNAAATATCGCCCCGGTTTCTCACTGAGGTTGAGGCAGGTCGCGCCAATCCGAGTTTAAGGCGACTCTTGGCGTTGGCAGCCGCTTTGGAGGTTGAGTTGTCGGACCTTTTCCCGGAACGAGCACTTCGAGGAGGACCTCGAGCAGCGATCGATCGATTGTTGGATGCTCGAGACTACGACGAACTGCACGCCATTCGACGGGAGTTACAGCTTCGTTACGGGCGGAAGCAACGGCAAGTTATTGCGCTCCTGGGGGTCCGTGGCGCCGGCAAGAGTCGTCTGGGAAGCGAACTCGCACGAGTTCTTCAGTTAGAATTTTTAGAACTGGACGATGCGGTGGTGGAGCGCAGTGGCTTGAGTTTATCGGCGCTTTTTGCCCTCCACGGCGAGTCTTACTACCGGCAGGTCGAACATCAGTGTTTGGTGGAGGTATTCGCNNGAGAGAAGCCCCTCGTCCTGGCGACGGGAGGCGGTATTGTCGAGCATTTGGAAAGTTACGATTTGTTGCTGCGACACACCGTCACGGTTTGGCTCGACGCTCGAGCCGATCGACTTTGGGAGCGGGTGGTCGGACAAGGTGATGAACGGCCGATGCGAGGNNGAGCGACGGCTCTGGCTCAACTCAACTTGTTGTTGGAGCGGCGACGTCCTCTGTATTCCCGCGCTCTACTCCACGTGGAGACCAGCGATACCGAACCGGNTCGTCTTACCGGCGATTTGGTGGAGCAACTGCAGTTGTTAAAAGCCGATCTGGGTCAATCGGCTGTTGGGGAGAACGCCTCGCTCTAAGTCTTANCGCAGACGCTCTTTCAGGAGTTCGCTGGCTTTGAAGTGCACCGTCCGACGCGCTTCGATCCGAACGGGCGCTTTGGATTCTCCTTTGGTGAGGTTGAATCCGTAAGAGATNCGNTCCTTCTGACGGCGGATCGAAAAGGTGCCCAATCCGTTGATTCGGACCCGACCGAGTTGGTCTTCGGCTCCTGCTTCTTCGATGGCTTCCACCAGACCGTCCATGACGGAATTGACGGCTCGGCTGGCTTGACGGTGAGTCAGTTCGGGCATGGCGGTGAGTAAGCGCTTCACGAGATGAGACTTGTTCATGATGATCCTAGGCCTGAAAAAAGTGTCTTTTAATGATGTTGAGAAGATCGTTGGAAAAGCTCTCCATCTCCGCCTTTTGGCGACGGATGAGAGCGAGAAAATAGTTGTAAGCGATGACCGCAGGAATTGCCGCTGCCAAGCCGGCCGCCGTGACGACCAATGCCTCGGAAATACCGGGGGCGACGGTGGCGAGATTGGCTGAACCCGAAAGACCGATTTGATGAAAGGCTCNTATGATCCCGATCACGGTTCCGAAGAGGCCAATAAATGGGGCGGTCGCTCCGGTAGTGGCGAGGAAGGGATTGAGTTTCTCTAACTCGGTGACTTGGGCCACCGCGCCTCGATGCAGCGCCCGCTCGATATTTTCGAAGCCCCCCATTTGGCCGATAAAGCTGTCCGTGGATTCACCACCTCGATTGCGATGGAGTTCCGCGTAACCTGCCTTAAAAATCTGAGCCACTGGAGAGCTATCCATCTCCGTACTTACTCGGTAGACGGATTCTAGGTCATTGGAGTTCCAAAAGGTCTGCAGAAAGATCTTATTTTGGTTTTCTGCCCGTCGAAGTTGGAGGAATTTCGCGATGATGATGCCCCAACACCCGACACTCATGGCGACGAGAATGAGCAGAACAGCGATACCTAGAGGCCCCGAACTGGTGAGCATTTCCCACCAACTGAAGGTGACCGGCGCAGCGAGAAGTGTGACCAAAACCAAGCTCCAACTGGGCCGACCCATCCCCAAACGGAGAGGCCTTGTCAACGCATGAAAACGCCGAGGTTCTTCATTCCTTTTTGCCTCATTTGTGGCTTGATTGTGGGCGCAAAGAATTTCGGCGCGTTGAATCTGCAAGACGCAGGAGAGGACTTGGCGGCGCCCCAATGGGTTGAAGGCATTCTTCAGCGGCCGGAACAAAAGGGGCTGCAAGGCAGGGATTTGCTCTGTGCTGAGCGAAGTTGTTCAGCGGCTCCCCCGTGGCCTGACGATGATGATCCGGCCCGATGGCTCCATTCGTTGGGCTTCCCGGATGCCCGTCGAGGTCAGAAGGAATTGCCCCAGGCGCCGGCATTGGTGCGCCATCCCGAGGGGTGGATGATCTTGATGACTGAAGCCAGTGATCGCCTTGAAGTGGTCTTGCAAACCCAAGGGGGCGGACGTTGGGCTCCCGAGCGTTGGGAAGAACTTCGTGGGTTGCCTTGGTGGGGGCCGCTGCGTTGAAATTCTTCGTGCTCGCCTGCCTTGCGGGTTTTCCGTTGGCGCTTAGTCATGACGTTGGCGGGCCGTTGGCATTGGTGGCTTTTGTCCCCCTCTTTTGGTTGGCTCGCCACGGAGAGCGGGTCTTTTGGCTTGGAGCTCTCGCCGGCTTTACTGAAGTCTTTATCGCAATGTGGGGGTGCAGTTCCTACGGTTACATCATTCCTTTGATTCTGGCTTTGCAAGGTGCGGTCGTTCGTGGGCTTGCTTGCTGGTTGTTACGTCATCGGGGGGTGCTGGCTGGCATTTCCATGGTTGTTGTAGGTCAGTGGATACGCACTTTGCCTCCCCTTTCGATTCCAATTTCTGTGGGTCATGATTTGGTGGCTTGGCCATCTCTTGCACAGCCCGCAGCGCTGGGTGGGGGGGCACTGCTCGTCTGGATTTGCGCCTTGTCGTCCTACGCTGTCGTGGATCGATTTGTTCGGCCACGTCTTCTTCTTCTTCTCGTGCTCATTTATTCGGTCTCGGGACTTTACGCAGCCTGGGTACCTCCTCGAGGTGAAGCAACCGCTGTGCGTATCAGTGCCATCCAAGGGGGGTTGCCCAATTGGGTCTACGCTCAGAGTTGGATCGACCCAAAGGCTCGACAGCTGATTCGTCGGCGTTATCTCGCGGTAGCAGAAGCCGAAGCGGAGCGAGGTGCAGAGTTGGTGATTCTGCCCGAGTCTGCCGTTCGAGAGGATTGGCCGGGGCAAAATCCGATGGCGCAAACGTATCGGGAGATCCATGATCGGGGGGTAGGATTGATCGCTGGGATCAACAGTCGTCGAGATGGAGAATGGCGAAACAGCGCTTTGGCATGGCCTGCAAAGCAAGCCGAACCCATCACGGTGGAGAAGCGAATCATCGTTCCTATTGTGGAACGAGCCTTTCGAGCCGGGGATTCAGAACCTCAGCTTCTTCCGTTTAAAAAACTCGCCCTCGCCCTCTGCATCGAGTCCATTTATCCTGGAATCTTCGCTTCGATGCCAAAGGCTCGTTGGGGCTTGGTGATCACCAATGACGCAGGGGTCGGTTCGGCCACGCCTCGGCGCGCCTTTGAACGGGAGACTCGGCTTCGTGCTCTTGAGCAAGGATTGCCCATTCTCCGTGTCGCCCAGGATGGTCGAAGTTATTTGGTCGCCGCCAACGGTGCGATCGTTGATGAACTCCCCGAGCACCTGCCGGGTGTCTTAAGGCTGACGAGTTTACCGGCACGCCGGTGGACGCTTTACGGGCAGTTGGGTAACTGGCTCGCCTGGCTGTCTTTGGTTATTTTGGTGCTTCGCTTGCGTCGCCGACCAAGCGGTCATGGGCCAACACCAGCAAGCGCTTGAGGTCGAAAGCCTTATCAAATCGGGCATGGAGCCCCAAGGTTTCGGTCCAAAATGCCTGCCTGCCTTCGGTCATCTTCAAGAAGGCTGAGATCGCCTCGGGGTCGTCCACCAACCCTTGACCTACCCAACTGAGGGTTTGCACGGGGACAAAGTTCTTGGGCGTGGCGCCATGGAGGTTGTCGCTGGCGAGCAGAAGACCATCGGCTCCGGCGTAGACGAGGGACCGGAGCAACGGTGGGGAAAGGTCCTGTGCTTTACAGCCAGCACCGAAGAGTCTCTTCTCGCTGCTGGTGACCGCTCGTAAACCGGCCCTTGTTCCGACGGCGGTACCCGACTCCTGACTGCCTGTCTTGCGTGCCGTGAACTTAATACGATGGGCTTTGGCGTAGGCGATCGCTTCGTCTCGAAGCACCTGGGCGCCGTGGCGCGCCAGGGTGAGGAGTTCATCGTAACTGGCTTCATCGATCTTTTGGGCGCTCAATACTTTTTTGGGATCGGCGCTGAACACGCCGGGCACGTCGGAGTAAATTTCACAGCTTTCCGCATGGAGTGCAGCGGCAAGGGCAAGGGCGGTGGTGTCGGAGCCTCCCCGTCCCAGGGTGGTGATCTCGCGCTTGTAACTCATGCCCTGGTAGCCAGCCACGATGACAACTCGGCCTTTCGCTAACTCATCTTCGACCCGGACGGGACGCACTTCGATAATGCGGGCATTGCTGTGTGAGTCATTGGTGATAATGCCGCACTGGGAGCCTGTAAAACTGATGGCTTCCACGCCTAGATCCGCAATGGCCATGCTGAGTAAAGCCATCGAGATTCGTTCTCCGGTGCTCAGCAGCATGTCCATTTCTCGACGGTGGTTTCCGGCGGTGACTTGTCCGGCGAGGTGCAGCAACTCATCCGTGGACCGACCCATGGCTGAGACCACCACCACCAAGGCTTTACCCGCTTGAACACGTTGGGCGATGCCCTGAGCAATCGCTTTCAGTTGTTCGGGGGTCGCAAGCGAAGACCCCCCGTATTTTTGCACGATGATTTCCACGGACTTCCGCACTCCTGAACACGATGTCTCCTAGCGTGGTGGTCCCAGAGTACAAAAGGGAATAAAGGGCTTTCCATGAGCGAAGTTGAAGACGAGCCAACACCACCACTCCCATGGGCTCAATTACTCGTTTTGAGTGCGGGGCTTATGGCTGTCAGTTTCGGGGCGACTTTACCGCTGTTTCGTCGAGGCTGGCAGGCGCCCGGTCAAAGCATACTGAATCAGTGGCTGACAGGTTTGCTCCCTGAGTTCATCCTTCTCTTCGGGTTCGGTCTGAGCCTTCAACTTTGGCGTCGATGGCGCCAGGGGACAGCCGTCAAGTGGGCTCAGGCTGCTGCTGATGGTATCGGTTTTTGGCAAGGTGCAGCCTTGGTTGTTGCGGTTTCAGCGGCTGTCTATCACGGACTTTTGACCGCATTTTATTTGGGTCACTTGGGTCAATACCCAGGCTGGATTGAAGCGCTCCCCTATCAAGGGGTCGGCCCTCTGTTGCGGCAATCACCGGGTGGTGCTCAACTTCTCGCTTGGGGCATTTTACTGACGGGCGCCATCCTGGGGGGACTGCTTGAGAGAAAGGCGAGGTGGCGTCAAGGACTCCTCTGGATTGGCTTGAGCCTGTTGCTCGGAAGCGGTGTCTATCCTGCCTACCGGCAAGCCAGCACTCGGCAAATTATCGCCAGTGGCGATCAGGTGGCCGCCCGTTTGCAGCCAATTCGACGCTTGGATGGTGGGACCTTTTCTCCCGACCAGTTGGCAGACCATCTCACCTTGGTGGAGTTTTTCACCACGTGGTGCGGTAGTTGTAAGCGCTTGTTGCCTCGTTTGAAGGCCCTTGATGAAGCCATCACAGACCCCCGGTTTCGCGTCGTTCTTATCAGTCGAGATGCCGCCGATGGCCGGGGGGCAGCGCTTACTAAACTGAAAAAATATCAGCAGCGCTATCGTCCGGAACTGGAGATCATGGTGGATGGCCGCGGTGCCAACAGTTGGGGCGGCCAGGTGGGCATCACGGTGTACCCAACCCTGGCTTTAATCGACGGTGATGGGCGAGTTCGGCGACTTTGGTCTGGAACACCGGGCAAAGGCGAACTAGAGGCGGAGGTGAGACAGGCTTTAGTGGACCACTCTAGTCTTTGACAGCCCACAGGGCCTCGGGCACTCTTCCCGAGCCCTTTAACAACCCGGGGACGCGCGAGCGCACGTGAGCCAGACCAACCTCCCACAACGCAGCCAGATGGCGAGCTTTGAGCGCTTTGATGGCGAGATGATCGTGGTAAAATCCGACGAGGCTGTCATGCGTGTCCTCAACCCGGTGGGGGCATTCATCTATGAACGCTTGGATGGTCGGATGAATATCAACGACCTGGTCCAAGCGATCACAGAAACATTCGCGGTCAGTCCTGAGGTGGCGACCGCTGATCTTGAGCGATTTATAGAGGATCTGAGCCGGCGAGGCTTACTCGCCGCCGACAGAGTCTAATGGAGGACACGATGTCCCTGCGTTTTCGGAACTGGTTTGGTTTGAGTCTTGTGGCTCTTGGTGGATTGAGTGGCTGCGGCTGCGAAGAAGAGCCCGTCGTTGAACCGACCCTTGCGTTCTTTTCTCCTTCGCCCGGGTCTCGCTTGGATCTTAGCGTCGACAAAGACAATGACCCAAGCAATGGTTTGCAGGTTGATTTGGTCCTCCGGGCTGGCAACGCAGAAGGTGCCACTGTTGATGTCGACAACGAGTCGATCAACAATGACTCTGCCTCGGCGACGGTGACTGATGGCAAGGTGACGTTCACAGACTTCACCTTGGTCGCACCCCAGGGGGGCGCGACATCGTCCAACAACACCATCAAAGCCAGTCTGACGCACAATGGGAAGACGGTGACTGTCCAGGCAAACTACACCGTGATCACCCCAGCCGGGCCCCGGTGCCGATTCGTGGACCTTACCGCCAGCACAACACTTGGCGCCAGCGATGACATCTCAAACAATGCAGGCATGCAATACAATGTGAACGTCCGATGTGACGGTCAAGGTGTCGAGGCAGGCCAGGCCGTCGGTCTCATCGTGACTGGCGCCCATCAAACGGTCGACGGGACGTTGGACAACAGTGGCTCGGTGACGTTTCCCGAGGTCAATCTCCCGGAAGGACCTGTTCGCCTTGAAGCGAGTGTGACCGTCGATAATCAGGCTCAAGGAACTGCCACGGTCGAGTTCACTGTCGATACGGGCGCCTGCATTGTGAATGTTGTCGCTCCCCGTAATGGTGGTCCTATTCTCGCCGCCGCTGATCTCGATACCGATACCCCCGAAGTGGCTGATGTGGATCTCCTTATCAACTCCACGAACTGTGGTCCCGGCTCCACCGCGAGCGTCTCGGTTCTGGGCCAAGCGGGAACAACGAACGGGAGTCTCGACGGGGACAGTCAGGCAACCATACGCCTGCAGTTGCCCCAGGGAAGCCAAGCCTTCGACATCGCACTCACCGACGGAGCCGGTGAAAAGTCGGAAGGACGAGCACTGCGCCAATACCATGTGGTGGATACGGTTGCTCCAACGCTGACTCTGGTGCGTCCCGCTCATCAAGCAATTCTTGGTGTGGCCGATGATCAAGACGGTGACCCTGTGAACGGTTTACAAGCCTTGGTTCAGTTGCGCCTTGAGAATGGCGCCGATGTGGCGGGGGTCCAGTTGAGCGTAAACGGCAACATCCAGGGCGGGCTGGTCACAGCCAACGAGTTTGGCGTTGTGGAGACCACCTTGTCGCTGGGTTCGGGCGAGCAAACCCTTGGAGCCAGTGCCACCGATGAAGCCGGCAACCTGGCGACGATCACTTGGACCGTCACGGTGGACATGGTGGTGCCGACGGTGACGATGGTTGCTCCTGCCCAAGACGGCACGCTGCTCGCTGACAGCGATCACGACCAACTTACGCCCGGCTTTCAAGTGCTTTGTCGTCTGAATGTCGACAACTTTGATGCTATTTCGGGGCGTAATCCCAAAGCGTATTGCGAATACCGGTATGCTGATGGCGAAGGGGCATTCAGCGGTGCCTACGTGCGCTCTGAGTTGGTGGATTTGGATGCTCAAGGTGCAGCCAGTGTGGCTGTCACCCTCACCGATGGCCAACTGCAACTGCGTGCGGGTGTGGCGACGGAAAATGGCACTGGCAACTCCGCAGTCTCCGATCCACCTCGAGTGTTGACCGTGGATGGTAATCCGCCAACGATCGGATTTTTAAGCCCGAGCGACAATGCAGCACTGCAAAGCACCATCGTGGACTTGGAGATCGCCGTCGCCAATGCCGAAGCGGGTCAAGAGATTACCGTCACAGTGAATGATGTGGCTCGAGTCCTCGATCCCGCCCCTGTGGTCGTCGTGGGTTCCAGTACTTTCATCCAGGGCTTTGATCTGTCGGATGGTCAAGTCGCCGATGGTAGCTACGTGTTGGGCGCCTCTGTCAGCGATGTGGGCGGCAACACGGCAACGGCGAGTCCTGTGACGGTATCCGTGGACTCTGCCGTCCCCTCGGTGACCGTCTTCGGGCTGGATGCGTCCGAGGGAAATCCCGAGCGGGCTCTGGACGATGGTGGCACCACACTCGACGCCCAACTTAACCCTGACCTGGACTGGACGGGCAACACGGCGGATGGGTTTCAGTATGCATTCCGTGTTGAGGTCGCCAATGAGGCCGAGGGTACGCAAGTCAGTGTCAGCCTGAACGAAGGACAGCCGTTAACGGCGGCGACGGTATCGACTGGCGATCCCGCCCGGCTGCTGGCGGACTTCACCAATGATGGCAACGGAATCCTGTTGCCGGACGGGCCCAACCGCCTCGCAGTGACGGTCTCGGACGCAGCGGGTAATGAGACCGTTGTACAGCGGAGCATGACTGTGGTGACGGGCAACAGCTTTGTTCGAATTCTTAGCCCAGCGGACGGTTTTCGCACCAATGCTGCGGAGGTGCCTGTGAGTGGGAACTCCAATCTGCCGGAAGGCTCGGCTTGTGAGTTGAGAGCCAGCAACGGTCAGACCACCGTGACGGCGAATGCCGCCGTGGATGCTAACGATTTCCTCAGCTGGGAACCGCTGGCGCTCGAAGTGGAGGGTTCGTGGTCCTTGACTGTGTCCTGTGTTCTTGAAGGCGTGCCGGATCCCATCACCACCCAATCGGCGACCACCATCGTGATCGACCGGACGGCGCCCTCGCTGGCATTCAGCGGTTTGCCCGACGGCAACGTCTACAATCTCGCCATCAATGCCGATTCCACTCAAGGGGGTGCTTATCGGAAAAACCTCACCGTGAGTGCGTTGGCCGATGACGGCCAGACCTGCACCGTGGATGGCCTGGCACCGACGGCGACACTGGCAACGGTGGGGGGCAATGTGGATGGACAGTACAACTCCAGCGGCTTTGCCAACTGTGCCTTCAACTTTAGCAACGTGGCGTTGGCCGACGAGGTCAACGATGCCGACAGTTCCGTGCAGTTGACGGTCACGGCTGCCGATGCAGCCCAGAACTCCGGTTCGGCGGTCATCACCCTGGTCGTGGACCGGGTAGGACCGGTCGTGACCTTTAACAACCTCGACAACGGGATGGTTCTCGGTAGCGATCAAGACTTCGATGCAGTCTCCGAAAACCTCCAATACCGAGTTCGTGCCGAGGTCACCGGATTTGCTCCAGGGTCTCAGGCAACGCTCTTTGACAATGGGGACGAGCGAGTTAGCGTACTCGCCCAAGGAAATCTGACCTTTCCGCCACTGACATTCACGGATGGCAATCACACCATTCGTCTCGATGCAGTTGACGTCAACGGAAACACCGGCAGTGCCGAGGCGAGTAACATAACCGTGGATGGCAGTGAGCCAGCGATTGAGATTATTCGGCCCATTGAGGGCAATGTCTACAATGCGGGAGAGGATTCAAACCGAGGCGTTCCCGGTTACCAAGTCGATATAACCGCCAACCTTCAGGGGGTCGAGAACGGTGCGACGATCTTTGTCTTCGATGCCAATGGCGACCCAAACAACAACGCAACAGCCATCGGTCAGGGGCAAGTGGTTGGCGCTACTATTCAGATCGCCAATATCACCGTCGAGGAAGGTGCAAACACGCTCACAGTTTCCGCAAGTGATGGTATCAATACAGCGACTGATTCGGTTCAGTTTACCGTTGACTCCACGCCACCGCAGTTGAGTTTACTCGCCATCGCCGGTGATGATGGCGCATCATCAGGGGGTCGACTGCTCCTTAATGCCGCTGAGGATGGTGACAACGCCGCGGGCTGGCAGGGGACCTTTACCTTTAGTCTTACGGGCGCTCGGGTGGGTAGCACCTATCAAGTCTTTACTGACTTTCCTCAACCCCAGACTCTGCTTGCCCAGGGCCAGGTCGCGGATGAAGCGGCACACAGCGCCGCCATCACATTGCAGGAAGCAACCCAGAGCTTGACGGTGAGTGCTTCTGATGCTGCGGGGAACCCCAATGACCCGGGCGCCGGACTCGGCATGATCGTCGATATTACTGCGCCTACCCTCAGTATTGGTCGGCCAGGCAACGGTGCGTTGTTACTCGTAAGTGGTCAAAACAATGCAGTGGATGAAGACCTAGAAACCCCTGGAATGCAGTACACATTTCGCGCCAGCAGTGATGCGGAGGCCGGACAAGAGGTTGCGTTTACAGCCAATGGGCAACCCCTCCAGAATATTGCCTTGGAAGCAGGGACAGCTGCTGGAGCGGTGACTTTGCCTGAGGGAGAAGTGACTCTGGGTGCGACGGTATCTGATTTGGTCGGTAATGAGACCACGGCGACTTCGGTCACGGTCAGTGTGGACTCCATCGCACCGGTAGTCTCGATCGACCAGACTCCTTGTGATGGAACGTGTGCGGATGAAGACGATACTGATGCTGATACAGGCGGTCTTCAGGTTGTGGTTCCTGTCACAGCAACTCAGGTGGGAAATGGTCGCACGATTTCGTTAGTGAGCAGCTTGGGCGGCGAGCGCTGCACGGGGACCACCAACGGAGGTCAGGTCAGTTTGACTTGCACCCTGCTTGAAGGTGCGGATCAAAGCCTCACGGCAGTGGTGAGTGATGCCAGCGGCAACATCACGACCTCTGCGGCAGTGACGGTGAGCGTGGATCTGACTGCGCCAAGTCTGGCATTTACTCGACCAGCGGCCAACCCGGCACGCCTCAATGCGGGAGATGACGAGGATGGCGCGGCCGGCATGCAGTACACATTTAACCTCAGTTGCGATGCTGCCGGTCGTCCAGTCAGCCTTACGGTAGGGGGAGCAGCAGCGATCGAGGAGAACTGCGATGGGGCCTCGGTCAGTTTTTCTGGGGTAACCGTTGATGAAGGAACGGTAAGCGTAAGTGCCTCGATTTCCGACGCTCAGAACAATACGACACTGGTTGCTATTAACGCTATCGTGGATACGGTGGCTCCTACGGTGGAGATTACGGATCCAGCCAACAATCCAGTCACTTATGTCTATGATGACGATGAAGTGCACGAGAACAATGCCGGTGATCTGCGCTTAGACACCAGTATTACGGTCGCTGTTGGTGGTGCTGCCGGTGGTACCCTGGTGGTCAACAGCGATCAGGACGGTGATGTACAAACGAAAGCAGTGGCCGGTGATACCGATAACGTGATCACGGATATTCGTTTGACGAACCAGAACCACACGCTGACGGTGACGGCCACTGATGCCAACGGCAACACAGCGACGACGCAACTGGTGGCGAATGTCGACGTCGGGAAGCCAGACGCTATGAGCTTGTCCAGTGCCAATGTGAACAACCGTGCAGGCACTGTGGACATTAATTGGACCGAGCCTGGCGACGACTTCGATCAGGGGACGGTGACGTCTTACAGTCTACGCCATAGCTCGGCTTCTATCGATGCCAATAATTTCGGCAATGCGACCATTATCAACGCTGAGATGACTCCGGCGGGTGCCGGCCAAAATCTTTTGGTCTCCGTGACAGGTTTACCCTTTGACCAGCAGGTCTTTTTCGCAGGTCAGGCAACGGATGACTTGGGCAATACGTCGGATATCGGCACGCTCTCTATCGACTTTAGTCTGACCCTATCAGCCTACGCAGCCAGCGGAGTTACGGGCAATACGAATAAGTTCGCCCAGCGTGCGTGTAGTGGTGACTTCAACAACGATGGTCGCAGTGACTTGGTGGTGACCGATCGCAGCTTTGCACCCGCCGGCTCCCAGGTGGGCGGCGCCATCATCTTCATGGGTGCAGACGATTTGAGTAATATCACTCCAATCACCCGCTTTGGAACGGCAAGTGGTGGCCGATTCGGCAGCGATTGCACGGCCGCAGACTTTAACGGTGACGGCTTTGATGATCTCGTCGTTTCGGCACCTAGAGATGGTGATGGCAAGATCTTCATCTACAACGGCTCCGGAGCGGGCTTGGCGGCGAATCCAAGCATCACGATCACGGGTACCGCTGGTGACCGCTTTGGTTACTCTTTATCGGCTGGTGGCTCTCTTGTAGGTGATGCAACTGTTGACCTTGCAGCCTCCTCCTGGCGCCACAACAGCTCCACCGGTAAGACCTGGGTTTGGGACGGTGATATCCTGACCCAAAATCGTAGTGATGCGGATGCCGCTGTGACAGTGACAGGTCGGCCCTTCTCGTCGACTGGTACTTCGTTGAACGCTGGTCGAGATGTGACAGGCGACGGTAATGGTGACCTCATTATTGGCGGTGAAGAAGCCAATGGTAACGTCGGCGAACTCGTCGTGGTTCCTGGGCCGATCGCAGATGGTGCCTACACCTATCAGAGTGCGGGCGTGATTCTACTTGCCGGTGCGGGCGGTAGCGAAGGTAAAACCGGCTTTTATCTCGCCGTGGGTGATGTCGCCGGTGATGGTACCGCAGATATCTTGGCTGGTAATGGTTGTTGCACCCGAGCCATCTCGATCTGGGAGGGTGGACCTGCATTGGGCGGAGCGCGAGATCATGTCATCACCGCGCCCGGCGGGTCGAGTAGCTTTAATGAAATCGACGAGTCGAGTCTTTGTGATATCGACGGTGATGGTAAAATGGATCTCCTCACTGGGTCGACGAATGAGGGCTATGTATACTTTGGCAATGGGATCACAACCTTGGCGAAAACCTACGGTGTGGGCACTGGGCTCGACGCAAACACCAGTGGCGCTGTTCATGGGGTGTGTTTGCCCGATGCCAACTTGGATGGAAAACCCGATCTCGCCTTTCCGGTTCGTTCCGGTGGCGGCTACGTGAATATTCGACATTAAGGGAGTCTAGACATGGTAGAAGAGAAAAATAAGAAGGGACCTACGTCTCAATCAACCACGATAGAGCGTAGTCCTTATTTTCCGCCTGAGGTGATTAGCGAGCAAGAGATCGCTCAGGATGTGCTTGTTAGCGAGTCCAAGTAAAAGGATATCGAAACCATTTCGAATCGACTCCTTCTTCAGTCGGATCTTTCCGTTGAGATCGAGTCGGAAGACGACCTGTCTGACTTATTCGAGTGGTGCGTCCGGTATCACCCCGAAGCATGTGACCACGAAGCAGGGGCACTAAACCTTGTACTGCGTTCGGGACTAAAGACGCTCCCTCGAAGGCCATCCAGCCAACTCGCTCTCGATCGGCTGGACTGGAATGTTGACGATCGGATTCTTCGGGTCACGACCTACCGCAACCCTCGGGTTCACACCCGCTGGACGGTGCCCTGGAGTCATTTTGTGGGGGTGATTGCCGCCTTGGCTGCGGCAAGTAAGGGTAATGATTGGCGCATCGCCCACGCTGCTGGTTGCTGTTTGAGCACGGACCGTGGCTTTTTGATTCTTGGCGCTTCTGGTGCTGGAAAGTCGACCTTAGTTCGTCGCTTAGGACTTGAGCAACTTGGCGACGAGTTGATTCGATTTGGCGGCGAAATGGATGATTTTTGGCTGCAGGGCACTGTGGTTCCCGGGGAGTTGCGTGCCGACCACCTAGAGCGTCGCCCTTTGAGTGCGCTCTTAATGCCGGTCCAATCTGAGCGCGCTCCACGGATTGAGCCGGTGACCGCCGCCGATGCCGCAACAGCGCTTCTTTCCGCAGTCGTTCGTCTGGAAGCAGAGGACTTGGCTCCTGATTTAAGTTGGGTGAAGCGGGTGGTGGACAGAGTCCCCTGTTACCGGGTTCATTGGGATTTGCGAGGGGACTCTCCTCGAGACGCCCTGCTCGAGACCCTGGAGGCTGCTGCATGCTTGCCCGGCTCCTAAAAGAAGGCAAACCGATCCGGTTCTTCGCCCAAGGTCGCAGCATGTGGCCTTGGATTAAAGCCGGTGACTTGGTTCGAATCGTTCCTATCGATGGGCCCTTGCGGCGGGGGGATGTGGTCTTGATCGAGCGGAGCCCCGGCGATGTGTTGTTGCATCGCTTGATGGAGCACCAAGAGGGCCAACTACGCCTGCAGGGCGATCACCGAAACCAAGATGATGGTTGGTTCGATCGCAGCCAGGCGATTGGGAAGTTGGCCGCCATTGAGCGCAAAGGCAGATCCATCCGAATCTCTCGGTTTCGGGCCTTGCTCTTGTCCCGCTTTCTTCGACGGGCTGATGGACTGCTGTACCGCCTGCGTCACTTTAAAGTTCGTCGCTGACCCCAGCCGATTGATTGTCGACTCGAACTCGTTGAGTGGGCTTTGTTCCCTTCATGTAGGGGAGTCGATAGTTTCCGCCGAGACGCCCGGTTTTGGCATCTACATTGGCAAACTCAATATCCTTTGGAACCGAAAATTCACCGGGGTCGGTGCCGTCCAGGGCTGCGGTCATGTAGGCTTTCCAGATGGGCGCAGCGGTACGTCCCCCTGTTTCCGAGCGCCCTAAAGGACGGAGATTAAAGCGCTCACCGATCCAAACGCCGGTGACGAGATGGGGACTGTAGCCTACAAACCAAGCGTCTTTATTATCATTGGTGGTGCCGGTCTTGCCGGCCAAGGGGACGCCTTGGATACGGGCTCGGGTGGCGGTACCGGCTTGCACCACCTGGCGCATGAGATAGGTCATAATGTAGGCGATCCCCGGTGCAATGACCTGTTCCGGCGGCTGCAGAGCCTGACGGGCCATGCGATCAATTCGTTCGCTCCGGCTTGCCCACACATCCCGATAATCCGCTTCATCGTGGAGCACCTTCCCGTCGCTGGATTCAATGCGAGTAATAAAGCGTTTTGCTGGCCGCTGCCCTCCTTTGCCAAACAAGGCGTAGACTTGCAGTAATTCCCACGGAATGACGCAGTGACTGCCAAGGGCAATGCTGGCATCGACATTGAGTTCCTGCTCAATGCCGATTCGGTTGGCCCATTCGACCACCTTTTTGGAGCCCACTCGCTCAAAGAGGTCGATGGTGGGGAGATTCATGCTCAACATCATGGCTCGTCGAAGGCTGACTTCGTCGGTGTAGCTACGGTCATAATTGGCGGGTTTCCAGCGGACCCCCGTGGAGAAATCATGGCGGACGATGGGGGCATCGCTCAGTTGGGTCGTCACGGTGATGGTTTCGACGGGAGCACCCCGTCGAATGCGGCCTCCCAGCGCGAGGCCAGCGGAAAATATAATGGGCTTGAAGGCACTGCCTGGCTGACGACAAGCCTGGAAGGCGCAATTAAACTGACTGCGATCGAAGTCGTAACCACCGGCCAAGGCAACGACGTAATCGGTGCGCAGATCCTGGCTCACCAAAGCACCTTCGGGCAATGGATCCTGAACCACCATCAGCTTTTCATCACCTTTTCGGTCTGTTTCGAATCGGACCCGAAGCAAATCACCCACCTGAAAGCGCCGGCGTAGGTCGGTGGGACGGTCGTAAAGACTGTAAGCCCGACGTCGACCGGTGCGCATCCAGCGGTGGTCGCTGAGGTGAATCGGTAGCAGTTCGTCACCTACGTGAGCTGTCGCTTTTTTACGCTCGACACTGGCGATAATCGCTAAATGTTCCTCGCCACGATTCGCCGGCGCATTGTCGAGGACCTTACGGGTATAGGTTTTCGCCACAGCTTGGACTTGGTCTGGTTCAAATCGAGCTTCAGGTCCCCAATAGCCCATGCGTCGATCCAGGGCTTCAATGCCGTTTTGGAGTGCCGTTCTCGCTTTGATTTGGCGAGAGATGTCCAGGGTGGTTTGGATGGTCCATCCCCCTCGCATCAATTCTTCCTCGCCCATGCGCTCCACAAAGACCTGGCGTGCTTGTTCGGTAAAATACGGGGCGATGTCCCGGAACAGATTTTCACGGGGCAGGACCTTCTTTTCTGCCTCCTCTTTGCGGGCGGCTTTGGCTTCGTCGACGCTGATGTATCCTTCTTCGATCATCCGCTTCAAAACGTAACCTTGTTTGGTTCGAGCCGATTCAGGATTTTTGAGGGGCGAAAAGCGGCTGGGAGCGGGCGGTAAGCCCGCTAATAATGTCATTTCTCCCAAACTTAGGCTTTCTACATTCTTTGAAAAGTAAGCTTGGGAAGCGGCTTGAACCCCGTAGGCGCCGTGACCCAGATAGATTTCGTTCAGATAAAGATAGAGAATATCCTCTTTGGTGAGGGCGTATTCCAGACGCCGAGCCAAGATCGCTTCCCGTATTTTCCGAGCAAGCGTTCGCATGCGACCTTTTGAATAACCCTGATGCCGAACCAGGAGTTGTTTCGCCAATTGTTGGGTGATTGTGGAGGCGCCTTGTACCGTTCGACCCGCCTTTAAATTCACCAATGCTGCTCGAACGATACCTTTAAGATCCACCCCATCATGATCAAAAAAGCTTTTGTCTTCCGCCGCGACAAAAGCCTGCACTAATCGTTGGGGCATACGTTGATATGGCACTACCATTCGTCGTTCTTCCGCAAATTCGGCGAGAATGGTTCCATCGGCTGCGAGCACCCGGGTAATGGAAGGGGGCCGATAGTTGTCGAGATCAGGCACGGCCGGGAGGCCTTCTCGGTGTTCCTGATACAAGGAGAGGGCAAACCAAGCAGCAGGGACGAGCGCTGCAGCGGCCAGCATGAGGCTAAAACGAGTCAGCCAGCCACTCAGACTGAACAACCGTCCCGTTAGGCTGGTCGGCTGAGAGGTCACCGCAAGCCTGCATCCGTCTCAAAGGTAGCGATCCCCCGGTCGGTCAAGGGATGGTTGAGGAGCTTCTTGATAACGCCCAAGGGGACAGTGCACACATCGGCTCCTGCCAATGCAGCCTGTTTTACATGTTCGGGACTTCGGATCGACGCGGCGAGAATCTGGGTCGAGAGTGCATAGTTGTCGAAGATCACCCGGATCTCTTCGATCAACTCCATGCCAGAGGAGCAGATATCGTCGAGGCGCCCCAAAAAAGGACTCACAAAGGTGGCACCGGCTCGAGCACAGAGCAAAGCTTGAACCGGCTGGAAGATCAGCGTCATGTTCACAGGGATGCCTTGAGAGGCTAACTGACGGCAGGCTTTCAATCCGGGCTCGTTGCAAGGGAGTTTGACCACCATGTTGTCGGCGATCTGCCTGAGCGCCAGGCCCTCAGCCAGAAATGTCTCAAGGTCTGGACCGACCGCTTCTCCGCTGACAGGTCCGGTCAAAAGCGAGCAGATTTGCTGCAGGGCTTCTTCTCGGCCTAAGCCTGCTTTCTTCAGTAGACTCGGATTGGTGGTGACGCCATCGAGGAGACCCATCGCCTCCGCATCGGCAATCTCTTGAGGATCGGCGCTGTCGATAAAGAACTTCATGGGGAACCTTTCGTGATCGCATCCCTATGGGATGCAAATCAGATGCCCAGTTTGTTCGGTCGCAATCTTTCGACAGCAAGAAGCCTTTAAAAGGAGTTCAGTCCCCCTTTTTAGGGCTGTAGAGTTAGTCCGGCGGGGTAGCTTTGATTGATCTCATTCGCTTCTCGCTCCCAAGCCGTGCGGTGAAAAAGTTCGTAATTATCCCAAGTCGTCAGGCTTTTGGCGTTCACCAACAAGTCCACAAACAACCGACCGTTGAGATGATCAAGTTCGTGTTGAAGGGTGCCGGCAGCAAGGCCCTCTGCCTCGACACAAAAGGTGCCTCCATCCACGTCTCGAGCCTCCATCTTTACACGACAAGACCGGGGTACTCGACCCCGCCAGCCGGTTATGCTGAGACAGCCCTCAATGACTTCGATGGGCGTTTCGTCCATGGCGATGATACGGGGATTGATGAAGACCGTCAGTGGGATGGGTTGCTTGTAGGGGTAGCGAGGGTTTTTTGTGACCTCCACAACGAAAATTCGTCGCATTAAGCCGATCTGAGGAGCCGCCAAGCCGGCGCCGTTTGCCTGACGCATAATCTCGATTAAATGGTCGACCTGTCGGGCCAATTCCGCACCGCCAAAATCCGCCTCAGGGACGGCTTCACTGGTTTCTCGAAGTCGAGGGTCGCCCAATTGTAAAATGTCAGTCATTGGCTCTCCAGATCGACACCGATGGCTTCCGTCACCGAACGAAAGCCGTCGCGGGCGAGCAGTTGATCCAGCTCTTTCGCCATTCGCGCCGCGGTGAATGGACCGCCGTAAACAAACCCGGTATAAATCTGGACTGCGGATGCCCCCATGCGAATACGTCGATAGGCCTCTTCACCATCATCGATGCCACCCACAGCGATAATGGGGACCTTGCCTCGGAGATGGCGAGCCAAGATGCGCAGCACGGCTCGACTGCGGTCGCGCAGGGGGGGGCCGCTTAAGCCCCCGGCACCCATTTCATCCACAGCAGCTGGTGAAGTTTTCAGCCCTTCACGACCGATGGTCGTGTTGTTGGCGATGAGCCCATCGAGGGACAATTCCACGGCGAGATCGGCCACCGCCATCAGGTCTTCATCGGCAAGATCGGGGGCAATTTTCAACACCAGGGGAAGACGGTCGCCGCACACATGCTGTAGCGCGGTTAAAAGGGGGCGGAGTTGATCCACAGCCTGCAGATCTCGCAGGCCTGGTGTGTTGGGGCTGCTGACATTGACCACCACATAATCAGCCTCGTTTTTAAGGCAATGCAGACTGGTGAGATAATCTTCGATCGCGTCTTCGTTGGGGGTTACCTTCGACTTGCCCAGATTGATGCCCAGTGGACAGGGCAGGGTGAGGTCACGCAGATTTGCCGCCATGCCCTCACACCCCGGATTGTTGAAGCCGAAACGGTTCACGATGGCTTGATCTTTGGGCAAGCGAAAGAGCCGGGGTTTCGGATTGCCTGGTTGGGGTTTTGCCGTGACGGTACCCACTTCGATGGCACCAAAGCCCAAGGCTGCCAAAGGCTCGCAGCAATCCCCTGCTTTATCCAAGCCGGCGGCGAGGCCGATCGGATGGTCCCAAGTTTGTCCCCAAAGTTGGGTTTTCAGGCGATTCGACTTTGGTAATACCCACCATCGCAACAAGCGACGCAGGGGACCGATGCAAAGACCGGCTCGCAGGAGGGTTAAACCAAGGTGATGGGCGAACTCGGCCGGGAAAAGGAAGATCAGTGGCCGGAAAAGGGCGTAGATCAAGGGCAGATCAACTTCTTCGAGCCGTAGCGCAGCTTGTAGGGAATATAGATCATGCAACTGCCTTGGTGGCAGACCTCCTGACAATGGGCATAGCGGTTCTCATGGTTTTCGACTTGAGAGGCGCCCGTGCGGGTGCTGACCACCCGATTATAGCCCTTGCCGCTGGGCTTTTCGTCACCGCTGTGAATGCTGGTGACTAGTCCCTCTGGAACCCCCTTCTTCCAAATTCCTTTGCCGGCCTCTTGGGCTGCGATCTGCATTTTGAGCAGATACGTGGGACCAGGACCTTCCATGGACAAAACATGGGCATAGCCCTCGGTGATCATGAACTCTCGGAGCGACTCACAGAGAACCGCCTTACGACCATAGCCGCCGCTGGAGCCCGTATCCTCACAGACCCAGCCTCGAGCAGCGGCCACTTTTCCCGCCTCAAGAGCCAAGTCGTAAAGTTCCTTCGGAGTCCATTCGCCCCAGCGGTGGACAGGACCGTAATCTTCGAGGGTATTGAAGCCGACCAACCGAGCTTTACGTTTCTCGCCGCTGGCAGGATCCTTCCAACTGAAGGTATCCCCATCGCTCCAACGGGCCTTGACCATCACGCCATCCAGCAGAACTTCACCCGCTTGGGGCTGAGGGGGAGACTTCACGGTTTTGGACGGACCAGCACAAGCACAGAGCAGCAAGGCAAAGCTGAGAAGCGTTGATTTCACGGGTCATCTCCTGGCCGGCGAATGCTGCGGGTTTCGTGGCCTTTACACAAGCCCTCGCACCTGACATCCCCGACGAGTCATGGATGCAGCCCTTCTTCAGCGCGTCGAGCGATGGCTCGACGGAGACCCCGATGTGCACGACCGTGCCGAATTGAGGGCATTGATCCAGGCAGCAGACGAAGCCGCCCTTCGGGCTCGATTTTCGGGGCGACTCAGTTTTGGCACCGCCGGACTCAGGGGTCCGATACAAGCGGGACCTCGGGGGATGAACACCGCGGTGATTCGCCAATCGACCGCCGGGCTCGCCGAGGTCTTGTTGCAGGATCCCGATGCCGCAGAACGGGGCGTCGTGGTGGGGTTCGACGCCCGTCATCGCAGCGAAGCCTTTGCGGTGGAGGCGACTGCTGTTCTTCGTGCGCAAGGCATTCGAGTTTTTCTTTGGGATCGATGCCTGCCTACGCCAGCCACCGCTTGGGCGCTTCGGGATCGAGGCGCCGCGGCAGCGATTCAAATCACGGCCAGTCACAACCCACCGGGGGACAACGGTTACAAAGTCTACTGGAGTCATGGTGCTCAGATCATCCCACCCGTCGACGGTGCCATCGCTGACGCCATCGACCGGATTGCCCAAGGGTTAGCCTCGGCGATTCCTTGTGCCCTTCCGGAAGCCTCGGGGCCTGGCGTCGGCCGGTTGGAGTTGCTTTGTCAGGTCGATCTGGATCGCTACCAACGAGCTGTTATCGATGGCTGTCCTTGGTGGCCAGGCCAAGCATCACCCCTGCGCGTCGTCTATACAGCACTCCACGGGGTGGGGCAGGGCAGTGTTTGCAGCCTCTTGTCGACGGCTGGATTTGACTCGGTCTTTCCGGTGGCGGCTCAAGGGCGTCCCGATGGGCAATTTCCCACGGTCGCCTTTCCCAATCCGGAAGAGGATGGGGCTCTTGATCTCGCCCTTGTGGAGGCGGAACGAGTTCGTGGGGATCTCGTCATTGCCAACGATCCCGATGCGGACCGTTTGGCGCTCGTTCTTCCGGTCCCCGGAGCTGGTTGGCGAGCGCTGACTGGAAACGAGTTAGGGTCGTTATTGGGTGACTTTTGTTTGCGGCACCACGAAGAGGATCGACCGCTAGTGGTTGCCTCCATCGTTTCCAGCGAGATGCTGGGGCAACAAGCCGCAGCTTTTGGAGCTGAGTTTGTCCAAGTCTTGACGGGCTTTAAGTGGATTGCCGAAGCGGCTCGATCCCGACCGGAACGACAGTTCGTCTTCGGTTTTGAGGAGGCGCTTGGTTATTGCGTTGGGGACCTGGTCGCGGACAAAGATGGGGTAAGTGCAGCGCTTGCCATCTGTTGCATGGCCGAAGAATTACGCCAGCGGGGAACGACCCTCCTCGAGCACCTTGAAACCCTTCAGACGACCTATGGGCGTCATCGTTCCGATCAACTGGTGAGCCGCTTCGATGGCGTTGGCGCGTCGGACGCCATGATCGCCCAAGTGGATCGGGTTCGCCAAAATCCTCCTGCCCAACTCGGTACCTTTATCCTGCAACAACGGGATGATCATCAGACGGGTAAGCGTTGGCGAGCGGGGCAAGAGGTCCGGTTAACGGGACCCAGTGCCAATCTTCTCTGCCTCCGTTACAGCGATGGAAATGAAGCCTTAAGGGTACTCGTGCGTCCCTCTGGAACAGAACCCAAGGTAAAGACCTACTTCGAATGGCGAGGGGAAGGCGACGGCGCTTTTGCCGAAGCACGCCTCAGCGATCTGATAAAGGCCTGGAAAGAGGCCCTGGAGTGAGCATGCAACGAACCATCCCCGTTCTCCTTTTGAGTCTCTTCGCAGCCCCGGTACAGAGCGCACCCGCGACGGCTGGAGAGAACCTCCGCATGGTCTTTGATTTCAAGGGCTTGTTGCAGGTTCCGGAGGTGGGAGCTCAACTACGTCAGGCTTTGGAGACTGCGATGGCGCCCGAGGCGAGGAAGCAGCTGAAGGCGGCGGGGATCGATCTGTTCCGCTCCCTTGAGACGGTGGAAATGCGGGGGCGTATCGATTCGGGGCAGCCGGATCCACGGCAGATGGTGGTTGTGGTGAAGGGGCGTTTCAACAAAGCGTCGGCAAACAAGATGTTAGCCAGCCAGCAAAAGACACTGAAGGCGAAGAGGGTGGGGCGACACACCCTCTGGCTCGATGCGCAAGGTCAAGGGATGGTGATTCTCGACAACCGACATTTTCTGGCCGGTCACGAAGTGGGCATGCGCGCCCAAATCAAAAAGGGACTGAAGGCGAAACCGCTACCGAGTTTCTTGAGAGGTGCTCATTTTGCCTTGGATTTAGGGTTGCCGAAAAGCGTTCGAAATCAGATTCGCCAACGGGAGCCACAGAACCCGGCTGCCGAGATTGAAAAAGTCGTGGCTCGAGCCACCATTACCCGCAAGCGTGACTTAGAGTTGAAAGCCCAAATTCGGTGCACAGCACCTGCTGCCGCCCAAGGCTTGTCGATGATGGTGAGCATGGGCGTGAGCGGCATGACGGCTCAGGCGCCTCCCCCCATCGCTCGAGCTTTGCGGAGTTTGGTCCTGCGACCCCAGGGGAAGATCCTCGCGCTGAGTCTTTCCCTAAGTGAAAGCGAACTGCAGGCGATTACGACCATGGCGCAGCAGCAAATGCCTGGCGCTGTACCCGGCAAGCGTTAGTCGAATCGAACAAGCCGAAACGCAGGAGCCTCATGGGGCTTGCAGAGCCTGGGTGATCATGGTGAAGGCAGCCATCATCCCTTGAGGAGGGCTCTTGAGCAGCAGCGAACGCCCCTATCCTGAACTGACCCCCCAAGCCATGATCTTGGGCGCTTTGCTTGGCGTCTTGATGACCGCTGCCTTCGTCTACGTGGGGCTCAAATTGGGCTTCGGTCTGGGCGGCTCGACCGTGGCAGCGATCCTTGGCTTTGCCGTCCTTAAAGCCCTCGGTACGGGCACGATCATTGAGAACAACGTCAACCAGACCATCGCCAGTGCCATCAACGTGTCCAGTTCGGGGGTGGTTTTTACACTGCCCGCTTTGCTGCTCATGGGTGAAACCTTCTCCTGGGGTGCCATGGTGCTCTCGGCCATGGCTGGGAGTTTTCTCGGGGTGGTTTTCATCATTCCTTTGCGTAAGCAGATGCTTGAATTTGATCGCTTGCGCTTTCCTTCAGGAATGGCCGTCGCCTCCATTTTGAAGTCACCCGGTGCTGGCGTCGAGAAGCTTAAACTCCTCGCCTTCGGCGCTTTACTGAGCGCCGGGATGAAGATTTTAGTCGATAAGGTTGATGCGGTTCCCGACGCATTAGCGGTGGGGGATTGGTTTGGGATTCCCGCCTACACGGGCACCCTTTTGAGTCTCAGCCTGATGAATATCGGTGCGGGGATGCTTTCGGGCCGGGGGGGCTTACCCTTCGCCTTTGGTGGTGTCCTGGCCTGGTGGATCCTGGCGCCGATGGCCGTGTCCTCTGGCTGGACGGATCCCTTTACGGGCAGCAATGGTGATGAGGTTTGGGGGCAGCTGTACGGTCAACTGCTTCGACCGGCGGGAATCGGCATCTTAATCGGCGGTGCTTTGGCGGGCGTGATCGCAGCCTTTCCGGCGATACGTGCGGCGATTAAGACTCTTGGTTCGGCAGCCAAAACTGCCGCTGGCGGTGGGGCTCAAGAGCTGTCTGGAAAAGCCTTGGCCATCGGCTTGGCGGGAGCGACACTGCTCTTGTATTTGAGTTCCTCGTTGACGGTAGGACCGGTTATGGCCCTTCCCGTGGCGGTGGTTGGTGTGCTCTGGACAGCGCTTGCAGGGCTCATCGTTGCCCAGGCGACGGGAATGACCGATATCTCGCCGCTTTCCGGCATGGCGCTCATCGGTGTGACCTTGATGCTGGCGATCACCGGCGGCAACGCGGTGGTCGCGGTCACCGTTGGTGTCGCTGTCTGTGTGGGCGTGGGTCAGTGCGCTGATATGATGCAGGATCTGAAAACAGGTCACCTCGTCGGCGGTATCCCCCGACGTCAGCAGCTAGCACAGATCTTTACCGGCTGGATTGGGCCCGTCGTTGCAGTGGGCACGGTCTATTTGCTGTGGACTGCCACCGGCGATGGCAGCCCTGGGTTTGGCCCTGAGTCGACGGCATGCCTCAAAAAGGGAAGCGGCGACTGCCTCTCCGCACCTCAAGCGGGTGCACTGCAAGCCATGATCGATGGGGTCATCGGTGGCAATGCACCCCTCGATAAATATGCTGCGGGCGGGCTTATTGGTTTGAGTCTCGGTGCCCTGCCGATCGCTGGGCTCGGGGTACTGATGGGCTTAGCCATGTACCTGCCATTTGAAGTGACCTTAGGCTATGGCATCGGTTGCTTGGTGGGCTGGCGCCTCGAGAGCAGCCGAGGCGGTGCTTTCTTTGGTGGTAAGGTCGTCCCTTTTGCCGCAGGCTTGATCGTCGGTGAAGCCCTCACCAGTTTAGGAATCACGATTATCGATCTGCTTGGAAAGGGGGCTTAAGATGGATCAAAGAGCCCGGAATTTAGCTCGCATTGACGCGGGATTCCTGCTTGTCGCAGGCGTCGGTATGGCGGCTTACGGTGCGTCCTATCCAGCATCGAGTGCGGTGATTGAGGGCCTGGTTAGTCAGGGACATCATCCACAGATGGCTCGCTTGTTGGCATGGGCACAAGGCGCATGGCTTGGCTTTACCTTTGGTGTCGTCTTGATCTTTCTCTCGGCTTTTCTACTCCGACGTTTTGCCCGGTTAGAAATGAGTGATGAGAGCGGTGAGATCGGTATTTCTGGGCTCTCTCCCGATGAGCATATTTTGGCTTTGAATGCGGGGCTAAAGACGATCCAACAAGACCTTGAAGCGCTGTTGAGCGACGATGACACGAGCGATTATCTGGAAATTAGTGAGCGCATGGAGGCGCTGAAAGAAGAGCATGTGGGTGGACTTGTCGCTCAAAAGGACCGCTTGGTGGCTCAGCATGGTTTGCTCGCATATGCCCAGTTTATCTCCAGCGTCAGCGCTGCGGAGCGGAATTTAAATCGGGCCTGGTCCACTTTGGTAGATGGTTATCCAGGCGAGGCGAAGCTCGCTTTGGAAACCGCATCAGTGGCGCTTCAGAACTGTGAACTGCACTGACCGAGAGGTCGGCGTTTTTCTACCCGTGAGGCACTCGGTTCAGGTGTTGATCAAAGCAAAAGTCCGAGCAGGCTTTCAGCAGGCTTTGCGGGCTGGGACGCTCAGAAGACTTGCCCTCACTCGAATACTTGTGGGCGGCTGCTTGATGCTGGGCTTAACTCTAGAAGATCTCCAGATTCTGACTGAGTTTACAGCGGAGGTTCGACGACCTTCTGGGCTCATGAAAGCCTTTGCTTTAACACCGCTTCATGGATTCCTCTTGAGTCACCCGAGTGCATTACTCTTTGCGCAAGTAACCTGCTTTTTCTGTCTACTAGCCGTAACACTAGGGCTAAAAACACGCATTGCAATCGGGCTTAGCCTGTTGCTCCAAACCTTGATCGGGGGGCTCTTACGGGAGCACAGTATCTTCTATCATTCTGAGCAACTACTAATCTTGTTGCTGGCGATCCTTCTCTTTACGCCCTGTGCAGCGGTCTGGAGCTTCGATGCTCGGCTGCAAAGTCGACAGCCTTCTGAAGCTCTCAAAGACCAGGCTAGCCTTGCGGTATTTCTGATCTGGGCGAGCTTAGCTACAGCCTACTGGAGTGGAGGGATCTCCAAAATCATTGGTGCAGGCTGGAATTGGTTTGATGCTGATGGTTTGCGTGTGCGCTTACTCGCATGTGGGCTTGATCCGATAGAATATGGTTTTGGCGGAGCAATTCAGTTGGCGGCTCAACCCGACTGGGTATTTGTTGTTCTTGCAACGATCGTTTTGGGTATGGAAATGGTTGCGCCTCTTTTGCTTTTTTCCCGCAGGGCGCGGTTGCTGCTACCCCTGGGCTATATCTCGTTTCATATCGCCGTGTTTGTTCTTCAAAATATTTTATTCCTCGAACTTATACTCCTTCAAGTCATCTTTATGGCCTGCCCCGGCTTACCGGAACGAAAGACGATGCCTGGCGCCGTCAGCCCTTGGCATTTACCGATGACATTTATCGCCTTAGGAATTGTTTTGGGTACCCTGGCTCTCACCGCTGTACAGAGGGATTTTTACCCACTGTCCGCCTATAAAATGTACGCGAAACCAGCCAATTTTCCACTTAGACACAGTCAGATCATCGATAGCGATGGCGAGGTAGTGCAACGCATTGGTCGGTTGCGTGGAAGGAAGCAACTGGGTTTGTACATCGCCCGTGCCGGTAAAGAATGCGTTGCGCTCCAGAGGCCTGGCCCATGTACCGTGATGCGCCACGTTATCAAGAAGCAGTTGGAGAAGTCGGGATTGTCAGAGGGGGGTTACCGATTACGCGTCCTTTCTAGGCGTAAGGACGGATCCGATGACCTGTTGGGCGAAGTCCCTCTTTAGCTTGGAGGCGACCGAGCAGAAAATGCACCCTCGTAGGTCGATAACTCGCTGTGAGTTAATCTTTCGAGAGATGATCGATAGAGTAAATCATTTGGAAGGGCACTTTCAGGATCTACTGAGTAGGCAATACAATAGCGTCAATGTTGAGGCTTGCTGCCTTGTACAATCGAAAGTCGCGAGGTAGGCCGCCACCTCCTCTGGAAAGGGTGACTTCATGTGTGGAATCGTCGGCATCATGGGCAC
>NZRT01000086.1 GCA_002696345.1 Myxococcales bacterium
CGGGTGGTCGCATCACCAAAGATCAGCACCAAATCGCCCTGTGAAGCTTGATTTAAAGCACTCTCCACCGCCTCCTCTTCGTTGATGATGATTTGGAGGCGCTCGGGATCGACACCGGAAGCTTCCAATTCATCGTAAAGAATCCGAGGTACCTCGTCCTCGCCTCTGCCCCGCCGATAATCATCTCGGCGCAATATAATGTGATCGAAGGGACCGGCCGCCACATTACGAGCGATCTCTCGAATGTCTTCGTCCCGTCGATCCCCAGGTGCAGAAAGAACGCACAAACGTCGCCCTTGAACATCCAGTCTCGCCACAAGATTCACCATCGCCAGGACCGCTGCGGGATTATGTCCGTAGTCAAGGATCACCTTAAAGGGGTGCTCATCGTATACGTTCATGCGCCCAGGTACTTGGAAGAAGGACGCGTCAAAGGTCCGTAAGCCTTGGCGAATATTGTCGACTTTCATGTCCATCGCATAGGCCATGAGCGCAGCAGCCATTGCGTTTTGAACATTGTGTAGGGCTTTGCCCTCCATGGTGGCAGGGATTAGGTGTGTCCACAACAAGGGGAGGTCCAAACCATCATCATAGAGGGTCACCATATGACCCTTAATCCCTTGTTCCAAGACGATGGCGAGCCCACCGGCCTGAATATGCTGCCGAACCAGTGGATTGGTAGGATCCATAGTGAAGTAGGCGATTCGATCGGCTTCGGTGTGGGCAGCCATCTTCAGGCAGAGAATATCGTCTGCGTTTAAAACTGCGCAATCTCTGGCAACTTCTACAACAGTGCGCTTGACTTCAGCCAGTTGCTCGACCGTATCAATACCCTTCAGACCCAGATGATCATTGGCGATGTTTAAGACAGCACCAACGTTGCAACTCGAATAGCCGAGCCCTGAACGGAGCAGTCCCCCTCGAGCCGTTTCGAGTACTGCAGTGTCGACTTTTGGATCTCTCAGAACCATTTGCGCCGATTGAGGGCCAGTCATGTCCCCCGCAGCAGTCCGTTGTCCGTCGATGTAGACCCCATCAGTGGTCGTCAATCCCACCGTCGCACCGGACATCTTGAAAATGTGTGCCAACATGCGGGCCGTTGTGGTTTTGCCGTTCGTTCCTGTCAGTGCTGCAATTGGGATCCGGGTTGGAACGCCGGGGGGAAACAGCATATCCATAACGGGGCCGGCGACATCCCTAGGTTTGCCCTCCGTCGGTGCTACATGCATGCGAAATCCCGGTGCCGCATTCACCTCGCAGATTGCGCCGCCGATCTCCCGATAGGATCGTGTGATGTCTGGGGTGATGAAATCCACTCCCGCCACATCCAAGCCGATGGCACGAGCAGCTCTTTGTGCCATCTCTTTGTTATCGGGGTGCACGACATCTGTGAGATCGATGGCGGTTCCACCCGTGGAGAGATTGCCCGTCGAGCGGAGATAGAAGACCTCACCCTTATCAAGGATGGTGTCTGCAGTGTATCCGGCCCCTTCGAGAAGGCGGTTCGCTTGATAATCCAGTTCGATACGAGTCAGCACCTTNTCGTGACCGACGCCACGCCTTGGATCTTCGTTNACCCGGTCGACGAGCTCAGAAATGCTGCTTTNCCCATCGCCAATCACGTGACCTGGAACTCGCTTGGAGACGGCGATTAGTTCACCGTCAACCACCAGCATCCGNTGGTCGAAGCCTTCGATCATCTGCTCGACGAGAACACTTCTGCCATGTTCTTTCGCTTTTTCGACCGCTGCTTCCACCTCCTGAGCGGTGGTAAGATTGAGGGAGACCCCCCTGCCATGGTTCGCATTGTAGGGTTTCACGACCACGGGATAGCCCAGGGATTCGGCTGAACGAACAGCGCGACGTACCGTTCGGACCAGGCGTTGACGGGGAACAGGCAAGCCGATGGCGGTCAGGAGATCATTGGTTTCCTCTTTGTCCGAGGCAATTTCGACGGCAATGTGCCGAGTTTCAGAGGTGACAGTTGCCTGAATCCGCTTTTGGAACTTTCCATGNCCAAACTGCACGAGCGAATAATCGTTCAGGCGAAGCCAGGGAATATCTCGCTCTTCAGCAGCCCGAACCAGCGATGCGGTAGAGGGACCGAACTGTCGTCTTTGNGCAAAGGTAATCAGCTCATCGAGTTCCTCTTCAAAATTGAAGTCGGAGCGGATTTCTGCACCGCCTCGAAGCGATTCTGGGATCGCTTGATGGATCATTTCGACCGCTAACTCAGCCGCNGCCAATCCCACCNGCTCTTCTTCATAGGAGTAAATCACATGGTATTGACCATCGAGTCCTGTACCTCGGGTTTTNCCNAAGGTGACNCCCGCCCCTGTCAGTCCCTGTANTTCGATGGCCATGTGCTCTAGGATATGACCCATCCAAGTGCCTTCGTCTTCCCGAAGCCGTCGAACGAAGCCACCCTGCTCGCCGTATGAGCAGCCATGCTCATTGAGACTCGGCAGCCAAGCGAGCAACTGGTCGTTGAATCCGGGGATGGTTGCACTGGGGTANTGTTCNAGAGGACCCAAATTCAGCGTGAGCCGAATCACCCGAAAAAGGGCATAATGGTTGGGACCTCGAAAGACTCGGCGTTCAACGATGTCCATGATGTTCTCCTCTTAGGCGTTGCTGCTTTTCGCTTCAGTTTGATGGGGGAGTTGCGCTTCGCGTNTTGAGATCGAAGCTTGCACCGTGAGGTAGGATGTGGACGCGCACATCCGTCATGCAAAGAGGNTCGCCCTCGTGGGTTTCTGCGACCGACGAATGGCTGAGTTGGGAGACATCCACCACTGTGATGGCACCNGAGCCGACCACTCGAACCACATTATCAGGGGAGATGAATGCCGCCGTATCCTCGTCCAGTCCTAACCCAACCGCAAAGGGGTTGTAGCTCAGTGCACTGAGGAGCCGTCCAAGGCGATCTCTCTCCCGGAAATGCTGGTCGATCACAAAACGGTTGGTGAGTCCGAGTCCCGGTGCCAAGGAAACCATTCCGGCAAGGGGGGTTCCTCCCGTGNCACCATAGGCGATCATGTGCTCCGGAAGGATCGCAGCCCCTGCGGAGGTCCCACCGACGGGTATNCCTTTGGCGTTGAGACGTCGCACCAGCGAAGCCACGGAGGTCCCGCCGAGTGTCGCCGAGAGACGTAACTGATTACCACCGGTGAAGAAGACGCCGCTCGCATCGTTGAGCGCAGCAAGCCAATCTTCTCGCTCCGTATCGATGCGCTCACGATAGGGAAGGGAGACGGCTGATTGGGCGCCTAACTCCTGAAATAAATCTTCNTACTGTTTGCCNGTATCATCCAGTGCTGAAGCGGTCGGAATGATTACAATTCGGGATGAATCCTCACCACTGAGTCGCACAAAGCGTTGTAGAATCTTGGGGTGACCGACCTTTTCCTCGGCGCCGCCCACCGGGACGATCCAGCCTCGGGTTTCATCGATGTGGCTTCTAGATGGACTCATTGTTGCTCTCTTTCAAAGGGGCCGCGCCGGAGCGTTTTTCCCTCTCTCATCATCCATTGCCCCCGAGCGATGACGGCTGAAAGGCNATCCNTTTCATCGAGAATGATGAGATCNGCCTCTTGCCCTTCGTTGAGTTGCCCTTTGTGGGNAAGNCCTGCCACGCGCGCNGGGTTGCGGGTAAAGATCGGTAAAACCTGCTCAAGCTCCATGCCGTCCCGAAGCAGTTCCTGCAGTGTTTCGAGCAGGGTGATGGGTTGTCCAACGTCCATGTGGATCATCTTTCCATTGTGATCGAAGACGGGAAGACAGCCTGCACCGTCGCTACTGCATGTGAGTTGCTCCATCGGTAGACCATCGTTAAGCCAACGACGGATGGACTCAGCAGCGCTGTAACTATTTTCATCGGCGTCAAAGGCGGTGACATCGACGGTTAATCCGCGCTCGCTCAACGCTTGAGCCTCCGCAAACAGTGCCTTTTGCCGATTGACGTGGGTGGGGTGCAGAACCCGCGCCGGGAGTTCAGATTGGTCGAGGGCTCGCCGCACCAGATCAAGTCCACGGACTCCATCACCCATGTGGAGGTGGGTATGCCCCGATTTCCCGGCAATCATACCACCGACGTAAGCATCTGAGACGATACGTAACAACTCATCGAGTGTGGGTTGTGAAGATCGATGATCACTGAGCGCCAACTCACCCACGCCGATAATCGGATCGATGAAGACGATGTCGTCTCGGACATTCCCGGTGAGTGTGACCGGCGGAACCTGGTAACTACCGGTATAACACCACGCCGAAATACCCATGGTGCGGAGTCCTAGGGTCGTCGCAACGAGGTCTCGCATCGTTCGCGTGCAACTGTCGGTCCCGAGAACCCCGATACAACTGGTGACGCCGGCCTCAATGAGCGCACTAAAAGCGAGGGGGGGAACGCGTGTGGCAAAGCCATCTTCGCCCCCGCCGCCGGTCAGATGAACATGGCAGTCGACCAATCCGGGAAGGACTCGACGGCCAGCCAAGTCGACTTCCTCTTGGGGGAAGCTCGGGTGGAGAGCGGGAAGATCAGGTGCCATGGCAAGGAGTTGTCCTTGGGCGATCAAAAGATCCCGCTTCCCGAGATACTCGGGGGCGTAAACATCTCCTTGTCGTAGAAGGGTAAACACCTTTGAAACCGCTCCCTCGTTTTTGCCTCAGCGCTTCGACGTCCGCTCTTTTTGCGGCTCGTTTAAGCGCCTCGGGGTTGCGCCCCTCGCGCGCCTTCGCATGTCGTGCAAGCGCCATTTCATCTGTCGTCGGTGGCGGGATCAACTGCCGAGCTTAAGATGGGGGGACATCCGTTAATCGGCCCGCCTGGTAGTCCTCGATGGCAGCGATCAGTTCATGACGGCTGTTCATCACGAATGGACCATATCGAACCATGGGCTCGTGCAGCGGTTTCGCGGCGAGAATAAGGCATTCTAAACCGTCACTACCGGCGGTAATTTCCGCGGCCTGGAGGGCCTCCAAACTGACAAATGTACCCTCTTCTACCACATTACCCTCAATCGTGACCTGACCTTGAAATGGGTAAAGGTGAGTTGGCTGGTCCGCCGGAAGAGGCAGCTTCAGGCGACCCATAGAACCTAGACTCAAGTGGGCATAAGTGATGGGAATTTCTGTTCGAACGGGGGATCGGAGCCCTAAGATTTCGCCGCCGATGACCCGCAGTGTGTAACCCGGACCCTCGAGCCTTGGAATCTCTTCGGAGGTCATACCTTGGTAGCGTGCCGGTAACATTTTCTTGGATTTGGGCAGGTTAACCCAGAGTTGAAAGCCGTGCAATAAACCGCCGCTTTCAAGAAATTCAGGACTGGGAAGCTCGGAGTGAATCACACCACTTCCTGCGGTCATCCATTGCACGCCACCGGGCGCAAGGTGGGCGCACGTCCCGGTTGAGTCCTCGTGAACCATGCTGCCACTCAGGAGGTAAGTGATGGTTTCAAAGCCGCGATGGGGATGCTCTGGAGCGCCGATCGCTTCTCCAGGGCGCCAGTGTTTGGGGCCCATCTCGTCCAGTAGCAAAAAGGGGTCGACCTGGTCACAACCTGGAACCGGAAAGGGGCGCCGAACTGGAAATCCGCCACCCTCAAGTGTCCTTTGACCTACCAGTTGTCGCCTTATGGGCCCTTTCGTCATCAACGGATCCAGAGACTCGAAAGGCGCCAATAAGATCCTCGGCCACCACACACGTTACCCCAGTCCGACCAACTGTACCAAGTGGCAGCATTTGACTCTCCAGGCAGATCGTGGGTTCTGTCGTGTTGCCTGTTTTGTCCACAGCTATGGCAACGGTACCCACCGGTACGGTCGTCGCCGTCGGGCCAATCCCAGCAGGGCGAGTTGGTTCCACCACTTGAAAATACATTTCCGATGAACCGGATTCGGCTAAAGTTCATGCCCGCATTGAGTCGAATCGAGACCCCGCCAGCCTGATCAGCACCTTCAAGGTTCGCCCGTGTCGCATCGCAGGTAAATGCCCCCCCAGTGTGGCTGAGCCAACTACCGCAGAAGTTGTGGGGGTTATCAGGGCCAATGATCTCGGTCCATCCGCCACCATCAAAATCCATGTCACAGCGTACTTGTCGAGGGGTCCCATCGGGGTTGATCCAGTACGTGCCGCTGGCGACACCAGGGCGGTTATCTCTTAATGCCAAGCAGTCCGTTACAGCAGACTCCTCGGTTTCACCGAGCCCGAGTTCGCAGTCATTGGTACAGGCATTGTCATCCTCTTCATCTCCGTCATCGCAGACCTCAACATCCCGAAGAATAAAGCCATCGCCACAACGGGCTGCACGACAACCGGAGACACAATTGTCACCATCGTCTTCGTCACCGTCATCACAGTCCTCGATGCCTTCATGGACGACCGAATCTCCGCAGAAAGCGATTTCACAGGTGTTGAGACACGCATCCTCATCCTCTTGATTGCCATCATCACAAGCTTCTGCATCAGGTGCATCAGCCTCGAGGTCGATGCGCAAAATACCATCACCACAGAAGGCATGTTCGCATGTGTTCGTGCAGGCATCATCATCGGCTTCATTGCCGTCATCACAACGCTCCTGTCCCTCATGAAGCTGTCCGTCGCCGCAACGGGCTCGCTCGCAGTTGTTGAGACATTCATCATTTTGCAGCTCGTTTCCATCATCGCATTGCTCTGAATCCATCGCTCCCGGCTCCAGATCGTTTCGGATGACGCCATCGCCACAACGAGCGGGTGAGCAGGCGTTCGTACAGGCGTCTCGGTCGACTCGGTTCCCGTCGTCACAGCGCTCTTGACCTTCGTGGATTAGCCCATCGCCACAGTCGGCTCTTCGGCAGTCCCTGACACAGCCGTCGTTATCCAGGTCATTGCCATCGTCACACTCCTCACCGACCTGTAAGATCCCATCGCCGCACAGGCGTTGTACGCATTGGCTCGTGCAACCGTCCTCCTCGTCTTCGTTACCATCATCACAATCTTCCCAAACGGCCCGAATCCCATCGCCACAGCGAGCGATTTGGCATTGGTTAGTGCAGGTATCGCCGTCTTCGTCGTTGCCGTCGTCACAGGCTTCAAAATCCTGGGCATTTCGGTCTTCGATGTCTCGTCGAGTCACTCCGTCGCCGCAGCGAGCAGCTTGACAATTGCTGCGACAGGCATCGTCGTCGCCGGCATTTCCATCGTCGCATTGCTCACCTTCTTGTACGTGGACGTCACCGCATCGCGCCCGTCGGCAGCGCGTTGTGCAATCATCGGTTTCGATTCTGTTTCCGTCATCACATTCTTCTGATCCTGCGTGGCGAATCCCATCTCCGCATTGGGCAAGGCGGCAGCCATTGGTGCAACCGTTTTGATTCACACCATCCCCATCGTCGCATTCTTCGTAGTCTGGGTCTTCGGGCTGAACATCTTGTCTGAGGATACCATCGCCACAGCGCGCCTGAGCACAGGTCGTCAGACAGCCATCATCGTCCCGTGGATTGCCGTCGTCGCATTCCTCTTCCCGCTGTATTTCACCGTCACCGCAGCGGCTGGGCTGGCAGTTGTGACAGGCATCATCAGCTGCGTCGTTGCCATCATCACAGCCCTCGCCAGGACCGCGTACGCCGTCGCCGCATACATTAAACTGACAGTTGGATTTGCAACTGTCTTCGTCGATGACATTGCCATCATCACAGGCTTCATAGTTTTCATCAGCGATTTCGACATCCGTTCGACGAATGCCGTCACCACAAGCCGCTGCGTCGCACGATGATCGACATGCATCTTCGTCGATATCATTACCATCGTCACAGTCTTCGCCCTCCTGGACGATTCCATCACCGCAGCCGGGCAGTGTGCAGCCATTGCTGCAGCCGTCATCATTGACGGGGTTACCGTCATCGCAATCCTCAACACCTCGATGGATCAAGCCATCGCCGCACTGAGCCTCCACACAGCCTGAAACACAGGCATCATCCTCGGCCTGGTTGCCATCGTCGCAGCGCTCAAAGCCCAATTCATCCTCGGGGAGATCGGCGCGAACGATCCCATCACCGCAGCGAGCACTTCGACAGTTGTTCAGGCAAAGGTCGTTGTCCAAAGTGTTGGCATCGTCGCATTCTTCATAGGCATCTTCGGTGGGATCAAGCCCCGTCCGAGTGATGCCATCACCGCAGGCAGCCGGTTGGCAGGCGTCGGTGCAAGCGTCCGTTTTGTCCTCGTTACCGTCATCGCAAAGTTCGCCAGCCTCTAACTGTCCATTACCGCAGCTTGCCTCGGTTTCGCGCACCACCACCTGCTCTGGGCAGGCGATGAGACAAAGGGAGAAAATAAGGAGGTATTTGTCCATGAACTCTAACCTTTCAACGCCGACTTACTGACAGGCATAGACGACGGAGTTCGGTGGGTTAGGTGGAAAGTTGCACTGCTGGTTCCCGTTGGTCGGGTTCCAGTCAAAAGTCTCTTGGTGGACCCAGACATCNGGGGAGGTGGCGTTNCCNCTACCNTCCGTNTCAAAGATGAGGACAGCNGANTAATTNTTGCATCGGCCACCATCGCCATCTCNNTCGATGTTNTNGCAGGTCACNCCGTTGGTGAAATGATTGCAAATNGCGANGTANTCAGCCTCACCCCAGTTCTTATTGGGACGGTAAGCATTACAGCCATTGGGAATGTTGTCGCCAGCATTACTGCGAGCTTCCATCAGGCAAATGCCATCGTAGACCCAGCCAGCACAGTTGAGCGTGCAGTCATTGGCACAGTCATCATCATCGATAACGTTTTGGTCATCACAAGCCTCAATACCNTCATGAANAAATCCGTCCCCGCATTGGGCATCCCTGCAATCATTCAAACAATCATCTGTCTGAACACCGTTGGCATCATCACAGTCTTCTTCGNCCTCNAAGACCAGNCCATCACCNCATTCGGCGCTNGAGCAGTCATTGAGGCAAGCATCGGTTTGGCTGTCGTTGGCATCGTCGCATGCTTCCACACCCTCGTGGACCTGCCCATCACCGCAACGGGCGCTGGTACAGTCATTGAGGCAGTCGTCGGTCTGTACATCATTACCATCATCGCAGATCTCTTCTCCCTCGCGAATCACTCCATCCCCACAGATGGCCTGCAAGCAGGTATTGAGGCAGGCATCTTCGTTCACATCATTGCCATCATCGCAATTCTCGAAACCTTCATTNCCGGCCTGGAGGTCCTGTCGAACAATCTCGTCCCCGCAGCGAGCTGGAACACAACTGCTCGTGCACGCGTCCGTGCTGATTCGGTTGCCATCATCACATTCTTCANCGCCGTTGATAAGACCGTCTCCACATGCGGGNAGGCGACAGTTGTTACGACANGCGTCANCGTCGATCGCATTGGCATCATCGCACTCCTCGCCAGCGCTGAGGACCCCATCGCCACAGCGAGCNACCGCACATTCGTTGGTGCAGGCGTCATTATCGATGCGGTTGCCATCGTCGCAGTCTTCNANGCCGACNTGGANGACGGCGTCNCCNCAGNCGGCGAGNGCACAGTGGTTTCGGCAGCCGTCGTGGTCGTTCACGTTGCCATCGTCACAGGCTTCGTTGGCCTGAACGATACCGTCTCCACATCGGGCTGGACGACAAGCATTGGTGCAATCGTCGTCATCAACCCCGTTGCCGTCATCACAGCCTTCCCCGAGAGCGACAATCCCATCGCCGCAACGGGCTGGCAGGCAGCCATTGGTGCAANTGTCGCCATCGACNCGGTTNCCATCATCGCAGGCTTCATAGCCCTCAGCTTCGGGATCGAGATCTCGCCGTGTGACACCGTCACCGCAGCGAGCCACCGNACANGTATTNCGGCAGGCNTCTTGATCCTCCCGGTTGCCATCATCACAGGCCTCNCCTTGTTGNAGGAGTCCATCACCACATTCNGGAGCNGTACAGTCNTTGGTACAGNCATCNNCNTCGACCCGATTNCCATCGTCACAATCTTCGACACCGGCCCGGACGATGCCATCGCCACACTGGGCGAGNCTNCACTCNTTTGTGCAGCCATCATCGTTGACGCCGTTGCCATCGTCGCAGTCCTCAAANTGGGCATCTTCNGGCGCTAAATCCGCNCGCAANACGCNATCNCCGCATCGAGCAGGCGCACAATTGGAGAGGCANGCGTCGTCNTTGTTTAAATTNCCGTCATCGCAGAGTTCACCGGCCTGCAAGGCACCATCNCCGCATCGGGTGGGGCGGCATTGGTCNCAGGTATCGGCCGGATCNTCATTGCCATCATCGCAGCCTTCGCCGGGGCCAATGACNCCATCNCCGCAGAGGTTTTCGCTGCAATCNGCTTTGCATGCGTCCTCGTCGAGGTCATTGCCNTCATCACAAGCTTCGTAGCCTGGNTCTNGNGCNCTCAGGCCTTCTCGAAGANAGCCATCGCCNCAAGCAGCGACGCGACAATCGTTGAGGCAGGCATCCCGGTTGGAGTCGTTGCCATCATCACAGGCTTCGCCCTCCTGNATGANCCCATCGCCGCAGCCGGGCAGTCGACAGTCATTGGTGCAGGCATCGGCATTGTCCTCGTTGCCATCGTCGCAGTCTTCGGCACCGATTTCGACAAAGCCGTCGCCGCAGCGGGCGTTTTGGCAGCCGGAGACGCAGGCATCGTCGTCAGCCACGTTGCCGTCATCGCAGTGTTCAAAGCCTAACTCACCATCGGTGAGATCGAGACGAACGATGCCATCACCGCAGCGAGCGAGCATGCAACTGTTTCGGCAGCTATCAAACGCATCGCTATCTCCATCATCGCATTCCTCGTAGCCAGCGGCCTGTGGGTCTTCGATGATTCGGGTGATGCCATCCCCACAACGGGCCAAGAGGCAACCGTCGGTGCATTCATCCGTCGCGACCTTGTTGCCGTCATCACATTCTTCACCGGTTTCCATCTCGCCATTACCGCATTCCCCAGGGACATCTCGAACGACGACCTGCTCACTGGGACATCCGATGACGAGAAGGAGCAGGGTAGCCCTCAGAATGTGAAGTTGCATGGTGATCTCCTAGCGAATCCAAAAGTAAACGGTCTCGGGATATTCGGCGCGGCATTGGGCGTCATCGTAGCCGCAACTGGTGGGTCCCCCGATATCTTGAGAGACGCCAGTGTTGGTGTATTCGGTGCCACTCTCCAATGCGCCTAAGCCCACATCGGACTCTTGCTTGATCGTGGCGTAGCCGCTGACCACACCGGAGGTGTCGTTGCCATCATCGGTCCGAGCGATGACGATGTATTCGCCGTGATTCAACGACAACTCGGCGCTGTTTTCGTTTTGATTGTCCCAATTTGGCTCAGCCATCCAGTTGGGGAAGTAGCTCCGATCTACAGCACAGGTTTCGTAGTAGGAATCGCCGCCACCCGGGAAATCACCCAGTGCGACGGTAAAGTAGGCAGCCAGGTTCACGCCACCGATGCAGTCATCGTTGGTGCTTAGGTAATCGCCCGCGTTCTCGTTGTCACTGAGCATGAAGTTTTGACCACTCAGGCGACCCCAAGCAGCGCCTTTGGCGTCCGATCCTGCTGCCATCGATACGGTGTCTCCGTAGACATTGGCATCCGTCCACCGAGCCTCCGAATCCGCCCAGTTTCTGCTATCTTGGTTGGTGAGCTTTGCCGCCAGCGTCCAGCCCCCTTCGTTGAGTTCCATGTTGCAATACACTCGGAAGGCATCTCCGTCGTCTGGGCGGATGAAATAGGCGCCATCGCCGAGACTATGCCCATCCTCAAGAAGGGAAGAACAGGAGGTGCCAGGTGCTTCTGCTGACTGTCCGAGGCGTAGAATGCAATCGTTCGTGCAGCTATCGAGGTCGTCGTTATCACCGTCATCACACTCCTCGACGTTGTCGCGAACGACCTCGTCACCGCATTGAGCCGCCTCGCATGTGTTGAGACAGGCATCGGTGTTGATTTCATTACGATCATCGCATGCTTCGACCCCCTCATGGACGAACCCGTCACCACATTCAGCGACGATGCAGTCATTTAAGCAGGCGTCAGTCTCCACATCATTGCCATCATCGCAGGCTTCCACGTTGTTGTGGACGAACCCGTCTCCGCATCGGGCATTTGCACATTCGTTGGTGCAGGCATTGCCGTTTTGATCATCGCCGTCGTCGCAGGTTTCGACGCCCTCATGGAGGATGCCATCGCCGCAGCGGGCATTTTCGCAGTTATTGAGGCAGGCATCACCTTCATTGATGTTTCCATCATCGCAAGCTTCAACATCGAGGTGAAGAAAGCCGTCACCGCAGCGAGCCTCGAGACAACTGCTGGTACAAGCGTCACCATTTTCCCTGTTGCCGTCATCACAAGCCTCTCCTGCTTGCTCGATGCCATCGCCACAGCGGGGGCGCTCACATCGATTCGAGCAGCCATCATCCTCGATCTCATTGCCGTCGTCACACTCCTCCCAGAAAGCCCGAACCCCATCGCCGCAGGCTGGCGCTTCGCAGGTGTTGGTGCAGTTGTCCTCATTCACTAAATTACCATCATCACAGACTTCGTAACCCTCTTCTTCTGGGGCTCGATCCCGGCGGGTGACCCCGTCTCCACAGACGGCAGAGACACAGCCATTGCGACAGGCATCATTGTCCTGACCATTACCATCGTCGCAGGCTTCCCCCACCTGCTGGATGCCATCACCACAGCGGGGTAGGGTGCAGGTGTTCGTGCACGCGTCGTCGTTGATACGGTTGCCGTCATCGCAGGCTTCCATGAAGCCCTGAATACCATCTCCGCACTGCGCCAATCGACAGGTGTTGGTGCAACCATCTTGGTTTACCCCGTTACCGTCATCGCATTCTTCGTAGTTGGGATCCTCGGGCTGCAGATCCGCCCGCAGAACCCCGTCACCGCATCGAGCGGCGGCACAGGTCGTCAAGCAAGCATCATCCTCTCGAGGGTTGCCATCGTCGCATTCCTCAAGGCCTTGCTGGTTGCCGTCACCACAGCGGGCAGGTCGGCAATCGACGCAGTCGTCCCCCGAATCGTCGTTACCGTCATCACAGCCCTCACCGGGACCCTGGATTCCATCACCACAGCGAGCCTCTTGGCAGTTGCTGAGACAGGCGTCGGCGTCGTTTCGATTGCCGTCATCGCAGGCTTCATAGCCGGGGTCGTCCTCCGTTAAGCCCTGGCGCAGAATCGCATCCCCACAGGCTGCTGCTTCACAGACGTTCGTGCAGGCATCTCGATTGTCGATATTTCCGTCATCGCATTCCTCTCCATCTTGGAGGATGCCGTCACCACAGCCGGGGCGTTGGCATGTGTTACTGCAGCCATCATCGTTGATTTCGTTGCCGTCATCGCAATCTTCAAAGCCAACGAAGACAAAGCCATCACCGCAGCGAGCCTCAATACAGCCACTCACACAGCCGTCGTCGTCAGCCATGTTGCCGTCATCGCAGGCTTCAAAACCGGGTTCGTTGTCGGCGCGGTCCGCCCGCACCGTGCCATCGCCACAACGGGCGAGGGTGCAGTTGTTACGGCAACTGTCTTGATCATCGGTGTTGCCATCATCGCAGTCTTCATGACCCTCTGCTTGGGGGTCTTCGAGATCTCGAGTAATCCCATCACCGCAGCGTGCGAAAAGACAGCCATCGGTGCAGGCATCCGTGGCAATTTTATTACCATCATCGCATTCCTCGCCGGGCTCCACTTCGCCGTTGCCGCAGGCACCAGGGATGTCGCGGACCACCACTTGTTCCGAGGGGCAAGCGGTACAGAGAGCAAAGAAAGCGAGGTAAGTGTATCGCATAGGGACCTTCTTCCAAGGGAGGTTCAGCGCAGATAGATGTGGTTGTAGCTGACACTGGTACCCACATTGTTGTGGAGTGAATACACGTTGCCACTCGAGTGGAGCATGCTCAGTTGGTAACAGTTCGTGTACCAAAAGCCGCCGTTCAAACCGATGTTGTCCTTTGAACAGTTCGCACCCCAGGTGTCGTTGTCGTTGTCTTTTGTTGTAAAACGAGCGCCATTAAGGTTGCCGATAATGCCGTTGTAGCCACCGAGGGTATTGGACCAGGTTTGGCGGAATTTAGAGCCCTCATTATCCACGTTGTAAGTAGTCACTCGAACATCGGTGGTGGAGGTATTGGACCAGAGCTCCGAATCGTCATGAGCTGCGGTGATATGATGCCATTGGTTGAGAGGCATCCAATAAATCCGAGACGCACTTGTTGGATCGCCGTAACCCTCGTTGGCGTGAACAGCCCAGGTGCTGCTACGAACCGTATCCTTCTCGTTGTCCGTTAAGCCTGCTTTGATGGTTCGGGCGACCAGGGTCCAGCCCCCCCCATGGGTCGACATGTTGCAGTACGCTTGGAATGCATCGTCTGCTCCACCGCCATTGGGATCGATCCAATACAGTCGGTCACCATCAGCCGTGCCCGCATCACGGATGGCTCGACAATCGAAACCGGGCGAGAGTGGGGAATGACCGAGTACGGGTAAAGTGCAGTTGTTGCTGCAGTCATCGTCATCGTCGTTATTGCCGTCATCACATTCCTCTCCTGTGTCCGTAACGGAGTCGCCACACTGGGGCTGTGTGCAGTTTTGTCTGCAAGCGTCAGGAACCTCATCGGAGTTTGCCTCCCCGTCATCACAAGCCTCGATCCCTGCTCGCAGATATCCATCTCCACAGGATGCCTGGGCACAGTCATTCAAGCATGCATCCGTATCGACATCGTTTCCGTCATCGCAGGCTTCGATCCCGATGTGCAGATAACCATCGCCACAGCGGGCAGCCTCACAACTGTTTGTGCAAGCATCACCGTTGTCTCTGTTGCCATCGTCGCAGACCTCGACTTGTTGAGGGATTCCGTCACCACAGCGCGGACGCTCACAACGGTTGGAACACTCATCGTCATCCACCTGATTGCCATCGTCGCAATCCTCCCAAAAGGCTCGACGACCATCACCACAGGCAGGCGCCTCACAGCGGTTGGTGCAATGGTCTTCATCCACCACATTGCCATCATCACAAGCTTCGTAGCCATCCTCGCCTTGGAGCAGGTCTCTTCGGGTGACGCCATCGCCACATCGTGCCTCCCGGCAGTTGTTCCTGCAGGCATCATCGTCATCGCCGTTGCCATCGTCACAATGCTCGCCTGCCTGCACGATCATGTCGCCGCAGCGAGGCAGAAGGCAGGTGTTTGAGCAGCCATCGTCGTCGATGCGGTTGCCGTCGTCACAACCCTCGACACCGGCGCGGACGACCCCATCGCCGCACTGGGCAAGGCGGCATTGATCGGTACAGCCGTCATCATTGACTCCATTGCCATCATCGCAGTCTTCGAACAGGTCATCTTCGGGTTCGAGATCCTGGCGGATGACACCATCGCCACAGCGAGCATTTGCACAGTTGGAGAGGCAGGAATCTTCATCGAAGCGATTGCCATCATCGCATTGTTCGCCTTGGTGAACGATTCCATCACCACATCCTGTAGGACGACAGTTGTGGCAGCTGTCTGAGGCGTCCTCATTGCCATCATCGCAGCCCTCGCCAGGGCCGGGAATTCCATCGCCACAGACGTTGCGGCTGCAGTCGCTCTTGCACGCGTCTTCGTCGATGTTGTTGCCATCGTCGCAGGCTTCGTAGCCGGTCTCACCGGCTTGCAGTCCTTCACGGAGGATTCCGTCGCCACACGTGGCGACAATGCAATTGTTCCGACAGCCATCTCGATTGTCTTGGTTGCCGTCGTCACAGGCTTCTTCAGCTTGCACGATCCCATCGCCACAACCGGGTTCAGCGCAGGTGTTGCTGCAACCGTCGTCGTCAACTTCATTACCATCGTCGCAGGCTTCAAAGCCCGTCCGTAAAATTCCATCGCCACAGCGAGCAGGCACGCAGCCGGCGACGCAATCATCGTCATCCGCCGCATTGCCATCGTCGCATTGCTCAAAGCCGAGTTCTCCCTCCCCCAAATCATTTCGGAGGATACCGTCGCCGCAGCGGGCAAATTGGCAGTTGTTCCGGCAGCCATCGTATTCCACGGTGTTGCCGTCATCACATTGTTCATGACCTTCGGCTTGGGGGTCGTCCAAGCTACGGGTCGTGCCATCTCCGCAGCGGGCAAGGAGGCAGCCATCGGTGCAGGCATCCGTGGCGAGCTTGTTGCCATCGTCGCATTCTTCGTCGGCCTCAATCTCTCCGTTGCCGCACTCACCCGGGATGTCGCGAACGACCACTTGTTCACTGGGGCACCCGGTCAGGAAAAGCAGACCCAGGAGACCTTTGATTGAGAGGGGACGAATCATCATTTCTTCTCCTGCGTGGGACTGGGGTCTAGCGGAAGTACCAATACCGCTCCATCATCCAGTCTTGACCGCTTTGTTGAGCTCCAGTGGAGGCAGACCATTTGTTGAAAATTGGTGCCTCCACAGCGTTGTTTGTTTGGAAGCAGCTGTTATCGTTGGCTTGGCTTTTGGGCGACCAAGCCCACTGGTGCACTTGGCTTTCTCCCATGCAGAATCGGACGTCGTCGGTCGAGCCATCGGCATCCCGGACCCAATTCGGTGTTGGCTTGGAGACCATATCGTAATCACTCATGGCNGTGATCTGACTTCCAGAAATGGCTTGATCGTTNGCATCATGCCAAGTCACCTCCACTTGGTTGCCCGAACANCTGGCGGGATGACCGCTGCCCATGAAGTCATTGGTCCCGTAGCCATCATGGGGTGAACANTCGGAATAGCTGCGGGAAGTTCGGCCACCATAGAGTTGCAATCGAGTGTAGCCACCTCCGTCCATGTCGCAGTAGACTTGGAAGGCGTCGTTGGTTCCTCCACCGTTGGGATCGATCCAGTAGTTNCCATCACCTAAGCTGTCCTCCGCATCGAGTATGGCTTCNCANTGAAGACCNGCTTGTGCCTGGGCGGCGCCCAGTCGGAGTGAACAGTCATTTCGGCAGAGATCATCGTTGTTTTCGTTGTCGTCATCACATTCTTCACCNCTGTCGGTCACACCATCGCCACAACTCGGCAAAGCGCAGTTTGAGCGACAGGCGTCGACCTGATCGTCTGCATTGTTCTCCGCGTCGTCGCACGCTTCGCCCGTGTCGATCACACCGTCGCCACAACTGGGTAGACTGCAATCCAGACGACACGANTCNGCCTGGTCTGCCGCGTTGTTTTCTCCGTCATCNCAGGCTTCGCCGGTGTCAGTGACGCCGTCTCCGCAGGTCGGTAAGGCACAGTTCAGACGGCAACTGTCCGCTTGTTCGTTCGAATTATCCTCGCCGTCATCGCAACTCTCACCGCTATCCACGACGTTGTCTCCACATGCGGCGAGGACGCAGTTCNAGCGGCAAGCATCGGCTTGTTCGTCCGCATTGGCTTCGCCATCATCACAGGCTTCCCCTGTGTCCACGACATTGTCCCCACAAGTCGCCAGACTGCAATCCACNCGGCAAGCGTCCGGCTGATCATCGGCATTATTCTCGCCGTTGTCGCAGGCTTCGACNCCNACGTAGATCTCACCGTCTCCGCATTGGGCGAGAACGCAAGTGNCAAGNCAGCCGTCTCCGTTGCTGTTGTTGCCATCATCACATCCCTCCCCCGTATCGGCGATNCCGTCGCCGCAGGAAAAAGGGGTGCAGTCGAGTCGGCAGGCATCGGGGGTCACATTACTGTTCGCATCGCCTTCATCACATTGTTCTTCACCAACGAGGAGAAAGCCATCGCCACACGTCGCCACCTCGCAGGTGGCAAGNCACTCGTCACCATTGCTTCGGTTNCCATCNTCGCAGGCCTCGTTTTGTTGCTGAATGCCATCACCACAGCGGGGGAACTGGCAGCGATTAGAGCAGGCATCATCATCGATGTTGTTGCCATCATCGCAGTCTTCCCAGAAGGCCCGCCGCCCATCACCACAGGCGGGTGCGCTGCAGTCATTGGTGCAGTGATCTTCATCGACTGCGTTGCCATCATCGCAAGCTTCATAGCCTTCATCGTCCGGTTCGAGATCATGGCGAGTGATGCCATCGCCGCAGCGAGCTTGGCGGCAATTGTTGCGACAGGCGTCGTCATCGTCCCCATTGCCGTCGTCACAGTCTTCCCCCTGCTGCACGATGGAATCGCCGCAGGCGGGCAGGGCNCAGNNGTTACTGCAGNCATCGTNNTCGACTCGGTTGCCATCGTCGCAGGCCTCTGCCCCTGCCCACAGGATGCCATCGCCGCATTGGGCGAGACGACAGTCATTGGTGCAGCCGTCTTGGTTNACNCCATTNCCGTCATCGCAGTCCTCGTAGTTNGGATCTTCCGGCTGCACGTCGCCNCGGACNCGGCTGTCACCACAACTGGCGAGGGCGCAGTTGTTCAGGCAATCGTCACGATCATCTCGGTTGCCATCATCGCAGGCTTCCCCCGCTTGCACCACGCCATCGCCGCATTGGGTCGGCTGGCATTCATGGCAGGTATCGGCCGGATCCTCATTGCCATCGTCACAGCNCTCACCGGGACCCGGCACGCCATCACCACAGACATTTAGGCTACAGTCTGATTTGCAGGCGTCTCGATCGACCGCATTGCCATCGTCACAGGCTTCATAGCCAGCCTCGCCTTCGGCTAGGCCTTCGCGCCGGACACCGTCCCCACAGATGGCGACAACACAGTTGCTGCGACAGCCGTCACGATCTTCGGTGTTGCCGTCATCGCAGGCTTCCCCCTCTTGAAGAATGCCATCGCCGCAGCCAGGCCGAACGCAGGCATTGCTGCAGCCATCATCGTCCACGTCGTTGCCATCGTCACAGCCTTCGATTCCCAGACGCACCAAGCCATCGCCGCAAGCCGCCGGGACACAGCCGGCAACGCAGTCATCATCATCGGCACTGTTGCCATCGTCGCAGGCTTCAAAGCCCAGTTCACCTTCCACCAAGTCGGCACGGAGTACACCGTCTCCGCAGCGGGCAAAGCGACAGTTGTTGCGACAGCCATCGTAGTCCACCGTGTTGCCGTCATCACAGACCTCGTGACCTTCGGCCTGGGGGTCCTCCAGGCTTCGAGTGATCCCATCACCGCAACGGGAGAGTTTGCATCCGTCGGTACAGGCATCGGTCGCCACCTCATTCCCGTCATCGCATTCCTCTTGGGCTTCGATTTCCCCGTTGCCGCATTCGCCAGGAATGTCCCGTACGACGACCTGCTCGCTGGGGCAGCCCAGAGGAAAAAGAAAAGCGGAGACCAACAGTATTTTTCTCATCTAAAGGTGCCCTCTCTCACGGGATCTCGATCGGATCTCAACGGCGGTTGACCGATCGCTATCATGCCATTGATCCGCCTCGTTCAACAAGACGGCCTGGTGAGTCTCTTTCAGAAAATGGGAGCGCCGAGAGTCGTTTCGCCGACGATTCAGGGACCGAAGAACGGTGGCGCAACCATCTTCTTCTACTTCACATAGATGTAGACCGACTGTTGAACGTGATTCACCGAGCCATTGATGTTTCCAGGCAAGCCGCAGTTCTCCCAACGACAATCCGAATTTTGACCGTTGTAGCGGTCCGTCTCACAATTGCTGACGTAGTCTCCACGATTCCATTTGTCGAAGGTGATGCCGACATAGGCATGTCCACCAACTTCGGGTTCGGGGAGGTCGCTGCCGTCGTAGGTACAATGGTCGGTCATGGCCGTTTCGTTGACCATGATGGCGCCCTCCCAGTTCGTATCAAGGCCTTGATTGAGATCGGCTTTGAAGTCCCACACCATCGTCCCTTCATGGGTGGATGCGATGCGCTGTTGGGTGGTACCGATCTGAACCTTGTTTGGGGTATTGCACCAGCCTGAGTCCAAATCGGTACAAGGTCGTTGATGTTGATCGAAGAACCGCATGGCGTCCGTGGGATCGCCCACTTCCAAGTAGGCGTGCTTCCAAACGAGCGTCCAGCCCCCTCCATCGGTGGTCATATCGCAATACGCCTGAAACGCATTGTCCGTAGCACCGCCATCTGGGTTGATCCAGTACACCCCGGTTTGGCTGTCGTTATAGTCCGTCATGATGGTCAGGCAGGTGCGGCCTGCTCGTTGCTGTGATTGTCCGTCTTCAAGCCAAATGCACTGGTCCGTACAACTGTCACCACCATCACATTCTTCGACGCCATCGTGCACGTGCCCATCGCCGCAACTGGCTTCGGTGCAGTCGCTTAAGCAGGCATCGGTTTGGGTTTCGTTGCCATCATCACAGGCTTCACCCGTGTCGGCGACGCCATCCCCGCAATTCGGTCGTTCACAACTCACACGGCATGCGTCGGCTTGGTCATCGGCATTGTTTTCGCCGTCGTCGCAGGCTTCGATCCCCTGGTGTATTAGTCCGTCCCCACACCGGGCTGATACGCAGTCCGAAAGACAAGCATCTGTTTGAATTTCGTTGCCGTCATCACAGATCTCTTCGCCCTCGTGAACGAAGCCGTCGCCGCAACGAGCAGCCTCACAGGTGTTGGTACAAGCGTCGGAATTGTCTTCGTTCTGGTCATCGCATGCCTCGATGCCTTGCTGAACGTGGCCATCGCCACATGTTGCCGCCGCACAGCCACTGAGGCAGGCATCATCGTCTCGGTCGTTACCGTCGTCACATTCTTCAATACCCACGTGGATGTAAGCATCGCCGCAGCGGGCTTCAATGCAGGCGTTGGTACAAGCATCTCCGTTCTCCCGGTTGCCATCATCACAAGCCTCACCGGCCTGAGGGATCCCATCGCCGCAGCGAGGCCGCTCGCAACGGTTGGAGCAACTGTCATCGTCCACCTCGTTGCCATCATCACACTCTTCCCAGAAGGAACGGATGCCATCGCCACAGGCGGGGGCGGCGCAGTCATTGGTGCAGGCATCATTGTTCACCACATTGCCGTCGTCGCAGGCTTCGTAGCCGGCCGCTCCGGCTTCTAGGTCCCGCCGGGTGACGCCGTCACCGCAGCGAGCGACCCGGCAGTTGCTTCGACAGGCGTCATCATCATCGCCATTGCCGTCGTCGCAGTCCTCACCCTGCTGGACGATCGCATCACCGCAACGGGCTCGAAGGCAGCCGTTGGAGCAGACATCGTCGTCGATGCGATTGCCGTCATCGCACTCTTCGAGGGGGGAGCGGATCCCGTCGCCACACTGGGCAAGTCGGCAAGCGTTTGTGCAGCCATCATTGTTCACCCCGTTGCCATCATCGCATTCTTCAAAGCTGGGTTCCTCAGGCTGCACATCCTGCCGGTGGATGCCATCACCGCAGCGAGCGAGGGCGCAGCGACTGGAACAACCATCAGCCTCTTCCCCGTTGCCATCATCACAGGCTTCGCCGGCTTGGACTTGTCCATCACCGCAGCGGGTGGGACGACAATCGTGGCACGTGTCCGCTGCATCGTTGTTGCCGTCGTCACAGCCTTCACCAGGGCCGATGACACCATCGCCGCAGATGTTGGCACTACAGTCGGATTTGCAGGCATCCTGGTCCACTTGGTTGCCGTCGTCGCAGGCTTCGTATCCAGGGTCCTCGGCACCTAGGTTTTGCCGCAGAATCCCATCACCGCAGCGAGCCTCTCGGCAGTTGTTTAAACAGGCATCTTCATCCACTTGATTACCATCATCGCAGTCTTCACCTTCCTGGACAATGCCATCCCCGCAACCGGGGAGTTCGCAGGAATTACTGCAGCCATCGCTGTCCACATCATTGCCATCATCGCAGTCTTCGACGCCCAACCGGATCATGCCATCGCCGCAACGGGCTTCTAAACATCCCGCCACACAGCCATCATCGTCAGCGACATTGCCATCGTCACAGGCTTCAAAGCCTGGTTCCCCCTCGGTTAGATCGCCGCGCACAACCCCATCGCCACAGCGCGCATTGAGGCAGTTACTCAGGCAGACGTCATGCTCATCGCTGTTGCCATCATCACATTCTTCATAGTTGGAAGCTTGGGGGTCATCGCTTTGACGAGTGATTCCGTCGCCGCATTGGGGCAACTTGCAGCCGTCCGTGCAATCATCGGTCGCCACTTCATTGCCGTCATCACATTCTTCGTCGACTTCTAATTCGCCATTGCCGCATTCACCGGGGACGTCCCGAACGACCACTTGTTCGCTCGGGCAGCCCAGGAGACTCAGGAAGACGAGCAAGAGACTAAATCGTAAAGATGTCATTCGTTACCTCAGGCCATCAAATGGCGCCGTTGAGCATGCCATTATTTACTGCTTTGCAACAAGGTGCCATCCTGCTTGTCGTGACAGCGTTTGATGTTAGTTTTTGCTCGGACCAGAGATCTGTTCGATGCTCGTTTTGTGTTCGACAAACATGGGGGATCGATCGCCATGAGAAGACGACTCAAGATCGCAGTGGTGTGGATGGCATGGGGTGCGATCGCTTGTGGTGATGCCACCCCAACCCAGGCTCTTGATGCAGGAACCTCGTCGGGCGCCGATACCAGCGGCCTTTCACCTGTGGATGCTGGGGCAGCGCTCGCTGATGGGGGAGTCAGCCCTTTGGGGGACGCTGGAGTCACGGGCATCGACACCGGTTTTGAGCAGCCTGCGGATGCAGGGGGTGCTGAAGCGAGCCGCGCATTGCGCCCCGGTGTCGAGGAGTTGATCATCGACCAAACGGTCGATGGGGAAGTCGTAGGTCGCCGGGTGCTTCTGCAGTCGCCCCGGCAACTCGCCCCAGAACGACGCTACCCGGTCGTGTTTTTCTTCCATGGTAACGGCGGCAGACCCGATGGTTATGTGGGTCAAATGCGTCCCTTCATGAACCAAGGTCGCTTCGTGGCTGTATTGCCCGAGGGCTTAGAGCGCAGTTGGAACCTGGGACCTGAGCGATCCAAGGCCGACGACTTGGCTTTCGTGGATCTCATCGTGGCGCGTTTACGGAGTTACCGGGGACTCAACCTCGATCGTGTCTTTGCCATGGGCTACTCCAACGGTTCGGGGCTCGTGCAGTATTTGATGGGCCATCGNAGGCACTTCCGTGCTGGCGCAATGGCNGCCAGTGCACTCTCTCCCAACCGTCTTCCTCGCGANGAAGTTCGAACTGCATCTATTCTCCAACTTCACGGTACGGAAGACGCGGTGTGCCCATACGAGGGAGGTAACTCTCGAGTCGGGCATACGTTTCTTCACGCAGAGGAGAGTGGGGCAACNTGGGCGCAGGTCATGGGCTGTCCNAGGGATGCACAAGAGACNGAGACNNGCGACGGGAATCGCCGNTTCGAGTGGGGGCCCTGTCGAGAGGGACACCGTGTCGTTCACTACGGNTACGTNGGGGCGGGTCACGGCCTNCCNAGGGNCCAAGAAGGCGGCATGAACGAACTCATTGTCCGCTTCTTTGAGGAGACACCCTAGTCGTTTCAGGCCTAGCGGAATTCGTCGAAGCGAAGGCGTCGNGGGCGGTGGACGATGAACATGGTGACGATGGTGATTCCGCTNAGGCCGACGACATACTGAATCTCGCCGGACAGTAGCGTCAGGATGAAGCCAAACAGGGCACAGGATTCAGCCACCGCCCAGGTGATAATCAATCCATTGATCGGCAGCGGAAAGGCTTTCTCCATCAAGACTTCTGGGGGGTCCTGCTGCGCCTTNAATTGTTTCGGCTGGGTGAGCCAGTGCCGGATGAAGACACTGAGCCCTAAGTTGAACAGAGCCATCCCGGTCAGTACCATGACCAGACTGGATTCAACAGGCTCCTTGGCGGGTTGGGCAATGGCGTAGCCAACCAAGATGTAGAAGAGNTGAGAAAGGGTNAGTNCGCCCCANAACATNTAGGGGACCATCAGTGGATTTATCTTCGGCTTTGTGTCGTCCATGTTCCGGCCCTCTCATGGCANCAGAGTTGCGCAAAAATCGGTTGGATTGGCAAGAGGCTCTTCTGCCATCTTGTCAGACTTTGCCGGCCGCTGTTAGCAGCCTTTTCGAAATCAAGTTTGTCCAGGGAGCTTTGCGATGATTTTCGCACTCACGAGCCTCGTTTTTAGTTTGAACACCACGGAACTTCAGACCCAACTCCAAGGAGAGATTGAACGGGCTCAAACATGGTATGTCTGGGGACGAGACGCACAGAACTCAGAGAGCTATTTCATTCGTTCCAAAGCGCATTACTCGGCGGTTTGTGAGGCGATTCTTCAGCATGCAGGCTTGTCCAAGACCGCAATCGAGAAACTCAAGTNGGGAACGGAGCCCAGCCATTGTGATGAGGCGGAGCGAAGAGCGAGCCCCGAACTGCAAAATATAGCCGCTGTCGCNCGGGGCGGNTTCGANCAGAGCGAGTGGCGTATCGACAATGCTTGGGATAATTTTCGCAGTCGGTATCCGGGCGTCTGGTGGCTCATCGGGGCGGATCCGACTTTAGAGTTGGTGGATGATCTTTACATGAATGCTTTNGCCCAAGCGTGGGGGAAGCTTGCTGTGGGGATCCCCTTCGTGAAAACCCCGCGGTTGCCGTTCCTCGTTCGTTGTCATGGCGGACATGATATTTGCGGTAATTATCGGGATGANCTGCATGGAGCCACCGCAACAGATTCTCGTCTCCATGCCATTCCCGACGACCGCGGAAGACAACTCCTCGGGGCAGATTGGGACCGACTTATTGCCAGTGATCAAAAAGAGCCCGAGGCCTTATCTCGCCTCGGCCGTGCCCTCGATGCCACAGCGATCATGGTCGTCGACGTGCGCGTGGCTGATGAGTTCGGCTTGCCNCCTTCNGAACGTATGGCGTCGCAATATTGCATCGCNGATNCCGATGGTGAGATCGCTCCCGAGTGCATGCATGTGGTCCGTGCCTACATGCGTTATCAGGTCATCAAGGTCGCTGGGGGGACAGCGATGGGGGGCGGCGAAGCCCACGGTGTNGCCATCGATNTGACCAGCCGGACCGGTGTTCGAGCTCTTTGGGTTTTCGTATGGCTCTTGGTCGCCCTTGGCTTCGGCATCACCCGAGGACTCCGNGCTCGTGCATCGGTGAAGCGAAACAAGAATCAAGCNTTCGGATTTCAGTTGATTGCGGCGACAGTTGCCTTTGCGGTCGGTGGTTTCGTCGGGGTGGTGGCTGGAGACGTCAGCGGCAGTTTTGCACCGGATTGGGGCGAGCTCGCTGCCACGGCGGTCCCCGGACCTCTTGAAGGGTTACCGAGGGTTGGCGTTATCCTTTGGCCGATTGTTCACGGCCTTGTTGTGATGGTCGGCCCCGCTGTCCTCTGTGCCTTCGTGGCGATTCGGTATCTTCCGGAATGGGCGATGGCCTGGAACACCCGCATGGATGCGGACGTGATCATTCCGTCGGCGCAAGCCGGTGCNGTCTCAACACTGTTCGCTCCCTTGCTCGCCTTCGGAGTCGTCGAGCCCAATGCGGATGCTTGGGATTGGCAGGTTGCGCTTTCCATTAGCATCGCTGCGGTNATTACCAGCGTCTGGCTTAGCCGCTCTCTCGCACGGTTTCTCAATGCGGATTCCAAAACCACACCCNTTCAGACGGCGATGTTGGTTCTGGGCTTTGTTCTCATGGCAATGTTGCTGCCCTTGGGGCTTTATCATGGTGGTTCTCCGGACAGCCATGGCTGGCACTTGGGTGTGAGTGCTGTGATCAGTGCCTTGGCGATCGCCGGGATCGTGATCTTTGGTCGACCTGTTTCTGTNTATGCGCNGGAAGCAAGCAGGCGAGCGGCCGCAGAGAAGTTCAATGCCGAAGAAGGGTTTGGTTTGAACCGACCGCGATTTCTTGAAATTGCTCACAGCCATGTAGCGGGGGGTGAAGGGCTCTCCATCGACGATGAGTTAACCCTACTTAGGAAGAGGGAAGGACTTCAAATCCTTGTCCTGGAATCTGAAAGTGGGCTCGGAAAGACCCGGACAGCGGACGAACTTCGACGACGGTTAAGTGATTCCTCTCCCGTTGATGAATCGGATGATGACGAGGGGGATCGCTGGAGTTGTGGTTATGCCGCAGCTCAAGCTGGAGACGAGCCCTACGCTTTGATTCAAGGGGCACTCGCTGCCATTGGAATCACTGGGGACCTGTCCACAAGAGAAGCCCAACTGGATCGTAGTCAGCAGTTGGCAGAAGCGATGGGTGAAACCATCGGGTTGCTTCCTGGGGGCGCTCTACTCAACTCCCTCGGAGGAGGAGGCTCGGAGGATGGTAAAAGTCAGGAGCGGATTATTCACGATATCGAAAGGGACCTCCGGGAGCGAGGTGAGGATGAGAATATTCTCCTCGTGTTTGATGATGTGGAACAGGCAGACCAAAGCAGCCTGGCGGTTCTTCAGGGGCTTTTGCAACGATTGAGTGAGGCGGATCGGACGGGGGACGAAGCACTTTCGGTCATCATTTGTGTTGAGTTGCCCGACCAAGATGGAGAGGTGCTCGATCATGCCAAGGGATGGGATGATCGGCTTACAGAGCTGGATAAACTACTGAGTCAACTCGCCGCAGGAGAAGGGAACGCCCAGGTGATGCGGGTGAAGATTCCGAACCTCCAAACGGGGCAGATCGGTGACCTGCTCGAAAATGCAGGAGTTCTTCGAAACTGGTCGGAGGACTTTGAAGAACTTCTGCGCAACGGTTCACAGAACGGTCGAGCATATCATGTGTTGGAATTGGTTCGTACTCTGGAAGACCATGGACACATCGTCCCTGTTCCCGACTATCCGGACATGTTGCAAGTGAGGGAGGGGGTCTCTCACACCGAGATCACTCGGGCGGTTCCTAAGGATATTTACGATGGTCAAATCAATCGTTTGAAAGCACTCAATCCGGAAGAGCGGCTCGTTCTTCATTGTGCTTCGATTTGTGGGCGTTCCTTTTCGGTGACGAACATCGCTCGAGGCTTGAGCCGTCCTCGTCTTGAGGTGCTTCGTATTCTCCAGCAAATCGAAGACGAGCACGGCTTTATTGAAGACGTCATCGAAGACGATGACCGTTTCCGCTTTCTTAACTCCATCACGATCGCTGCGATGGAGCAGTGGCTCGAGAAGACTGAAATTCGTGGGGGGCACGGCCGGGAGTTGGTCAAGGAGATGCACCGAGAGGTCGCTCGCAAAATGATCGATGCCTCCAAGCAAGAGGAAGACAGTGTGGTCTCGCTCAGTCGTATCGCTTTTCATTGCCGGCATGCGGGGCCGAGCATGTTGAAGGATTACCGAGATTTTACCGCTCGAGCTGCCCATGCTGCAGCGCAACAAGGTGCGTATCCTGAGGTTTTTGAGCAGGTCCGGGAACTCGGATTGAGCTTCAATTGGCATGAATCGCTCCAACTGTCGGCTCAAGATGCCGACGAGGTCGCTTCGGAGCAGGGTGAGGAACTGGAAGCGGTCGAACCTGATAATTTACGTCATCGGCATTGGGGGGAGATTAGTACAGACCGAAAAGCAGCCTTTGATCTCGCCTGGGCAAAGGCCTGTACTGGCTTTGGGGGGCAAGAAAATCGGGACCGAGCCCGACGGCTTCTCCGGCCGATTATCGACGCTTATCGTCCGGAAGGAGAAGGCGATCTCTTTCCGGCGCTCTCTCTGTATCTTGAGGTGACCTATGAAGAAGAGCAGGTCAGTGAACTTGAGGCATTGATCGAGGAAACCCGAGGGTGGCTAAGTGACCCGAAATGGGGCGAGCCTATGTGGCGGATCGCTTGTGAGTTCTACCTAGAGCGAGCAAGCGTATTTATTGACGTACGGTCGCAACGGGCGAGGGCTCGCAACGAAAATAAGGGCTACAAGCGATCTCAGGAAATCGATCGTCGAGAGGTCTTTGCTGCCAGATTGGTCGAACTTCGAGATCGGCTTTCTGCACTTCCACAGGATCGGCGCCGTGACCTTCTGATGGCGAAACTTCTCCTTGCCCAAGCTCAACAGGGCGCCATGATCGTCGGTGATACCTCGGGACCTGTGGATGAGCAGCGGTACAATGAGCGGATGGAGAAAGCCCTGACGCTACTGAAAACCCACAGGGATCAAGTGGCCGTTGCCCAGGCCTATATGGATCAATCTCAACATTTCTTAAGCCTGAATGAGTGGAGTACCGCTCAGCGCTACCTGCTTCGAAGTGAGGAGACTTTGGAGACGGTGGGCTCTCGACAGGGGATCAGTCGACTTCGCAGTCTGCAGAGTCGTTGTGCTTGGGCACAGGCGGAGGAGACCTCCGTGCCGAGCGAGGAAGATGCACTTCGATGCAAAGCCTTTGATCTCGCGGAGACAGCACTCAATATAGCGCTCGAGAAGAGTCGTGAGCGGGACGAGGTTTTCGCTGCGTCCCAGATGCTTGCCTACTCGGACAATGATTTGAGTCGGCTCTCACGCCTTGAGCGACTTTTTCGATGGGATGATCAAGATGGAGAGCGGGGCTGTCTTGTGGATCCGGATGTCTGGAAAGAGATTCACGAAGGCGATGGTATTCGCCCGAAAATCTCCACGATGTTGAAGCCTCACGAGGACGGGGTTGGCTGGGGCTGGAAGCTGGGTGTGAAACTCGCTTGGGCAAAAGCATGCCATGGACGTCGAGGGCAAACCAATCGGGACATTGCACGCAAACTCCTCAAGAATATTCTGAAGGCTCTTGCGGAAGCGCCGGAGCGCAAAGCACCGTTTGCCCTCTTCGAACCGGTCAGCCTTTATCTTGAAATTACCTACGCCGAGAAACAGCGCAGCGATCTTGACGAACTTATTGAGACCGCAGACCAGTGGCTTGCTGATACGACTTGGGGCCTTCAGCCTGACCCATTGACCCGGATCGTGACTCGATTCTTCCGGTTGATGTCGAATGCCTTCCGCGATGAATGGGCGACCGACCGGCCCCAGGCGCAGGTCTTGGAGGAGCAGGTTCGGGAGCTGAAGGAACTTCGGCAAGAGATCGAGGCTTTAAGTTTAGAAGAGGGGGCAGACCGATGTTTCTCCAGGGATCGTTATCGGGCGCGACTGATACGAGAGATCGCTTGGGCAGAAGTGCGCTTAGCGGGTGCTCAGGAGGCACAGCAAAATATCTTCGATGAATTGATGAACGAGAGCTTACGGTTGAGTCAAAAGGACAGCGACCTTCTCGGGGAGGCTGCCAACTACTCGATGCAAGGGGACTTTGCGCTCTCATTTGCCGGACGCCATCGGCAAGCACAGGAGTTGTTCGAGAAAACGCGACAACGAGCACAACGGGCTCGCTACGAGGACTCTCAGAGCAAGCTGTCCAATCGCCAGGCAAGGTGCGCTTGGTTGGAGGCAAAAGAACTTCAACGGGGGACTGCATTTTATCAGAAGACCGACCAGGCCTTCCGCCTGGCATGGCGAGCCTGGCGGGAGGCAAAGGGGGCGGAACGGGAGCGAGATCAGATACACGCATCCATCAATCTGATGGACTTTTACACCGAATCCGGGGGGCAATTAGCTGCTTCGGACGCCGCCGACTTTCGTGCCGAACTTCTCAAAAAGAAGATTTATGATGGTGATCATGAGTCCACTTTGGATGAAGCGATGAAAGCGATGGGGGAGGCGCTTCAACAGGCGGAACTCTGGGATGAACTCTATCCTCAAGATGAACTGAGAACCCGGGTTCGACAGTGCTTGACTCAACTGAACAAACTCGAGGCGACCTGGAACTGGGTTTCCGAAGTCGAGGCGCAACTCGATGGACGCGGAGCGGCAGAAGCTTAAGACTCTTGTCGAGCCATTTGGCGAATGTAGATATCCTGCTGGGGAAACGGGATTTCGATATTCGCTGCCGCGAAGCGCTTGTAAACAGCACAGTTGAGTTCATCGAGTATGAGCCCTCTGTCACCGGGATCCTCGATCCAGCAGAGAAGGTGGAAATCCAGTGAGGAGTCCCCAAAGCTTCGGAAGCGGACCGCTGGTTTATGCTTCGTATTGTCCACCTTCGGATGCTCAGCGGCAATNTCNAGTAGGATCTCGCGGACTTGATCGATGTCCGANCCATAGGCNACCCCCACAGCGACACGGAGTCTGTGGTGGGTTTCCAGACCACCGGAGAGATTGGTCACGGTGCTTGCGCCGACGACGGAATTGGGCATGGAGATTTCGACGCCGTCTCGGGTGATCAGGCGAGTGGAGCGTAAGCCGATCCGTTCCACGCGTCCTTGTTGACCATCGTCGAGAACGATCCAGTCACCCTTTTGGTAAGGCTTGTCGGCAATAATGAAGACCCCAGCGAAGAGATTGGAGAGGGTGTCCCTGGCGGCGAAGCCCACGGCAATACCCAGGACACCGGCGCTTGCGAGCCAGCCCGTGGCGTCGATCCCCCAAATACTAATGACCAGATAGGCGGCTCCAGCAACCACCAGTAGCTTTACCAGGTTATCAAACAGAGGCAGTGTCGTCGCTGTCATCAAATGGAACCGTTCTTCTTCGAGGGATGCAGCTTCAACCAACATCCGGCTGGCGCTAAAGAGGAAACGACTCACAATGATGACGATGACGCTCAGCAGCAGATTGGCGACAAAATCACGCATGCCCTCACGGGCACCGGTTCGGTGCACAGCCAAGAGGAATCCACCGATCACAATGCATTTGACGACGACCGGCTCTAAGAGAGCGACGAGTTTATCGTCGAGATCGGTACCTTCCGTAGCCGCCGCCCATCGGACGAGGGTCTTTGCTACCAGCCAGCTGATGATTTTCGCTGCCAGCAACGAGCCGAAGATAATAATGGCGAAGCTGGCGTAAGGGTTGTCCCAAATTTGTTGAAGAATGGGGGGGATGTTCACGGATGCTCCTCTTTACCGAACGAAGACAGAGACGGCGGTGAGATTGCCCCAGTGATCGCCTTGTGACCAGACCTCTCGATCGCCGTGACCACTGCGGGTGTAACCGACTTGGAGACTTTCGGCATCACCGTTGCAAGCCCTCCGAAGCGCGATTCTGCCGGGCTCGGTATCACCACTCTCGTCGCCGGATAGCACTAAGTAGTTGTAGCCCCCATGTTGTGGGCTGCCGTTAAAGTAGGTCACTGAGGAACTACAAGCCCGTCCTCCATCGACCATGGATTGGTTGATCAATGAGCGAGCCGTCCGGTTCGCCAGAAAATTATCGGTGGTTCTGACGCCATGGGAGGCTTGATCTAAGCGATTGCGCACCATCATATTGTCAGCGGAGAGGCGCCCGTATGCCGGTGATATATGATCTTGTGGATGGGCTGGGTCGTTCACCTGAATGTTTGAGACATCGCCGTAATTGCTGCGAGACCACCCCTCGCCACCACTGAGGAAATCGATCGAGTTATCGTGTCGAGAGACCCTTAAAATCAGCGTCCATCCGCCTCCATCGGAATCCATCTCACAGTAGGCTTGGAAGGCATCGGCGGTGTCGCCACCTTCCGGGTCGATCCAGTATATTCCGCTGGGGGTTTGCGGGTCGATTTCGATCAGTTGAAGACAGTGCTGAGCAGGCGCAACTTGTGTCTGTCCAAGGTTCAAGGTGCAATCGTTGGCGCAGGCATCCCCATCGTCGATGTTCCCGTCATCGCATTCTTCAATCCCTTCGTGGACTTGCTCGTCGCCGCAAGTGGCTGCCTCGCAATTACTAAGGCAGTCATCGGTCTCATCCCCGTTTCCGTCGTCGCATTCTTCGACATTTTCTCGGATCAATCCATCGCCACATTGGGCGGCCACGCAATTGTTGAGGCAGGCATCGGTTTCGAGAATATTGCCATCATCGCACTCTTCGATTCCCGCTTGGATTTGTTGATCACCACACCGCGCAATGGCGCAGTTGTTGAGACAGGCATCGGTTTCGATCAGGTTTCCATCGTCACATTGTTCGACACCGACGAACAAGAGTCCGTCGCCACATTCAGCCGTCGTGCAGTCATTGAGGCAAGCATCGGTCTCCACAGCATTACCGTCGTCGCATGCCTCGACACCCAGTTGAAGGGCACCATCGCCGCAACGAGCCTCGAGGCAGTCATTGAGGCAAGCATCGCCTTCGACTCGATTACCGTCGTCACATTCTTCCCCCTCCTGGACGACACCGTCGCCGCAGCGGGGGCTCTGGCAGTTGTTACGACAGGCATCGTCATCCACGTCATTGCCATCATCACAGGTTTCACCGGGGGCGAGGAAGCCGTCGCCGCAGCGGGCCACTCGACAGTCTGGGGTGCAGTTATCCCCAGCGACTTCATTGCCATCATCACATTCCTCGACACCCACGTGGACGATGGCGTCACCACAGCGGGCATCGGCGCAAAAGGTGGTGCAGGCATCATGGTCGTTGTTGTTTCCATCGTCGCATTCTTCATCATTCTGGACGATGGCATCGCCACATCGGGCTCGCTCGCAGGCATTGCTGCATTCGTCCTCATTGATCCGGTTCCCGTCGTCGCATTCCTCGGCTCCCGCCCGCACGATCTGGTCGCCGCATTGGGCGAGCCGGCACGCGTTGGTGCAGCCGTTGTCGTTGACGCCGTCCCCGTCGTCACAGTCCTCGTAGCGTTCGTCTTCGGGTTGAAGGTCTTGGCGCAGAACACCGTCGCCACATCGGGCTTGCGCGCAACTGGACAAGCAGCCGTCGTCTTCAATGCGATTGCCGTCATCGCAGACTTCGCCATCTTGCAAGATACCGTCGCCGCATTCGGCTGGTCGGCACTCGTGACAACTGTCCTCGGCGATGTCGTTGCCATCGTCACAGCCCTCGCCGGGCCCCCGAATGCCATCACCACAGACGTTGGGTTGGCAATCGCTTTTGCAGGCATCGTTGTCATTTTCGTTACCATCATCGCAGGCCTCATAACCGGGCTCATCTTCGCTCAGTCCCCGGCGCAACACGCCATCGCCACAGCGGGCCTCACGACAATCGTTTCGACAGGCATCAGTCTCGGCCTGATTCCCGTCGTCGCAATCCTCTCCTGGTTGAAGCAGACCATCGCCACAGCCAGGCAACTGGCAGGCATTGGTGCATTCGTCCTCGTCGCTGTCATTGCCATCATCGCAGGCCTCGATGCCTTCATGAACCAAGCCATCGCCGCAAACTGCCGGTGCACAGCCAGCGACACATCCGTCTTCGTCACTATCGTTTCCATCATCGCAGCGTTCGAAGCCTAACTCGCCCTCACCCAGATCACTGCGGACCACACCGTCACCGCAGCGGGCGAGCAGGCAGTTGTTGCGGCAGGCGTCCTGATCGACGGTGTTGCCATCATCGCATTGCTCGGCACCCTCAGCCTGAGGATCGAGATCGGTTCGGGTGATGCTGTCGCCACAGCGGGCCAAGATACAGCCGTCTGTGCAGCCGTCACCGGGCTCTTTGTTGCCATCGTCACAGGTCTCGTCCGCCTCGATCTCGCCATTGCCACATTCGCTGGGAATATCGCGCACAACGACCTGCTCGCCGGGACAGGCAAGAAGGGAGGCACCGAGGATGAAAAGCCAACGGGTTTGCATTTATTCTCTCCAGAACATTTCGGTGGCTTCGCCATCGCGCCATTCACTGTCTCGATACTGTTCGTTGCTGTTGTCGCCCCGGTGGGATGAATAGGCACAGCGATAATGCCAGCCGCCCTCATCGCCACCGATGCACATTTCGGCCTTGTTGCCAGTGCTTCCATGGTCGAACCAGACTCGGTCACTCTTTACGGAGGCATTGGTTCCACCCACTTTGGTCAGAGGCCAGCCATCACTGTCGCTGATCCGCCAACTTTGTCCTCGTTCGGTCATGTTGAAGGCATCATCGATGTTGCCTCCCATCTTGACCACGTAGAAGGGTTCCACGCCGCTTTCCGAATCCGTTTCTTGGTTCCAGATCTTAAACAGTGCGTGCTGGGCACCAAAGCCTCGGCAATCTTCGGGGAAGTTCGCCGGTGGAGGCGCCGCCGTGGTGAATCCCATGCATCGGGTCCATCCGCCGCCATCATAGGTCATGTCGCACCAAAGTTGCTCAGCATTGGCGACATCGCCTCCATCCACGTCGATCCAATACAGCCCGTCGGGGGCGTTTGGACGCCGTTCCAAGAGAACTTTGCAACTGGCTGTCGCCCGTTCTGCTTGACTCCCCCACGGTGGCTCAAGGCAGTTGAGGTCACAACCATCGTCAGCGACACGGTTGCCGTCATCGCATTCTTCCGCAGCCTGGAGGATGCCGTCACCACAGGCCGGTAGCGTGCAGTCATTGGTGCATTCATTGCCTGGGATTTGGTCACCATCATCGCAGTCCTCGATACCGGCCCGAACCACCCCGTCACCACACCTCGCCTCCACACAATTGGCGAGACAGCCGTCGTCCTCTGCGAGGTTACCATCATCGCAGTCTTCCTCGCCGACGAACAACAGACCGTCCCCACAGCGGGCCTCGATACAGTCGTTGCTGCAGGCGTCACTTTGGCTCCGGTTGCCATCATCGCAGGCTTCCCCTTGTTGTAGAATCCCATCGCCACACCGAGGGGCTTCACAGCGGTTGGAGCAGCCGTCATCCTCGATCTGATTGCCGTCGTCGCATTCCTCCCAAAAGCTTCGTATGCCATCACCGCAAGCTGGTGCCCGACAATCATTGGTGCAATTATCCCCTTCGACCTGGTTGCCATCGTCGCATTGCTCGTACCCTTCGTCGCCCACGTCTAAGTCTCGGCGCGTGATCCCGTCTCCGCAGCGAGCGGCGAGACACCCCCGGCGGCAGGCGTCTTGGTCTTCGAAGTTGCCGTCGTCGCAGGCTTCCTCGCCTTGAATGATCCCATCGCCACAGCGGGCTCGTTCACAGAGGTTGCTGCAGGCATCGTCATTGACTCGGTTACCGTCGTCACAGTCTTCGAGGAAACTTCTGATCCCGTCGCCGCATTGAGCCAGTCGGCAGGCATTGGTGCAGCCATCCTCATTGACACCATTGCCGTCATCACAATCTTCAAAGCCTTCATCTTCCGCATTGAGGTCTTCTCGCATCACGCCATCGCCACAGCGGGCGAGGGCACAGTCGTTGGTGCAGGAATCTCGATTGCTTCGATTGCCGTCATCACAGGCTTCATCCTCCTGAACAACGCCATCGCCACAGCGAGTCGGGCGACAATCATGACAGGCATCATTCGCTTGATCATTGCCATCATCGCAACCCTCACCGGGGCCAATGACTCCGTCTCCGCAAACGTTGAGGGAGCAATCGGATTTACAGGCGTCTGAATCGATCTGGTTGCCGTCGTCACAAGCCTCATAGCCTGGTGCGCCATCGGCTAAACCACGGCGTAGAAAGCCGTCGCCGCAACGGGCTTCGATGCAACTGTTTAGGCAGGCGTCGTCATCGGCTCGGTTGCCGTCGTCGCAGCCTTCTCCCTCTTGGACGAGCCCATCGCCACAGCCCGGTCGACGGCAGGCATTGGAGCAATCGTCGAGATCTTCTGGGTTGCCATCATCGCAGTCCTCGATGCCCCGCTGGATCAGCCCGTCCCCGCAGCGAGCAGGCAGACAGCCGGCAACACAGGCATCTTCATCGTTGGCATTGCCATCGTCGCAGACTTCGAAGCCCAATTCGCCCTCAGCGAGATCGCTGCGTACGATGCCATCACCACAGCGAGCCAAAAGGCAGTTGTTGCGACAGGCATCCTGATCCACAGCATTCCCATCATCACACTGCTCGAAGCCCTCCGCTTGGGGGTCGTCCAGACTGCGCGTGGTGCCGTCGCCGCAACGAGCCAACTTGCAGCCATCGGTACAGGCATCGGTAGCGACTTCATTGCCATCGTCACACGCTTCGCCGGGCTCGACTTCGCCATTGCCACATTCACCGGGGATATCACGGACCACCACTTGTTCGCTGGGACAGGCGGTGAGCAGAAAGAGGCAGGCGAGGAGCGTCGGTTGCATTCGAATCATGATCTTACCGAACCCAAAGGTTAAGGCTGTAGGCCTGACTGTTGGGACCATTGTTATTCCCCCCGAAGTCTTGCCGAGTCTCGCAGCCCGCGCAGTTGGTGCCAAACTGCGAATCATTGGCCTCGGTCACGGCGATCCCATGGTCGGCTCGCTCGCAATTGCTTCCTCCGCCACCGATCATCATGACGGCTCCGTCACCTTGACTCCAATCTGCGAAGAAACTCACCGTATTGGCAGCACCGATGTTTCCGTTACAACTGGCGTGCTCGAAGCCATCCGTATTGTTGTAGTTATTGGCGAAGGTGACGTTGCAGGAGCCGCGCACAGCATCGCTGGACCAGGCGCCCGTACGAAAGTTGCCAAAACCCGTGATCTTGTCACGCATGCTTTGGTTGCCAAGGCAGTTCCCTGTGGTGGTCATCAGGGAGGCATGGCTTCCACTATCGCTCCGTGTGAGGCGCAATTCATCGGCGTCGAGGTTGATAAAGGCGAGACTCATGGCGTCGGCATTCGTGGCTGGCGCGGTGGGACTGCCAAAGGTGGTGCTTCGGTCGTACCAAAGGTCGGCATCTTTGATCCAATGGGTATCGTCCGCATTTGAGAACCGAGCCACCAGGGTCCAGCCTCCATTGTCCATGTCGCAGTAGGCTTGATATGCGTCGTCGGTGGCCCCGCCGTTCGGGTCGATCCACCACACGCCATTGGTGGCGTCTGGGATGTTATCGAGCATGTGCTTGCAACTGTCTGCTGCGGCCTCCTGGGTGTACCCTAAACCCCACGTACAATCGTTTTGACAGGCATTGTTGTTGTCTTGGTCTTGGTCGTCGCAATCTTCAACGCCCGCTTCCACATGACCATCGCCGCAACTGGCGTCCGTACAATCATTGAGACAGGCATCGGTTTGGCTGTTGTTGCCGTCATCGCAAGCCTCGTGGTCGGCATCTCCCTCTTGAAGGTCAACACGGGGGAATCCATCGCCACAACTGGCGTCGGTACAGTCGTTTAAGCAGGCGTCGGTTTGGTCGTCGTTACCGTCATCACAATCCTCCACTTGATCGTGGACAAAGCTATCTCCGCAGCCAGCGAGGCTGCAATCATTAAGGCAGGCATCGGTCTGGAACTCATTGGCGTCATCACATTCCTCCACATTCTCCTGAACGAAGTTGTCGCCGCAGGAGGCCGCTGAGCAGTCGTTCAAGCAGGCGTCCGTTTGCACGTCGTTGGCGTCGTCGCAGTCCTCGACGTTTTCCTGGACGAAGTTGTCGCCACAGGAAGCGTTCGAGCAGTCGTTCAGGCAGGTGTCCGTTTGAATCTCATTGGCATCGTCGCATTCTTCGATATTCTCGTGGACGAAGTTGTCCCCGCAACTGGCGACGACGCAGTTATTTAAGCAGGCGTCCGTTTGGCTGTTGTTGCCGTCATCGCAGGCTTCAACATCCGCAAGGATAAAGCCATCACCGCAGGAGGCAGCCTGGCAGTTGTTGAGGCAGGCATCGGTTTGCACGTCGTTGGCGTCGTCGCAGTCTTCGATACCCACTTGGATAAAGTTGTCGCCGCAGCGGGCTGACTCGCAGGTGTTAATACAGTCATCAGTATTGCTGCGATTGCCATCATCGCAATCCTCGCCCGCTTGGACGACTCCGTCGCCGCAGCGGGGGGATTGGCAGTTGTTTCGACAGTCGTCATCATCGATGTCGTTGCCGTCATCGCATTCTTCGCCGGCGCTGATCGCGCCATCACCACAGCGTGCGACCCGGCAGTCTTGAGTGCAACTGTCCCCATCGATTTGGTTGCCGTCATCGCATTCCTCCACACCCACCTGGACAATGGCATCTCCACAGGCTGCCTCCAGACAGCCGTTGGTGCAGGCATCGGTATCGGTGCGGTTGCCATCATCGCATTGCTCGAAGCCAGGCTCGCCCACTTCCAGGTCGAGCCGGACGATCGCATCACCGCACTGAGCCCGTAGGCAACGGGCGGTACAGGCATCTTCGTCCACGTCGTTGCCATCATCACAGGCTTCGAGAAGGGCTTCGATGCCGTCACCGCAGCGGGCTGGCTGACAGGCGTTTGTGCAGAGGTCTTCGTCGATCCGATTGCCATCGTCACAGGACTCGAAGCCCTCCTCATCAGCCTCCAAGTCGCCTCGGGTGACCCCATCGCCGCATCTCGCCACTTGGCAGGTGTTTCTGCAGGCATCTTGATCCACTAGGTTACCGTCGTCGCAGGCTTCGCCTGCTTGGAGGAAGCCGTCGCCACAGCGGGGCAGTTGGCAGGTGTTGGTGCAGCCGTCGTCATCGATTCGGTTGCCATCATCACAACCTTCGGCGCCTGCATGGATGATGCCGTCTCCGCATTGGGCGGGAGCGCAGGCGTTGGTGCAACCATCACCGTCCACTCCGTTGCCATCATCACAGTCTTCGTAGCCGTCATCTTCGGGGGCGAGGTCTTGGCGGACCACGCCATCACCGCATCGAGCGGGCGCACAGTTGGTGAGGCAGTCATCGCTGTCATCCCGGTTGCCGTCATCGCAGCCTTCGCCTTCCGCCACGATGCCATCGCCACAGCTGGCGGGGCGGCATTCATGACATTGGTCGTTGGGATCTTCGTTACCATCGTCACAGCCTTCGCCCGGGCCGACCACGCCATCACCGCAGCGGTGCAGTTGGCAGTCCGACTTGCAACTGTCCTCGTCGACGGTATTGCCATCATCACAGGCTTCATAGCCCTCTTCGTCTTCGGCGAGACCTGTTCTTAAGACACCGTCACCGCAGGCAGCCTCCCGACAGTCGCCACGGCAAGCATCGGTTTCGATGTCGTTGCCGTCGTCACAGGCTTCGTCTTCCTGCAAGATACCATCGCCGCAGCCGGGGAGTCGGCATTCGTTGGTGCATTCGTCTTCGTGAATTTCGTTGGCATCATCACATTCTTCCACACCGATATGGACGAAGCCGTCACCGCAGACTGCGGGAACGCAGGTGCCAACACACGCATCATCGTCAGCGAAGTTGCCGTCGTCGCAGCGCTCGAAGTCCATGTCCCCTTCACTCAGATCCGTGCGGAGAATCCCGTCACCACAACGGGCGAGACGGCAGTCGTTGCGGCAGGCATCCTGGTCCACGGTGTTGCCATCATCACAGGCCTCGTAGCCCTCGGCTTCGGGATCATCGCTGAGACGAGTAATCGCATCGCCGCAGCGAGCGATCTGACAGCCGTCGGTGCAGTCGTCGTTGGCGACGTTGTTGCCATCATCACAGGTTTCATCGGCTTCGATTTCGCCATTGCCACATTCATTGGGCACGTCGCGCACAACCACCTGTTCGCCGGGACAAGCAAGGATCAAGAGAAAGGGAAGAAGAATACGATTCGAAGGCATGATGTTCATCCTTAGCGCACGTAGAAGAGCCAGACGCCGTAGCCGGACTCATGGTAGTTACAATTTCCGTTGGCGGTGCAGTCGGACCAACCCCAGCGTTTATTGTCGATGCCATCCCAGAAGCTATGGCTCAGATCATTGAGGATTGTCGTTTGCCCATAGGGCAGCGTGTTGTAGCCGTTGCCGTTGGAGGTACAGCCATTGCAATGATTGGTACCTCCACCGCCATCGTTCCATGGATTGCTGGATTGAGTGTAGGGTTGGGCTCCGCCGCACGTTTCATCGTTGCCACCATTCCAACCGACACTTTTGGCTTGATAGGAGCCACCATACCCATTGTTTGTATGGCAGATGGTGAGGTTGTCTCCACTTTGATGTGTGAAGCTTCCGGAGTTCGCGTTCGTGAACCATTCTGTGAACACGTTGCCAGCGAAGACGCCTGAACGAATCTGGTCATAGGCCCGACCCCGATAGGAACTCCCATTGTTTGAGAAGTCGAATAGCTGGGCGTGGACACGAGTCTGGGACGCGCCACTGACAGCACGGCAGAATTGCCCGTAGTTTAGGGTCTCTGAGGCATCCCAACTGGCGCCGTTTCGGGCGGGAGCATCTCGCTCGTAGACGTAGTTACTGTCGTTATTGAGGCGTGCCTGAAAGGCATATTGGTCCATATCGTAGAGGGCATGGCTCGGTACGTAGCCCTTCGTGAGGCTTGCACAAAGCATCCAGCCTCCGTTTTCGAAGTCCATGTCGCAATGGACTTGAATCGCGTTGTCCGTATCGCCATCGTCGAGGTCGACCCAATAAGAGCCAGTGGTGGCATTGGCGTCGAGTTCCAGGATGGATTGACAACTGGGAGAGGCACGCTCTTGCGTGCTCCCGTCAGCGGGAAACTGGCACTCGTTGGTGCAATCGTCGTCATCGGCGGGACCGTCATCACAAGCCTCATAATCCTCGGCGTCTATGGCTAGATCATTGCGGCGAATTCCATCGCCACAAGTGGCGTCATTGCAATCATTAGTGCATGCATCGGTGGTCACTCGGTTGCCATCATCGCAGTTTTCTTCGCCGGCCCATTGATGCCCATCGCCGCAGGCTGCAGCGTTGCAATCATTGAGACAGGCATCGGTTTGGGCATCGTTGCCGTCATCGCAGTCTTCGACCCCGATCCATACGTAGAGGTCGCCGCAGCTTGCCTCGCTGCAGTCGTTGAGACACCCATCGGTGTTGGAGCGATTGCCGTCGTCGCAGGTCTCCTCTCCTTCGCGAATTTGCCCATCGCCACAGGCGGCGGCGCTGCAGTTGTTAAGGCATGCATCGGTTTGGATCTCATTGCCATCATCGCAGTCTTCGATGCCTTCACGGACAAAGCCATCGCCACAACGGGCTTCTTGGCAATTCTGAACGCAGGCATCATCGATGTTGTCGTTGCCGTCGTCGCAGGCCTCCACTCCCAACTGCAAATAGCCGTCCCCACAGCGGGCCGCCTCGCAGTCGTTCGTGCATTCATCGCCATTGGATCGATTGCCGTCGTCGCAGGCTTCCACTTGGTCCGCTAAAATTCCATCGCCACAACGAGCTTGGCGGCAGGCATTGGTGCAGTCGTCACCATCCACATCATTGCCATCATCGCATTCCTCAAAAAATGCTCGAACACCATCGCCACAGGACGGCGGCATGCAGTCGTTGGTGCAGTTGTCCCCATTGACCCGATTACCATCATCGCAGGCCTCATAGCCGACTTCGCCTTCTTGGAGGTCGTTGCGGGTAACTCCATCGCCACAGCGAGCCTGTCGGCAGTTGTTGCGACAGAGATCATCATCATCTTGATTGCCGTCGTCACAGTCCTCACCTTCATGTCGGACGCCATCGCCGCATCGAGCCCGCTCGCAGACATTGCTGCAAGCGTCAGCGTTGTCTCGATTGCCGTCGTCGCATTCCTCGACACCGGCTCGGAGGATGCCATCGCCACATTGGGCGAGGCGGCAGCCATTGGTGCAGCCATTATCGTTGACCCCATCCCCGTCATCGCAGTCTTCGTAGGCCGGATCTTCTGGTTGGAGGTCGCTGCGAACGACACCATCACCACATCGGGCGGAAGCGCAGCGGGATAGGCAGGCATCTTGCTCGTTCCGGTTGCCATCGTCGCAGTCTTCGCCAGCTTGAACGACCCCGTCGCCACATCCGGTCGGCCGACAGTCATGGCAGGCATCGGCCGGTTCATTATTTCCGTCATCGCATCCCTCGCCAGGGCCCACCACACCATCACCGCAGCGATTGACACTGCAGTCGGTCTTGCAGGCATCTTGATCGACGGTGTTGCCATCGTCGCAGGCCTCATAACCTTCATCGTCTTCCGACAGGCCCCGTCGGAGCACGCCATCGCCGCAGCGCGCTGAAATGCATGTATTCAAGCAGGCATCGTCATTGGCCTCGTTGCCATCATCACAGGATTCGCCGTCTTGAAGGATACCATCGCCACAGCCTGGCAAATGACAGGTGTTGGAACAGCCATCGGCATCTTCTTCATTACCGTCGTCGCAATCCTCAACGCCCAAGCGAATCAAGCCATCACCGCACTCGGCGGGTACGCAGCCCGTGACACAGGCATCGTCATCTGCGTCATTGCCATCGTCGCATCGCTCAAAACCCAGTTCGCCTTCGGTGAGGTCGTTACGCACCATACCGTCACCACATCGGGCACGAACACAGTTGGACAGGCAAGCATCATGCTCGATTAAGTTGGCATCATCGCACTCCTCAAACCCGTCGCCCTGAGGGTCTTCCACAACCCGAAGAATACCGTCACCACAGCGGGCTAGACGACAGGCGCCCGTACAGTCATCGGTGTCGACGGTGTTGCCATCATCACAGGCTTCGTTGCCTTCGATCTCGCCATTACCGCATTCGCTGGGAACATCTCGGACCACAACTTGCTCGGAGCAAGCTGCTGTCATGACGAGGAAGCAAGAGAGAAAGAAGGTCCATCGCATGACTCATGCTCCAAGGTAAGGTCCCTGAGAATGGCCTTCTCGCGCGGGGGGGTCAACCAGGCCTGGTCGATCGGCGGTCGGAAGGGGAGGAGCAGTGGGTGAGTTGATCAATGGGTGGTCTTTGGCGAGAGAAGAGTATGGAGTTTGAGTTCCACGTTCAAAGACGATCCGTCTCAGGTTTACTCACTCTAGAAGACAGACTAAGTCGGGCGCAGTCGAATTCGGAGACGAAGAGATGGCTGCCTTTTGTCAGCGAATTGCTCATGCAAGTTGGTTTAAACATGGGATTACGAGTCTAATCCTCTTTGCCGGGGTGCTTGTTGGCTGTGAGACCTACCCTCGAATCGTCGATCAATGGGGCCGCGAACTAGCCCTGCTCAATGACATTATCCTGTGGATTTTCGTCGTCGAGATCGTGGTGAAGCTGGTGGCAGAGGGAAGCCGTCCTTGGCGCTTTTTCTACAACGGTTGGAATGTCTTCGATTTTGTGATCGTGGGCGCAACCTTCGTGCCCGGGGTGGGGCAATTCGCCGTGACGCTCCGCCTCCTTCGGCTTCTACGGGTTTTGAAGTTGCTGAGCGCATTGCCCAGGCTTCAGGTTCTTGTGAGCGCCTTGCTGAAAAGCATTCCGAGTATGTTTTCGGTGGCCTTGCTGCTTTCCATTCTTTTCTACGTTTACGCTGTCGCTGCGGTCTTTCTCTTCCGGGAGAATGATCCGGTCCATTTCCGCAGTCTCGAGATGAGTTTCCTTAGCCTTTTTCGGGTCGTCACTCTCGAGGACTGGACCGACGTGATGTACATTCAGATGTATGGCAGCGACGTCTATGGCTACACGGCTGAAGACTTGGCCAAATACGCTGCTGTGATGAAGCCCCAGGCGCAACCCGTCTTGGGTGCCCTGTTCTTTGTCTCCTTCGTCATGTTGGGGACCATGGTGGTCCTGAACCTATTTATCGGTGTGATCATGACCGGTATGGACCAGGCTCAAAAGGAGCAGGAGGCTACGATGTTGTTGGCCCGTTCCGGCGGGGTGCCGAAGGAGGATGGAGACGATGAGTCACCACTGGACTCCGAACTGGGTTTTCTTCAGGCGCAAATCTCCGCTCTGGAAATCCGCAAACGCCAACTCCTGGAGTCGGGTTCCGGTGCGACTAGAGGTCAGCCCCGAGGAGACGACGTTTAGCGGGCGTAGAAGATGCGTTGCGTCTGATCGGAACTAGTGCCACCGTCTTCGGTACTGCTGTCGAAGTCCACTCCGTTGGCATCACCGCTCTCTCCTGCTCCAAAGCCAAAGTTGTAGTCTCGGTATTCACCATTATTCATGGTGGTGAACATGGAGTTGTCGCTGTCAGGTCCCCAAGTGAAGCCATGGGCACTGCCACTAGAATGCGTATCCATACAGCGGAATCGAAGTGTTGAGTCGGTACGATCTTGAGCCCACGGTCCGCTTCGGACTTGGGTACCACAGGATAAAGCACAATCGCTATCGTTCTGACTGTTGCGGCGGAAGACCGAACGCATGGTCTGGGCGGGGAAACACTCATCATTGCTTTGGAGTTCCACACCCGTACCTTGTTTGACGATCATGACTTCGTCCACTTGGAGCCGGTTCCATGCCTTCGATTTGGCATCGGCATTGGTGGTCGGGTCGAGGGGGTTGCCGAAATCGGTGGTATCCACCCACCGGGCGCTGCCCTTGTTCCAGTTCTCGCCGTCGGCGTTGGTAATGATGCCTATGAGGGTCCACCCACCGCCGTTCGTGGTCATGTCACAGTAGGCCTGAAAGGCAGGGTCATCGTTGGGTTGTAGCCAGTACACGCCAGAAGTGACCTGAGCATCGACATCTAAAATGGCACGGCAACTGTTCGCTGGATTGTCCTCGCTGCGCCCCAAACCAAACTGACATTGGTTGTCACAGGCATCGCCGTTGTTCGGGTTTTGGTCATCGCATTCCTCGATGCCCGCGTGGATGACTCCATCGCCACACACAGCTGAGGCGCAGTTGTTGAGGCAGGCGTCGGTGTTGACATCATTACCGTCATCACATCCTTCGTAGCCCGCATCGCCTTCGTTGAGATCGAGACGACGGATCCCATCGCCGCACGCCGCCACCGCACAACTGTTGGTACAGGCATCTTGATCCACCGCATTTTGGTCGTCACAGGCCTCGACCCCCTCCCGGACAAAGCCGTCGCCGCAGCGGGCTTCGACGCAGGTGTCTGTGCAGGCATCCGTGTTGATGTCGTTGCCGTCATCGCAGACTTCGGCACCGGCTCGGACGTGACTGTCACCGCACGATGCGGCCGTGCAGTCATCGAGGCAGGCATCGGTCTGGACATCGTTTGCGTCGTCGCAGTCTTCGACGCCCAATTGGGTAAACCCGTCCCCACACGTGGCAAGGAGGCAAACGTTGGTGCAGTCGTCTGAATTCACCCGGTTGCCATCATCACAGGTTTCATCCCCTTGAACCACGCCGTCCCCGCAGCGGGGAAGGCGACAGTTGTTCCGGCACTCGTCGTCGTCTCGTTCGTTGCCATCATCGCATTCCTCGCCTTGGCCCACGCCCGCATCCCCGCAACGAGCCACTTCACAGGCATTCGTACAGTTGTCGTTGTCGATGCGGTTCCCATCATCGCATTGTTCGACACCAACGTAGATGACCGCATCTCCACAGGCCGCTTCCTGGCAGGCGTTGGTGCAGGCATCGTGGTCACTCATGTTGCCGTCGTCGCATTCCTCACCCTCTTGGACGATGCCATCGAGACAGCGGGGTAACTCGCAGCGGTTCGAGCAGTCGTCATCGTTCTCTTGGTTGCCATCGTCGCATTGTTCGGCAGGCCCGACGATGCCATCGCCGCATCCCGCCGGCGTGCAGGCATTGGTGCAGGCATCATGGTCCACTTGATTGCCATCATCACAGGCTTCATAACCCTCTTCTTCGGCACCGAGATCCTGACGAACTACCCCATCTCCACAGCGAGCAGCGCTGCAATTGTTGCGGCAGGCATCCCGATCTTCGGCATTGCCGTCATCGCAGGCCTCACCGGCTTGCACGAGTTCATCGCCGCAGGCTGGTAATTCGCAGGCATTGGTGCAGCCATCGAGTTCCTCCCGGTTGCCATCATCGCAGGCTTCGACGCCGGCCCACCGGATTCCATCACCGCATTGAGCCAGGGAACAGGCATTGGTGCAGCCGTTTTGATCGACTCCGTCACCATCGTCACAGTCTTCGTAGCCTTCATCTTCAGGGGCGAGGTCGGTGCGAATGACACGGTCGCCGCAGCGAGGAAGGGCGCAGTTTGACAAGCAGGAGTCTTCGTCAATTCGATTTCCGTCATCGCAAGCTTCGCCCGTTTGAACCACGCCATCCCCGCAGGAGGTGGGACGACACTCGTGGCAAGCGTCTTCAGCATCTTCATTGCCGTCGTCGCAGCCTTCGCCAGGACCGATCACCCCGTCGCCGCAGACGTTCACGCTGCAGTCGGATTTACAGGCGTCTTCATCCACAGCGTTGCCGTCATCGCAAGCCTCGTAGCCAGGCTCCTCGGCGCTTAGACCGCTACGCAGAAAGCCGTCGCCGCAGCGCGCTTCTGCACAGGTGGAAAGGCAGGCGTCATCGTTTAAATCGTTTCCATCATCACAGGCTTCACCCTCCTGAACGAGCCCATCACCACAGCCCGGAAGCTTGCAGTTGTTGGTGCAATCATCCGTGTCTTCGTCGTTGCCATCATCGCAGTCCTCGACTCCTAACTGGACCAAGCCATCACCACAGCGGGCCGGGACGCATCCAGCGACGCAGGCGTCGTCATCTGCGTTGTTACCGTCATCACAGGCTTCGAAACCCAGCTCACCCTCAGCGAGATCCTGGCGTCGGATGCCATCACCGCAGCGGGCAGCAGAACAGTCATTTCGACACATGTCATGTTCGATGGTGTTGCCATCATCGCAAGCTTCGTAACCCTCAGCTTGGGGGTCTTCACCACCCCGTTGGATTCCATCTCCGCAGCGCGCTAGTTTACAGCCGTCTGTGCAGGCATCACCCGGATCTTCATTACCATCATCACAGGCTTCGTTACCCTCGATTGTTCCGTTGCCACATTCGCTGGGGACATCGCGGACCACCACCTGCTCACCACAGGAAAGGGTGAAGAGCAGAGGTAAAGTAAACCAATGAAAAAGACGCATGATCAACTCCCTGAGTCGCAACAGACTGCGGCTCATCATCGACGGCTGGTTCCTTCCAGGTCAAGTCACTGCGGTCCTGCTCGAAGGAAAAGGCCAAATCTCGACTTCGGTGCGGATCACTGAGCTTTCAGTCGAAGCGAGCCGTCGTTGTCTTTTCGAGACTCGGTCATCTTGGTGTCTTTTGCCTAATTTGATAGTGAAACATCCCCCTCGGGAGGATGATGATGAGTCGACTTGGTCCCCTTGCTTTCACACTCATGGTTGCGGCTTGTCCGCAGCAAGTTCCCGATCCCGCTGCGCCTGATGCCGGGGCCGTGCCGGCTGCAGACGCAGGCATGTTGACGGTGGATGCGGGTGAACAAGATCCGAGAGACGCAGGGACGACGACCGATGCTGGAGAAGTTTCAGAACCGCTTTGTCGCCCGGATCCGGAGCGCTTGAATGGCGTTTATCATTGCCGTCTTGATGAGCACTGCCCCTGTGGTGCCCATTGCGCCTTGGGACGATGCATTTACGACTGCCTCGAGGGTGTCAAAGCCTGTGAAGATGACGAGCGATGCACGTTGTTCGGTCGCTGCGTTCAGGTCTCGGATGAGGCGCCTATTGAGGACGTGAGTGGTGAGGATGATGAGCAGGTCGGGGAGGAGACCCCGATGCCCGACCCCACACCTGTCGGTCGTGTTCAACTCGAGCGGCTTCGGTATCGAGTTCATGATGCTGATACGACCCTCGCCCTGCGATTGACCGTAATTGAGGCCGATGTTTCTGCAGTTCGCGTTGGCGGAGGACGTGGATTTCTCAAAAGTGAGGAGAGCGAGCGTCTTCTTCCCGATGAACCTTTGTTGGTGAGTTGTACTGGAACCGAAGACGAGGATTTCATCGAAGAATGCACACTCGATACCCTGAGCGCAGGCAGCGAGCACGTTGTCTACCTCCGGCCTCGTGACGTGGCGGGGGATGCGAACCGGTGGGAGATCTCCGTCTTCCACGGTTCAGTTTTGGATACACTCACGGTTGAGAAAGTGGAGTCTGCTCCATTCCTGCCGGAGACAGTTCCGGTGACAGGTTCCTACGAGGGGAGCGTTCAAATTAGCGATGGGGATGGACGAGCAATGCTTTCCGTTCCTGTCCGAGCGGAAGTCCTTGAGGATGGTGGTGAACTACGCATGAAACTCATCGACTCACTGCGTATGTTGAGTGCCGATGGCGTGTTGTGGGGACAGCCCACTGAAGCCGGTTTTGCCTTCCGCCGGGATCATTATCTCGGAGATGAGGCTGAAGCGCTTGGCGATGTGGAAATTCACAGCAAACTCGAGAGCCCTCAGCCGCTCGCCGGTTCCGGGTATGGCTGGCTCGGTGGCCGTTTCCATCTGGGCATCATGGGTTGGTTGCCAGTGAGTCAATATCTGGCCTGTTACAATGCGCAGTTCCCATGTCAGTTCGGCCAACAGCATCCTTGCTGTGGAAACACGAGGGATAGCACTCATTTGTGGGAGCAGATGATCGAGGCTGCTTCTGTTGACTTAAAGGTTTTTCGTCGAGGGCCTCTGCCGGAGGGCAGCGAGGTCCGTGACCATCAAAACCACATGGAGGAGAGCAACAGTCGTTTCGGGGATTTGCGTGAGCGGATCTGGAGCGAGGACGCTCGCAGTCCCTGGGATCAGGTGGCGCAGGAAATTTTCGAACTCGATGAGATCAATCCGGTGATCGACAGCCGAGCGCAGGATTGGGCGACCTTGTCAGACGACAGCATGAGTCTGATGCGTTGCGAGACGCAATGGGTTGAAGACCACTACAGTTGCCGCGGAGCAAATGCCGGTAACTTTGGGCAGAATCTACCGACCTGTACCGACGCTGTGATTGCTGCGATGCCCGAACGTTGCAACCGCTATGTGGTCAATCCTTGCTGGAATGGACCTGAGCCGTTTGAAACCCGATGCATCCACAATTGTTACGGTGTGATTCTCGACGGAGACGGCCCCGAGCCACTGACACCACAGCAGTATCGGACACGGGATATGGAACTTGCGCAAGCAAGCCTCTGCGCTGAGCGTTTCTTCTGTTACGAGCCGCCGGCAGGGGACGACTTTGCTGCCGAATCAAGTGGGCTGTTTGAGCGTGTCTTACCGATCTCGGGTGATTTAACCTGCGCCCAAGCAGGTGATGCTTTCCGAGACCAGATTCCCACGGCGATTGGGCTTTTTACCAATGCGGATGCGGAGGAAGCAGAGGAAGAATCGCTTAACGCTGGAGAGATGCTCGAAGCGTGCTTCCGAGATTTGGACAGGGATCTTCCGGATTTGGCGGGGCGGGGGCCGATTTGGGATCGTGCCGATTTACGTCGGGTCTTTCGCACGGAGGGGTGTATCGACCTCGCCCGCTTTTGGGCGAGTCTGCGATGGGCTTCCGCGCCGGCCATGTTTGCAGCGATCGATCCAGCGGTGAGGCAGTCGGAGGAGTTAGGGGATCAGAGCAAGGCCAACGGACTTTATTTACGGCTTCTGACCCAATGGCTACAACTCCACCAGTTCTTGGCAACTGAGGGCTTACAAGCCCATCGGTTGGCGAAGGTTCTTCGGCAGGGACAAGACGAAATCTCACCAACAGCGGTCCCCAACCTCGCCCGATTGCGGCAGGTTTTGGCCGGCGCTTGGGATGTCTTCTTGAGGCCTCGATTCGTGACAGGTCTGATGGGTTTGTCTCCCACCGAACTACGCAATGCAGATTATCGGCCGATCGTGTTTCCCCAGTTGAATCTCCAAGCTCGAGCCTACCATGAGCAAGGCGTGGGTTTACCGGTCTTCTTGGTTGAAGCCATGACCACCTACATGGAGGTTCTTGTCGCGGAGGGAGAGGAGGTTTGGATCGAGGGCCGACAACTTCAAAGACATCAGGGCGAAATTGCAGAGGCTGTTCGGCAGAGTGTTTTGATGGAGTCACTGGCTCAGCGGGTCTTTGAGCGAGCGGAGGTGGGAGAGACCCGATGGGGTCCTCGTTATTTGAAAGCTCGGACTCAACTCAAGGCGGTCCGTGGTCGGGTTCTTCGGGTCCTGGATAACATGATGGGGGAGGGGAATCCTCTCGGTATTGAGGACGATGATCTGCCCCTGTATTTTCGGGTTGATGAAGCCGGTGACGTCGGGCGCTTCTCGGTGATTTCCCGCTATTTTCTCGATCAGGGAGATGGCTTGGCGACACGGGCTGTGGAGACGGCAGCCGATGCCCTCGGCCGCGCCCGAGGTTCTTGGTTGCAGTTGCGAGATGCAGTTCTCCAGGACCGGAACCATGTGAATGAGCAGAACGAAAGAGAGATCGCCACGGCGCAGCGTTACGGCGACGAGATTCTTCAACTATGCGGCGCTCATCGGGGCTGGCAGCGGCCTGATGACCCCAACGACGATGCGCCGGTCCGTAGCGATGAGGCGATTCAGTGGCTCGGCGGCTTGGAGCATCATGGTCAATGCCTATTGGACAGTTCTCAGGCAAATTGCCGGCTCGAAGCTCAGTTACTCTATGAGGCATTACGCCCCGGTCATCTGGAGTACCAGATGTGTCGTGGCATCATTTATCGCTACCGCTTCGATGATGGGGTTGGTTTCAATAACACCGCCACGAACCAACGGCTGGTGGATTCACTTCAGGAAGTTCTCGATGCTCACGAAGCGGGTACATTTGGTGATGCGGCGATTTATCTCGAAAACCTCGTCTCAGAACTCACTGAAGAGGAACGGCGCGGATTTTTCGAAGGGATGTATGGGACGGAAAACATTACGCTCGAGCAGGTGACGGAGATTCATGACGGCTGTTTAAGCCTACTGCCAAATGCGCCGCCGACACTTCCCACCTATGCGACTCTGGCGGATGGTCCGCTGCAAAATCATTCGTGTTACATGGGCGCCATGGGCGAGGCTGAGTTGGAAGCCATGCAAGCACGCAAAAATATGGAAGCTGCCCGTGCTGCAATCGCGGAGCACGTTGAGGCTTACAATATTGCAGTCCAGTCGTGCCACTACGGCTCTCAGGCGGGCTCCGTTCAGGAAACGCTGATGGAGAACCACATGGAAGTGATGGGTAAGCTCCGAGCTGTTCGACTCGCAGCAACGATTGCCGCAGAGGCGGCGGATGTGGCCAGCAGTTGGTGGGAGGAAATCGTCTGCTTTGGCTGTGGAGTTGTCGGTGTGGCCGCGAAGACGACGATACAAGTCATGTCCGATGCGATGGATGCAGCCACGGCGAGGCATGAGTTAGCCATGACTCGTTATCAGAATTATTATGATGATCTGATCTGCTTCAACGATGCAAAATTGCATTTGGTGGGCATGAAGACGGCGCAAATCAACCTTGAAGGCGCAAAACTGGGTTTGGAGCAAGCTGTTCTGCGGACTCGTGGGATGATGGGGCGACTTGATGCTTTGCTTGCGGAGGGAACTGTTGCAACGGAGCGGGTTCGACAGTGGGACCGGCCGCCGATCGCCCATGACCAGTGGCTTGATGAAGATGTGGACACTTTTCTCCATGCCATGCGTCGTGCCAAACGGACCGCTTACCTTGCCGTACGTGCAGCCGAATACGAGTTTCAAATGAGTCGAGATGAACGGGGCCTCGTGCTCAGTGCGTCCCATCCTGGCGAGTTAACAGAAGCGCTGGCTCAACTGCGCAGTGTGGTGAATACACAGCGAATCAATGGGCGTTCGCCCGAAAACTATCGTGCGATTTTCAGCTTGAAGACCCATCTGCTCCAACTGGCGAGCCGAGCGGAATTCCCAGAGACCCAATATCGCCTCAACGACACACAGCGGTTTCGAGCGTTGGTCAACTCTCAGCGCTATGCGATCTACGATCGGGATGGCGAGTATCTGGGTCAGCGTATTCCGTTCGCGCTCACACCGTTTGATTTGCAGGACAATGGCGAAGGCTTCTCGTTGCCTGTGGTCAGCGCATCTCGAGACTGTGCAGAGCGCCTCTGGGGCGTCAACGTCTCCCTCGATGGTGACCGGGTTGTTCCAGAAGGTGCTGCACGTCGATCGGCTCGGGTCGAGTTGTTGCATAAGAACAGCTTTTTCAGTCGATGGTGCAGTGATGCTGAGGGGCAGGAAGCCTATCAGGTTCAAACCGTCCGTCCGGAACGCAACCTCTTTAGAGACCCCTTGGCTGGCGCACCGCAAGGTGCACAAGAGCCTCAAGTTGGGCGCTTTCCAGGCTGGACCCGAGCTCGAGTGGATGCACGCTTAAATATCGAACCCGACGCCTTTAACGCAGAGGACTACCGGGAGAATGAATCCACGGAATTAGCCGCTCGAGGTCTCTACGGGGATTACGCATTGTTCTTTCCCAAGGAGATGTTGAAAGCGAGCACGGCCGATGGGATCGATCTGAGGCGACTCCGGGATGTTCGGCTTCGGTTCGACTTTGTATCGGTTGCCCGGTGAGTAAGGTCGCTAAACATTGGTCTAAATCCGGGGGGCCTCCGGGGCCTTTCGACGTCATTATCGTCGGCTCGGGGATGGGGGGCATGACCACGGCAGCGTTGCTGGCGAAAGCCGGTAAAAAGGTGCTCGTGCTGGAGCAACACTATGTGCCTGGTGGCTTCACACACGCATTCAAGAGGGGGCCGTATCATTGGGATGTGGGCGTACATGCGATCGGAGAGGTCAACCAGAAAGCCATGCTGGGGCGATTGCTGCACCTGCTGACCGATGGAAAGCTGGAGTGGGCGAGCCTCGGCGGCGTCTACGATGAGTTTTATTACCCGGGGCTCCGAATCGACTTTCCCGATAATGAGCCTCAATTTCGGCAGAACCTCATCGCTGCATTTCCCGATGAAGAGGCAGCGATCGATGACTACCTGGCTCGGGTCAAGTCGGTAAGTCGGGGCATGAAGGGGTACTTGAAATCCCGCGCCATGCCGCCAAGTTGGTGGGGCAAAGCCATCGGTAGTCGCCTATCAAAGGGGGTGGGGGATGCCTTAAAGAAGCGACTTCAAGAGGTCCTGGACGAGGTCACCGATAATCCGAAATTGCAGAGGGTAATTACCGGACAATGGGGCTATCACGGCTCTCCCCCCTCTCGGGCAGCCTTTGCTGTTCAAGCACTGGTGAGTCGACACTTCATGTACGGCGCATTTTATCCGGTGGGTGGAGCGCCTGCGATCGCAAAGTGTCTGTTAAATACCGTGGCAAATGCGGGAGGTTGGACTCGCGTCCGAGCATCGGTGGATGAAATACTCATTGAGCGTGGACGAGCCGTCGGGGTTCGAATGGCTGGTGGCGAAGAGATTCGGGCGAAACGCGTGGTCTCAGCTGCAGGAATCATGAGCACTGTGAATCGCTTGTTGCCCGCCTCAGCAAGGGGGGATTGGTGTGATGAAATTGCTCAACTGAATCCAGCGCCTGCACATCTTTGTCTCTATCTCGGCTTTAAGGGCGATATCCAGGCTGCCGGTGCTGGTGCCGCCAACAAGTGGTTCTACAACACCTGGGATATGGAGTTCGACGAATGGGAAGTTCAGCCGAACCAACCGTTGACCGAATGTCCGGTACTTTATTGCAGCTTTCCCAGTCTCAAGGATCCAAGTCATGATCCGGGTGCTGACCAACATCATACGGGTGAAGTGGTGACCTTTGTCCCTTTTGATACCTTTGCCCGCTGGCGAGAGCAGCCTTGGCGGAATCGTGATGAGGATTACCAAGCCTTTAAACAGGCGATGACGGATCAACTCCTGAAACAGTTTTTTGAAAGGATGCCGGCGCTAAAACCCATGTTGGATTTCGCCGAGTTGGGCACGCCCCTTTCCACCGACCATTTCTGTCGGCCGATGAAAGGGAGTATTTACGGTATCGAGCCGACCGTGGAACGCTACGCTTGCGATCATTTGAGGGCTCATTCGCCCATCAAAAACCTCTTCTTCTCCGGCTGTGAGGTGGGTGCCGTGGGCGTCATGGGCGCCATGGCTGGCGGCATGGTCTGTGCCATGGCGATGGAGCCGGTTCGAGTCGGTGCCCTGATAAAAACGGTTTCGTAATCCAGTGTACCGTGGCTTCGATCCCGTCGAAGTTGCTTATGTTATTGGCGCCGGTTGATCGACCAATAGATCGCGCCAGTTGCCTGGCAGGATATCCTGAATCGCTTCGGGATCTTCCAGGCTGTTGACATAGAGTTTCGAAACCAAGTCGTTGGGGACATTCGGATTGAAGGTGGCTTTTGCATCCCAGTCGGGCTTGCCCTCCACACCCCAGAGAAAGTCCCATTGCCCTGAGATGATATTGGAATTGATGGGCACTCGATTTTCATCAAACTCGACCCAGAACTTCACGCCACCGTAGTTGCTGCCCTTGTTTCCCATGGAGAAGAAAGCCAGCTTGTCCGGATCCTTCACAGCCCCCTTGTAGCCCTTCAGTTTGGCGGTGTCGGCGGGAATCCAAGAGGGCTTCTCTCCGCTGTCTGGCGTCCATCGATTGATCTCCTCGACAGTGCGCGTACCGTTGGCGACACTGGACCCCTGCCAGGAGTCGGCAGCAAAGACCCCTCGGTTTCTGATGATGTAGGCGAGTGCTTCCTCTCCGAGGATTTCGTTGATGTCTTCCCGAATCACATAACGGAGATCACCCACTGGGATGCGCTTTGTTTCGCCTCGGACGGTTTTCATCGCCAACTCACCGAGGATGGGATTGTCATCGTTGTTGTTCAGGACGAGATTACCTGCCTCATCCGTCTCGCCGCCAAAGATGACCTTACTTTGTAAACTCCCAGAAATTTCGGTGCCATCTTTCATGACGAGCGTATCTTGGGTTTCACCAGTGGCGAGCGCACCGGTTTGCGATGCTCGACGAATGCTTGCAATCTGATCCACGCCATAGTCGCGAACATCGCCATCAGCGTTTTTTATACTCAGACTGCCGGTGGGCAGATGACTCATGCCCTCAGCCACCACCATTGAATCGCCGGCCCGGTGGGTCTCTTCGTGATGAAAATCCACATTCGAGGTGATCTTTCCTCGAAGGATGGTGCCGTCCTTTAAATGCACCTCGTCGGGATTATCGTCATAGCGATTTCCGGCTTGGGTGTTGTTGGGGAAAATCTCTGTGAGTCGGCGCCCAACGATGTTTCGGACTTCCGATTTTGTGAAGCTGAACTCTTGGTCGCCAGCCTTCAAGGTCACGCCACGGTTGGGTTGGGGGAATCCGTACTTCAAAGTGATGAGTCCCTGCATCGCGTTGCGATCGCAAAATCCCCACCAACTGGCAGAGTAACTACCGTCAGCTTTCCCATCGCCTTTCACTTTGCCGTCTGCACCCATGACGACGCTTGTCACCTTGTCGACTGCCACCTCCTCGCCGGCAGCGTCTTTGAAAACAGGTTGCCAATGAGCCTCACCCACTTCCTTGATCTCCACGCTTAAATCCGCACCGGTTTCATCGTGGCGGGCAATGAGCTTTTCGCCTCGGGCTTTGTTCAGGTTAACGAAGTTGTTCCAAGCATAGAAATCAACCTTCATGTCAAAGCCCGGGTCGAGGGTTCTTGTCCCAATGGCAGATTCATCGGTGAGCAACTTCTTCGCAAAGTCCACGCCCGTAGAACTGATCGCCCTTTTCTCGCGGAAGGAGGAACTCGCCTTCGTATTGCCCGTCTCCTCAGCGACGATCCAGTTCAAGGGGCTTGCCTTCTCATAGGCTTCTGCTTTTGCCGGACGCCCTTCGGCGGCGAGGAACTTATCGATCTTTTTTGCCGTGGTGATGAAGCCGCCATTCATGTTCATGTAGGCGGACCATTTCTTCTTCTTATCAATATCGAAGCTGGATTCGGGATGCTCGGGGTCGGTACCCCATACGATCTCCCAGGCGGTACCTAGCATATCACCATCTGGATCCTTGGCTCCATGGGTTTTCGCCAAATCCTTATCAAAGAAAGCAGTAAGTAAGTCCTTACGGGCTTGAACAGCCTCGGGGCCGTGGGAACGCTCATTCACCACTTTTGCGTAGTCTTGAAGCAGGTGAAGCGTCTTAGCGGCTCGCTCCTCAGCGGGGAGGGACGGATTGTTAAAGAGAGTCGCTGCTTTTTGCTCGTAGTCGATATCAAAAAGCTTCCCAACCGCTTCCATCGGAACCTGTTCGGTCCCGAGAAGATGAGCGAGGTGATCCGACACGCTACCTTTTGGTACCGTTCCTGGCGCGGCGCGCCCCTGTGTACTCACCATTTCTGCTGCGGTAATGCCCAGATGGCTTTCCAGTTTGGCGACTCCGTCATCCGTTAAGAGGCTGCGCCAAGAGTTGGAATCCAACAATTCCTTCAAAGCACCGGTTTCAAAGGTGTCGATCGTTCGATCCGCTTCCGTCGAAGCTTCGACGCCTTCGCTGGTGATGGCGTTTTTGGCGGCGTAGTCCAACAGTTGATCCACTCGACTGGCGTCGACCAGATCAAGACCACCATTGGTTAGCTTGTCCCAAAAGTAACGTTGAATCGGGTTGTGGATTTCCGGCATGTTCGGCTCCTCTTGTCCTTAACCTCGGCATGAACTTGGCCTGGTTGCGTCCCGTAGGGCAACTGGCGGAGAAAAAAGAACGAGGGCTCGCCGAAGCGAGCCCTCCTTCATCATCCAACGGCGAGCGCACATGAACGCTCGCACGTAGAAGTTTAGACGTGCTCGACGCCGATCTTCTTCACGTTGGACTTCCAGACCTTGTCACCCAACCAGTCGGGGGCATTGGCGGGCTTATCCACTTCGTTACGCTCACCCTTGAAGACGTGGACACGGTTGGTGCCACGCTCACGCAGCCGGATGTCGGTGATGCCACGGGCCGCAGCCTTGAGGGCAGCGCCGCGGGGCTGCTTGCTGGAGAACACCGTGGCGGTGTCCTTGCCATTCTTCAGGAGGACGAAATTCTTCTTATCAGACATTATCTGACTCCATTTGTGTCGCCTTTCTTGACGACGTTGTTAACGTCTGCCGGCTCGTTCCGGCGCTGACAAAAATGCGCTTAAGTGATGTTGTCCCGTGGGTGAAGTCAAAAAATGCAAAAAAACGTTAGCTAGGTCGCCAATTGCCTCATTTATAGAGCATTCAATTTGGCACAGACCTTGCGAACCTAAACGCATGACGCAAAGCCAATGTCAGAAAAAACAACAAGTTAAGCTGTTACATGTCGACACGTCCAGCGTTTAGCTGAGTCGCGGCCAGGCGTGGCCGGCCTTTGAACGTGAAAAAACGTTGATAGGAACCTATTTGTTGGTCTTTGGAGGCACTGCCCCGCCATCCGGGCGCCCATGGGTCGTTTCGTCTGGCTGTCTGAGATTTTTTGAGTGGGTCACTTCAGGAGTCCCAGCGTCAGCTGCATTGCTCGAGGAAGCCATGTCCATCCGGTTGCCCCCATCGATGAGCAGCCACAGTGGCCGTAGTTCGGACAGAAGCTCTTGCTCCGCTTGTTTGAGAAACAGGGCGTACTCCTCTGTCGACATGAGGTCGAGCGGGTCCGTGATGGTCGACGGCTCGTTTCGCTGCCGCATGGCATTAAGAACCTTGCGCCGGGATGCGTGCAGCTGTTGCAGATGGACGTGATACCTTTGGATTCTCGCCCTCGCCTCGGCTTCGGGCATCTTGTGTAGGTCTTCGGTCCAACCTGTAGCTCGAGGGTCGAGGGATTGAGGATCTGGAAGTTTGCCGTATCGAGCCTCATCCAACTGGATCTCTGCGACTTGATCCCAAACCGGTTTATTCTCGGGTAACTTCCATTCCGCAGACTGCGGCTTACCGTATCGTTGCATCAACTGATACCAAGCAAAACCACCCATCATGAGTACGATGATCACCGCCCACGTTGGGATTCTTTGATTGGAACGAGATGACATTGACAAGAGCCCCTATGGGGCACAACGCTACCCTAGAAAGCGATGATATGGCGACTACAGACCGGACACATTCGATCGTTATTGGTATTCCCCACGCATCGATCGAGGTGCCAAGCAAGCTGCGTCCTCAGTTCGAATCGCACGTCGATGCATCCTTTTTGCGCAGTCAGTCGGATGTCTACACGGATCAGGTCTATAAGTTATCAACGGTTCGTTGGGTGGCTGCCCGGTGGCATCGCTTTGTTGCAGACCCTAACCGAGACCCGGACGATCGACGGGATTTAGGCGTCATCCCCCGGTTAGGTTTCGATGGTCGTTCACTTTATCGTCCAGGCGTCACCCATTCGCCCAAGGAGATCCAAAGTCGCCTGGACGAGTTCCACGAGCCTTATCAAGTGGAATTGTCTGCAGCACTGGAGGGGGTCAACGTCTTCATCGACGGGCACTCGATGGCGGCGGTTGGACCCACCAGCAGTTTTGACCGTAGTCGACCGCGTCCGGCGGCATGCGTGGGTAACTGCGGCGATGCGCTTGGCAACGCATTACCCGGGGATCTTATCACCTGCGCCCCGGACGACCTCATCTTTGCCGGTCAAAGCCTCAATTTTCATTTGGATCGCCATTTTAATGCTTCGTTGACCGTGGGGATCAATGAACCATTCCGAGGGGGTTATGGCGTTCGGCGTCATTCGCCGCCTGGCTCGGGCCGAGTGGGTATCCAATTGGAGTTGAATCAAGGACTATGGTGGTCCGAGGAAGCCGGCTTAGATCAAGGTGGGTTAGATCGGGTTCGTCAGGCGCTGATCGGTTGGACCGACGATCTCGCTGCTCACTGCTGGAAGCAATAAATCGGGCTTACCCAACTGCACAGACCACCGGAGCACCACGACGTCCACTGATTCAAGGCGTCGTATCGGCCCCACAAGCCGCCTCCTTGCTCACTCAACCAGCCCCCACAAGCGTTGCCGTGACCCTCGCCATTGTTTCGAACACCGGACCAAACCGTGGGGAAGCCACCACCATTACAACTGGTGTTACCCCGTTGTTGCGGGATGTTTCCGTTCTCGTCTCGATCGATATTTGCTGCGAGCAATCCATCGGTGAGATCCGCCCAGTTGGTGGCGACGACTTCTCCTGTGGTCAGGTGGTAGGCCGCATTGGCTGGTTGGTTGAAGCGTTGCGCCGGACCCGTTCCTTCAATTCCGATCCATGCCTTGTATTGCCCTGGAAGACCGGCAGCATCTGCCAGGCGCTGACACTTCCCATCGGCACCCTCAAACCCACCGAGATTGCCTGTGTAGAGTTCACTGCTTACGAAAACTAAATAGGGATTCGCGGCTTCTAGAAGACACTCGGGCGTGCACCCATCCCCTTCGTCATCATTGCCATCGTCACATTCTTCGATGCCAGTCTGAACAAAGCCATCACCACATTCAGGGAGTTGGCAGTCGGCAATGCAAGCATCCTCATTGTTGTCGTTACCGTCGTCACAGGCCTCAAAGCCCTCTTCATCTTCCTGGAGGTCGACTCGAGCGATACCATCACCACAGCGAGCCTCCACACAGCCAATTAAGCAACCATCACGCGGGTCCTCATTACCATCGTCACACGCTTCAAAGTCGACGGCATCCTCGGCCCGATCTTGCCGGATGATTCCATCGCCACACCGTGCAAATTCACAGGCATTCGTACAGGCATCCTCATTGACCTCGTTACCATCTTCACAGGCTTCAAAGCCATCGTCACCGGAGGCGATATCTTGACGAATGATACCGTCACCGCAGAAGGCCAACTCACAGCCATTGGTGCAGTTATCGAGGTTACTTCGATTGCCATCATCGCATTGTTCACCCTCTTGAACTTCTCCGTTACCACAGGTGGCTACAGGAGCCAGAGTGCAGTCAGACAAGCACCCATCGTCCTCGATCTCATTGGCATCGTCACATGCTTCGACACCGATCTGCAGGATCCCATCGCCACAACGGGCCGGCTCACAACCGTTTGTGCAGTCGTCCGTTGGTGTTCGGTTGCCATCATCGCAGACCTCAAAGCCAGCCATTCCCGGCTCTAAATCAGCTCGCAAGACCCCATCACCACAGCGCGCCGAGGCACAGCGATTCAAGCAGCCGTCTTCATTCACTTCATTACCGTCGTCGCAGGCTTCTTCTACTTGTCGGATTCCATCGCCACATCGAGCCGGCGCACAGTCGTTACTGCAGTCATCAGTGGGGTCTTCATTGCCGTCATCACAACCCTCGCCTGGCCCGACGATACCATCTCCGCAGCGTGCCCTTTGACAGTTGTTCAGACAGTCGTCGTTATCGTCCCGATTGCCATCATCGCAGGTTTCGTGGCCGGCAATTCCTTCCTGAAGGTCCAGCCGTGTCACGGCATCTCCACATCGAGCCTCTCTGCAATCCACTCGGCATGCGTCTGTATCCACGTCATTGCCATCATCGCAGGCTTCGTAACCATCCTCACCCTCACTGCGGTCGGCTCGAAGGACCCCGTCGCCACACCGAGCCAGTAAGCAAGTCGTCAAGCAGGCATCGCCGTCCTCCGAGTTGCCATCATCGCATTCTTCATGTTGCTCATCGCCCAGGACCGTGTCCTCTCGAGTCACTCCATCACCGCAGCCAGCTAGCTCGCAGCCATTGGTGCAAGCATCGGTATTGGAGTTATTGCCATCGTCGCAGATTTCTCCCATTTCAATTTCACCGTTGCCACAGGAAGCCTCTGTCTCACGGACAATGACTTGTTCACCAGGACAGGCGGTCAAAAAGAGGCAGATGATAAGCAGGTCACGGTGAGTCAAAATCAACCTCGTTTTAGTTCCAACACTCAATCCAGAGCCAATCGTCGCCCGCACCGACCACATCAAAACCATTCATGTCTGCGTGGATTACCGCTTCCGTCGAACTGTTGACCCCCGAAGCCTGACCCCTGGACTGATCGTAGCCAAGCGCAGCACAAATCCGCTGATGATTTTCCGGAACCGCACGGACGGACTGATTGTACGGTCCGCGCCCGGCGAAGATGCCAATGTCGTCAAAGCGCAAAATATCGAAATCGGAAGTCTCCCAGAGGCGAATACGACCGGGATTTTCAACTCGACAACGAACTCGATGTGTATCGTCAGGACCTAAGTGTACTCTGTCTTCGACAATGATGACCGAGTAGCCATTCGGGTGATTGATTTCATCGCATGTTCGCCCATTGCTTTCGCATTGGTTGTTGCAACTGTCATCATCGTCATCGTTTTGGTCATCGCACTGTTCGACACCATCCCGGACAAATCCGTCGCCACAAAAGGCTGCAGTGCAGCTGGCTAGACAGTCATCGTCGTTATCATTGTTTCCATCGTCGCAGATTTCGTTGCTATCGATCACCCCGTCCCCGCAGACCGCTTCTCGACAGTTGGTTCGACACGCATCAGCAGCCAAATCATCATTCTGGTCGCCATCATCACAGGCTTCGACGCCATCTTGGATGAATCCATCACCGCATTGAGCCGGAGCACAGTTGACGCAGGCGTCGTTGTTCAGGTCATTGCCGTCGTCGCAGGCTTCGACACCTTCCCAGATCTCGCCATCGCCACAGCGCAATTCGATGCAATCCCGAGTGCAGCCATCGAAGTCATCGTCGTTCCCGTCGTCGCACTCTTCTCGCCCAAACCAGATCCGTCCATCCCCGCAACGGGCGATGGTGCAGTTGGTCAAACAGACGTCGGTATCGATCCCATTGCCATCATCACAGGCCTCGTGATCTGGCGCCCCGGCGTCAAGGTCGTCCCGTAGAATGCCATCACCGCAGTAAGCCAGGCGGCAACTCGTCGTACACGCATCTTGATCTTCATCGTTGCCATCGTCGCAGGCTTCTTCTGTCGTTCCTGTTTGTTGCACGACCCCGTCACCACAGCGAGCGGGGACGCAGTTCGATAGACAGTCGTCAGTGTCGATTGCGTTGCCATCGTCACAACGCTCGCCCTCTTGCAGCAGGCCGTCGCCACAGCGGGCAGGGAAACAGGAGTTGGTGCAAGCATCGGTGGGATCACCATTGCCATCGTCGCAGCCTTCGCCGGGGCCTAGGATCCCATCGCCGCAACGGTGGGGCTGGCAATTGGTCAAACAGTCGTCCAGATCTTCTTGGTTGCCGTCGTCGCAGGCTTCAAATTCTGGATCCCCCTCGCCTCGATCGGTGCGCCTGATGCCGTCGCCGCAGCGGGCATGCACACACTCTGTCGTACAGGCGTCTTCATCCAGATCATTACCATCGTCGCAAGCCTCGTAGTTCGGCTGCCCCTCACCACGGTCGCTGCGAAGAAAGCCGTCTCCGCAGAAGCTTTCCAGGCATTCGGACAAACAACCATCGCTGTCGTTTTCATTGCCATCATCACATTCTTCGTATCCGGGTTCGCCCATTTGGCTGTCCGTTCGTAGGACTTTGTCGCCGCAGCGAGCCGGTTGGCAATCGTTTGTACAGGCATCTCCTGGATCTTCATTGCCATCATCGCAGAGTTCACCAACGCCCAGTTCACCGTCACCACAGGTTGCTTCCGTTTCTCGAACCACCACCTGTTCCGTTGAGCATCCGGTCAGCCCGAGAATGAAAATACAAATCAACCGGTTCATAGGGCATCCTTCGACCGGCAAACAGTCGCCGATGGCCTATCTCGAGTCAATGGCTAGCGGCTTTCCTGTTGCCGAGATAAAGGCGGCTCATGGTCACGCTCATCGGTCTCTTCATTCCCCTTGTGTTCTTGCCTCTCTTGCTCTTTGCGAGGATGCAGGGATGGCAGCGCAGATCCATTGTGTTGAAGGCGATCGCATCCTCCGGGTTCGTCATTGTCGGATTGTCGGCACCGGAGGCACCGGGTCGTTCTCTGATCGTCGCAGGCTTAATTCTCGGCTGGTTCGGTGATGTGGCTTTGTCCTTTCGTCATCATCGAGCATTTATGTTCGGACTCGTCGCCTTTTTATCAGGTCACGTGGCCTATACGGTTGTCGGCTATCAGCTGCCGTCAAATCGATTTGCGATCGTGGGCGCAAGCATCACGTCACTGGGACTCGCTCTGTTGGCATTGCGCTGGTTATGGAGCCGGTTGACCCCATCGCTTCGGTTGCCCGTCGTGATTTACCTGTTGGCAATTGCCGCCATGGTGGGCGCTGCTGTGGGACAGCTGCAGCAACCCCAAGGTCATTACTTCGTGGGGGGGGCGATTCTCTTTGCCCTGTCCGATTTATTGGTAGCTCGGGAGCGATTTGTTGCACCCGGCTTTGCCAACGCTTTGATCGGCTTACCGATCTACTACACCGGGCAGTCGATGATTGCCGTCTGGTTGGTTTTACGAGGCTTGGGGGTTTGAGCCGCCAAACCGGCTTATAAAGCGCCTTTAACTGCTTCGTAATCCGGTTCGAGACCTGGATGCTCGCCAACCCATTCGTAAATCACATCGCCGGATTCATCGATGACGAAAACCGCCCGTTGGCTCGCTGTGTAGCCGGGCATCCCGGCGAAGTCTGGAAGGGCGATACCATAGGCATTCACCGTGCTTCGCTCGTAGTCGCTAAGGAGCGGAAAGTTGAGGTTATTGGCTTCCGCAAATGCAGCATTGGCAAAAGGCCCGTCGACGCTCACGCCCAGGATTGCACTGTTCATCTGACCGAGTTCGGCGAGACTCTCCTCGAAGGTACAGAGTTCCTTTTGGCAGACGCCCGTGAAGGCGGCGGGATAAAATGCGAGGATAACCTTTTTTCCACGGAAACTGGACAGTGAGGTCTCCTGCTTATTGTGATCAAACAGGCTGAAATCCGGAGCTTTTTTACCGAGCAGAGACATGATGCAAAATCCTCAAATGCAGAAAAGAGAGATGAACTTATCGAAGTCGATCGAACTTAATAAGGTCCCGGGTAATGTTCTTCTGGTGTGCTTCGATGGTGCCACCACCGATTTCGATGAGCTTGGCATCTCGCCAGAGACGTTCCACTTCGTATTCCCCGACGTAACCGTATCCACCCAACACCTGGATGGCCGCATCTGCGACTTCTTTTGCCATGGTGCTGCAGAAGAGTTTGACGCCGTCGGAGTCGAGACGATTTCCCGCTTGGTCCATCTCCAACGCTGCTGCAACCTGGTACACATAGGATCGTCCCGCCATGTACTTGGCATAGGCTTCCCCAATGTAGCGTTGGATTTGACCGAATTGGTTCAGGGGTTGTCCAAAGGCCTGTCGTTCCTGGGCGTATGTATTCATCACCTCAACACAGCGCCGAGCAATTCCCAGACTGATGGCGGCAAGCGTGACTCGCTCCAATTCCAGATTCCTCATCATCGCAACCACGGCGCGCCCAGGATCACCGACAATGTTCCTGCTGGGAACACGGACATTTTCGAAGACCAGTTCAGCCGTCGAGGAGGCGCGCATGCCCAGTTTGTCTTTCAGTCGCTGCCCGAGAGCGAAGCCGGGCATGCCTCGTTCCACAAGGAACAACCCCAGGTCTCGAGGGGAACTGCCTGTGTGGGCGTAGACCAGAAAAGCATCGCCGAGTTCTGTATCATTTCGGGATCCATTGGTGATCCACATTTTTGCGCCGTTGAGAATAAAGTCATCGCCATCTCGTACGGCACGGCTCTTCATGCCCAGCACGTCGGTCCCGGCACCGGGTTCGCTCATGCACATGCCACCGAGGATATCACCGCTGCACGATCCGGGAAGGAAACGTTGACGTTGCTCATCATTGCCATTCAAGTCGAGGTTGTGGGCGAACAGAATCGCGTGCGCCAAATAAGCCAGGGTAAATCCAGGGTCTGCAGCCGCCAACTCCTCGTGAACGATCACCGAGGTGGTCGCATCGAGCCCGGCGCCGCCAAAGCGTTCATCGATGGTGACACCGAGGAGTCCAAGCTCACCCAGTTCACGGAAAAGTGGTTCGTTGAAGCGTTCCTCGGCATCCTGTTGAAGGGCTTGTGGACGCACTCTATTCTCGGCGAACTGACGGACCGTTTCGCGAATTTCCTGGTGTTCTTCGCTGGGATTGAAGAGATCGGCCACGGTCACCTCCTGAACGGGCGATGCTTAGGCGGAAATCCGTATGCAGCGCAAGCGGAAGGAGCCTGACGTCACCCCCTGATCGAGACGTCTTGAGTGCCGACAAGATCATCTGTTGTCCGGTCGCTAGGACAAGCACCTTGGAACCATCTGAGCTTTGACCGCCCTGCGCGCACAGCGGGTTGACCCATTGGATTCTCTGTTGCTTGTAGATGGTGAGTTGCGGGGGGCGCGCAGTGTTTATTCGGTTGATGACCATGGGGCTGCGCACGACCGGGGTGATGAGTTTTGGATGTGCTCTCATCGTCTTCTTGGTGTCCTCTCTGGTTGCTAGCGTCGCTTTCGAATTCGTCACCGGACCTCATTTTTGGTCGGCGCTTGCCAACGATTTGGAGGTCGGAGGGCGGGTGAAGGCTGTAACAACCCGTTTGATGGAAGTGGTTCCGGTTGAGTCCTTAAAAAGGCTTGAGCCCGCTTTGGGGAAAGAGAGAACGTCGGTCATTGTTTCGGAAGCGGGTTCGTTGCGGGCAGCCCTCAGCGACCGACTCAGTCGTGAAGCATCACAAACAGCTGAAGTCCTCGCAGGAGAGATATTGCCAGCTTACCTCATGGGGCGGATCGATGCCGAGACGTTTCGGGGGAGACTCGTTATCGATTTATCCGAAGCACGAAACGACATCGAAGCCTCCCTTACTGCCAGCGGGGTGCTTGTTATTGAAGCATTTGCTGAGGCTGTTGAGGCCCGGATCGATGACATCCTTCTCCCCTTATCAAAAAAGTTGGATTCGGAGCTTTCGGTGGACCAGGTCATCGATGCTGTCGACCGACTTGAGACGCAGTTGGTCAAGGTGCAAGAGGTGGCGAAAGAAATTCGTGAACTGGTCGCTTGGGTCGGACCTGAAGAGAACAATTCCTTGGCTCGTCACCTGCAAAGGGTTGAAGCGCTGTGCAGTGCTTCGGTTTCGACCGCTCGTCAGCGGATCGCAGAACTTCGGAGTGCCCCGGAAGCACCGTCGTGGAGTTTAGTTTTGAAGCAGTTGCATGGGGAGTTGCGCGCCCCCTTTCGGAAGTACGGGGCCGATCAAGCGGCAGTCGTCGGGGAAGCGATGGCATCAGCGATCGTCGGTACAGGTCAGCTCAAACCTCCCCAGGAGTTGGTTTCGGTATTGATCCAACCGTTGCTTCCGCTGCGGGCACTAATCAAGCCGCTCGTTCACACGGGTGAAGCACTTCTGGTTCTGATCGATGCAATGGTTTTGTGGCTCGTCCTTGCTTTATTGTTTGCGGCGAACCGCACGAAGTATTTCCTTCTTGCGGGGGCGGTCATCGTCTCGTTTGTTTCCGGTTTGATCAGCTCATTGGCTCACCTGGTCGACAAGGTGACCCAGGTCGGGGTGAATGCTGTAGGAGGCCTGGGTAATGTCGTTGAGGAAACAGGTTTTTGGGTGGGTAAACTCGTGCAGTTCTTCAAGGGTTTTATGGATTTTTTTACAGACCATACGACCGATGAAGCTCAGGCAGCATGGTTCGGTTGGAACACCTCGGATGTGACTGCTGGCGCCGTTTATCAGGTCATCCAAAGTGATGGGGTGGCAGTGATGCTGAATAGAGCAGATGGGCTGGGGACCTTCGCAAGTCTTTTGTTTGTTTGCGGCTTGGGGCTCTGGGTTGCTGAGTGGATCAGCCGAAAGAGAACGGGGAGTGGTCCCGGCACCTTGAGTTCTTACCTTGGACAAACCGGAGGGATTCGGAATTCTGATTTTGCGGCCATGACTCTTTCGTTCTTTGGGCAAAGAAGCTTCCCTGATTCGGAGAACAAAACTGCCAGCTTACGACGTTGTCGGCAGCATTTTCGCCTGATCGTCTTGGACACGACGCTGCTGGTTTGGATGTACACGACGGTATTTATCCTCAGTTCTTGTGCTTTCGCGTTTGCCTCTGGAGTGGGCATTTTCTTGCTCCCTGGTGCCTCAGTCGCTTTGGCTGCGGTCGTGTCGGTCATTGTCATTCTTCGATTGTTGAAACCTGCCGTCCCTACAGCCTGGGGTCTGTTCACCAATGCGTTCGACTCGGACTTCGACAGTCATCGGGACGACATGACTCGTTGGGACGCATTAAAGGGGAGCCTAGGCGCTTTGTGTCTGGTCTTTATGGGGTCGCTGGTCGCTTGGCTTTCCGGTGCATTTGTCGTCACGTGGGTGATGAGTTGGCTTGTTCTCGTCACGGCAGAAGCCTTACTTATCCTTCAAAGCCGGGGTACGGCCAGCAGCTACCACTATCTAACGCAAGCGGGGGTGAAGCCTCAAACACAGGTTGAGGAGGAGAACGATGACAACCGCTTCTAAGTCGATCCCAGCGATCCAATGCTTGCCCCTTTTGATTTGGAGCCTCCAATGACCGACAGTCAGCAGATTATTCGTCCACTTCTCGAGAGCCATTTACGTCAGCTTGAAACCGAGGGTGCCGTGCTTCAAGTCACCTGTGATGGTTTGCCAGCAACGCTTCAGTTAGACTCCAGCATCGGTTGGTCGCTGCGGTTGGTCCTGATCTTTGACACGCCACACCCGGAGTTTGGTGATCGCTTCCAGACGAAGCATTTTGGTTATGAGGGGCCCGGGTGCATCGGTTGGGGGCGGGAGGGCGGTACTTTTCGCATTTTGCTTCGCTGAAACGAAGTCTGGCGAGTCCTGGGAATGACCGCTGCTCGCCGGAGTCGTTGATTCTTCTCTTTGCTTTGAGGTTGCTGATGGGTCAGATGATTTGCCAAGAGTCGTTTGGAGCCGTTTGATGGCGATGAAATCAAAACTCGCGTTTGTTTACCTTCTTTTGGGTTCGGTGCCGGGCTACAGCCAAGAGGCATCAGCCGAGAAACCGGGCTTGGCAGCTCTAGACATTAAGGCTTCCCACGGTGTCCCGCCGGAGTTGGCGCAACTCATGGGTGAGATTCTGCTCAGCGAACTGAAAGGTAGCGGTCAATTCGGTAGCGTGCTCGGCAGTTCAGACATGCAGGCGATGCTGGACTTGGAACAGCAAAAGACCGCCCTCGGGTGCGATGAGGACACTTGCCTGGCGCAACTGGGCGGCGCCCTCGGTGTGCCCTATTTGTTGACTGCTAGCCTCGGCAAACTGGGTTCGAGCTTTGTGGTCACCATCAAGATCATCGAGGTGGACGCGGCAGAGGTGAAGGTTCGAGCGGTGGAAAATGCCGCTAATGAAGAGCATTTGCGGCCAGTAGTGACCTATCTGGTGGCGCTGGCAAATGCTGAACTCTTCGGTGGCGCTAAGCCGGAGAAGTCGGCGCTTAAAGCTGTGGCGCCGTCGGTAGGTAGCACGAGTGCGGGGGAGGCTTGGAAGAAGACCGCGCGCTTCGGTGGATTCGGATTAATGGCAGGCGGGGTCG
>NZRT01000087.1 GCA_002696345.1 Myxococcales bacterium
CTTTCTGTAGAGACCGCACCCGATGAATCAAACAATCGAGAATAACCTGTCGTCGCGTACCGGGCACATCGCTTCTACGGTTGCTCCGATCGTCGCTCCTCCCCGTCAGGCGGTGATGACGGGAGACGACCCTACGGATCCACGCACTTTCCAGCTGCCGTCTCCGAGAAACATCTCATGAGTTCGCTCGATTTTTTCGTTCTGTCGCCCGCTGTGCGAAGATTTGCTCGAAACCCCAAGCCACCGGCAACTTGGAAAGGCACATCTCATGAATGCTAGAGAACGGATGCTGCGTGCTCTGCACTGCCAAGCGGTTGATCGTCCCCCCGTATGGATGATGCGGCAGGCGGGTCGGACGCTTCCGGAATATCGGGCGGTTCGAAAGAAGCACGACTTTCTGACGGTCATGAAAACGCCAGAGTTGGCTTGCGAGGTGACGCTGCAGCCCGTCCGCCGTTTCGATGTCGATGCCGCCATTTTGTTTTCCGACATTCTAAATATACCAGAAGCGATGGGGCAGGGACTTAGTTACCCTCCGGGTGGGCCTCGACTCGAACCAGTGATTCGGTCCACAGCAGACGTGGCTTCATTGAAAGCCGTCGTGCCTCAAGAAGACCTTCGTTATGTGGGAGATGCCCTTACTCTGCTGCGTCGAGAATTGGGTGAGGAAAAGGCGTTGCTGGGCTTCGCCGGAGCACCTTTTACACTGGCCTGCTACATGGTGGAGGGGGCGGGGACTCGTCGCTTTAGCAAGATCAAGCCGTTTCTGAGTTGCCAGCCTGATGCAGCTTCAGACCTGTTCAATCGCCTTGCGGATGGAGTGATCGCTCACTTGCGATTTCAACTCGCCAGCGGCGCGGATGCTGTGCAGTTGTTCGACACGTGGGCGGGAGAGTTGGACTCGGCCGATTATGCCCGCTGGGCGCAGCCTTTCAATGAGCGGATCCTTCGAGAAGTGAGCCAAGATGGCCCCATCTTGCTTTACTTACGCAACGGAGGCCACCTCTTCGACCAGAGCCTAGATTGTGCCGCCCGAGGCTTCGCCCTGGATTGGCGCGTGGATTTGGGGCGGGCGGCTCGAATGCTCGGCGCCATGGACCCACCGCGCTGTGTTCAGGGGAATCTGGATCCTATCGGCTTGTTTGCCCCGCCTCAAACCATTCGAGAGCGTGTTTATCAAATGCATGAAGCTGTGGGGGGACAGACGGGGCACATCTTCAACCTGGGACACGGGTTGGTGCCGGATACACCGATCGAGGGGATTGAGACTTTCGTGGATACAGTCTTTGGCCTGAATGGAACGCAGTGAAGAAGTGTGAAACCGTAGTCATCGGTGCCGGCCTGGCTGGTCTTGCTGCAGCAGAGTCTCTTGATTCCGCAGGCGTGGACGTGACCGTACTTGAGGCTGCACCCTTTCCGGGAGGTCGAGCCTGGAGCGAGCCTTACCAGGGCTATTTACTGGAAGCAGGCCCCCACACTTTCCGGGGGCAGTCCGATGCTTTGTGGGGGCTGATCGACAGGCTCGGTTTGTCCGATGAGGTCGAAACCATGGATGGCCGGGCAGGGCGCTACGTCATGCGAGATAGCCGTTTGTTTCGGGTGCCCAGTGGCCCCGTTGAATTTCTCTTGTCTGGGCTCTTCAGTGCACAGGGGAAGTGGGCAGCTCTGCGCGGTTTATTCAAGGCCGGTGACCCCACCGACCGCAGTGTTGCCCAGTGGATGGATCGACGTTTCGGTACGGAGATTAGACGCACGCTGGTGGATCCGGTCGTCGGTGGCATCTTTGCGAGTGATAGTACCCATTTGGACATGTCACGAGCCTTTCCAAAGGTGTGGCACCGAACAGGCGCAAGCGGACGTTTGATTCCGGCGATTTTTGGAAAATCGGCACCGTCAACAGAACGCTCGGGAGTCTACGCACTTCGTGGTGGATTTGGGCAGTTGGTCAGCGCAGTGGCCGAAAGGTTAGGAACTCGGATGCGTCTGGCTGAGGCGGTGGAGAAGATCCAAGCCATACCGGAAGGCGGATTCCGAGTCGTCTCGAAGACCGGTGGTATTTTTGCGACGGCTCAACTGGTCGTTGCCACGGAGGTTGGTGGGCTGAAGCAACTTCTTCCTTCATTGTTACCGGACAGCGCCGAGCCGGTTGGACGACTGCAATGCGTCCCGGTCGCAACCGTTTCGTTGGGCGGCCCCTCCCCATCGCCCTTGCCCGAGGGTTTCGGTGCCTTGCTCCCTCGGGATCAAGGGTTTCGAATGTTGGGTGCTATTCATGTGAGTTCTCTCGTCCCGGAGCGGGCACCAGCCGGACATTGGCTTGCCACAGCGTATTTAGGTGGATTGCACGATCCCGACATCTTGGAACTCACGGATGCCCAACTCTTAGAGACGACCACACGAGAGTTGAGCCGTATCGCCGGATCGACTCTCGAGATCTCCATGGGGCGAGTTCACCGGCATCAATGGGGTATACCACAGCCCAATTTGGACTCCCTCGACGCCCTCGAAGCCCTGAATGACTTGGTCCGTCCTTACCCCGGTTTGAACTTGGCAGGCAGTTACCTTGGCGGCGTGTCTGTTGAAATGGCTGTTCGCTCGGGGGTTGAGGCAGCCGACAAGGTGCTCCAGGATTTGTCGGCATGAGCGTCCGGGTTCCATTGGCGGTAGCCAGCTGTGACTTCCGTCAAAGTGGCGCTCGTCTACGGGCGAGCTTGGCGTTAAGCTCAGAGGATCAAGAACAACTGTTCAAATCACTGACCCTTCAAGGGGTCACGGGCTTCGTTCAGTTGCACACCTGCAACCGATTGGAATGGTGGGTCAGTGCCCAGGACGTCGACTGGGCAACTCAGATGCTCCATACCGCCTGGAGGCGCCGGCTGACGAACGGGGACGATACGGTAGAGCCTCGAATTTTTCGGGGGGCATCTGCAGCGGAGCACATTTTCCGGGTTGGTATAGGGCTCGAGTCTTTGGTTCAGGGAGAGCGAGAAATTGGCGGTCAGGTACGCCGTGCGTTGCAAGTCGCTCGCGAGGCAACTCGCTCGAGTCCAGCCTTGAACATCGTCGCTGGAGTTGCAGGCCGTTTGGCCGCAAAGGTGCGTCAAGGCAGTTCTCCGAACATGAACACTCCGGGGATGCATACATTGGTATCAGAGCATCTGGGGCGCTTGTTGTCTGCCAACGACACCGTGATCGTCGCTGGTATGGGCGTCATTGGCAGGCGTTGTGCAGAAACCCTCCAGGAGCGGGGTTTCCATGTTCGCCGGTTTAACCGTACCGTCGACGAACTTGGGCAGTATGAGGCACTGGACCGGATGACTGAGGTGCTCCCTGAGGTCGCTGCGCTCGTTTTGTGCAGTGCGAGTCCTGACCCTTTGATTCGTGTCGGCATGTTGGAGCCCGAGGGTGGGCTACACGTTGTTGATCTCGCCAGTCCGGCGCAGGTCGATTCAGCGCTCGCGACCGCACTGGGAGACAACTATCACGGCCTCGATGGGTTTACATCCTCTCCAGGAGTCACCCTCGAGGCGGCCGATGAAATGCGCTACGAACATTTGGTCAAAGGAGCAGTAAAGGACTACCTTGAACGGCTGGCGCACCACAGGTTTCGCGGATTGGCTCAGTCCAATCAGGCACAACTTGAACAGGTTCTGGATGCTGACTTACCTGAGTTGCTTGACCGGTACTCCGAGGGGCTCGGTCCCAAAGAGCGCCGGTCGCTGGAGAATGATCTTCGACGCCTGTTCCGTCGCCAGGCCTGGTCGATTCGAGAATCATTGGTCGCTTTGGATCAGGAGGAGGAGCCTCCTCCCTTTAGGCTGCCGTACCCGGAGGACGAGCAATGTTAAGGATTGCGACTCGAGGAAGTGATCTTGCTCTCGCCCAAGCCCGTCGCATTCAGCAACGACTCAGCGAGGCGGGGAAAGCCGCTGAGTTGTTGGTCATCAAGACCCGAGGGGATGTTGCACTCGACCTTCAACTCTCCGAGAATCTACACAAGGGGCTATTTACCAGTGAAGTGGAAGCAGCCGTCGGTGAAGGGCGAGCTGATTTGGCCGTTCATTCGCTGAAGGATATGCCAACAGCGGTCGAAGCGAGTTGTTCGGAGCCCATCGTGATCGAGCGTGTCGCTCCCGAGGACGTACTCCTCGTGGCACCAGGTGCTGTGATTGATGGGAACGTGTTGCCCGTCCGTACAGCCGGTCGAGTGGGGACTTCGGCCGCTCGCCGTACAGCGATGTTGACAGCCTGGCGCCCTGATTTGGAGGTGGTTCCCATTCGCGGCAACGTTCCAACTCGGGTGCAAAAACTGCTCGACGGCGATGTGGATGCGATCATTCTGGCTCGAGCCGGACTGCATCGATTACAACTGGATTTACACCCCTTGAGCGTCTTCGTCTTGGAGCCAGAAATTTGGTTGCCGGCGCCAGGGCAAGGAGCCATTGCCGTGCAGACTCGATTGGAGGACCGAGAGCTTCAGGAAGTCCTCGGTAGACTATCCAACCCCGTGCAAGCGCAAGCCGTCGCTCTTGAGCGGCAGGCTTTGGCTTTTAGTGAGGGAGGTTGTCATGTGCCCTTTGGCGCATTGGCCGAACGTGCAGACGAGGGCGATTGGCAACTCCGAGTGGGGCAGTCCGTCGCAGGGGTGTGGCGTACAAATGTGGCTCTTGGAGCGATCGATGGATTAGCGAAAAGAGCCTTCCAGGGGCTCGCCGAAGGGCAATCTCTCGAACCTCATTCGTTGTGGAGATTGCTGGACGACCCTCTGTGATGGTGGGCACGATCCTATTGACCCGCATCCCGACGGAGGAGGCTCTGCTCCGTTCTCACCTGGAACGACGTGGCTTCGATGTGTTGCAGTGGCCTGGGATTGAGTTGCGACCGTGTCGACAAGACGATGGCAGGGAAGGGGTGATCCATTCGCTCCGGCGGAATGATGCCGTTGTCTTTCCGAGTCCTGGCGCTGTGCGTTGTGCATGGGAGCAGTACCCCGACTTGAGTCAACTACTTGAGACCTATGATCTCACCGTTTTCGGACAGGGGCCCGGTACTGCTGCAGCGCTTCGGGATCGAGGGCGGTTTCAGGTTTCGACGCCAGAGCGTCGGGATGCCGTTGGGTTGGCTGCTCATATCTGTGACGCGATGGAGTCATCACATCGTATTCTATTACTCGGTGGCAACCTTGCTGGGACGACTTTGCCGGACCGATTGCAGGCAGAAGGCTTCCAACTAGAGCGGCGTGTCATTTACGAAAATAGTGTGCCAAGCGGTCTCTGCCGGGAACCCCAACCTTTGGATTGTGTTGTCTTTGGCAGCCCCAGCGCGGCGAGAAACCATCTGGAGCAAAATCCGTGGCTACACGTTGTTCCTGCTGTGACCTACGGAGCAACGACAGCGAAATGGTTGGAACAGCACAGCAAATTGTCTCGCATCGAGATGGCAAAACAACCCACAATGGTGGCAGTATTAGAGGCGATTCAAATCGTGGTGAAAGGGGCCATGGCATGACAGATTGGTTTGACCGAGCCTGCAAAGCGATTCCTGGCGGCGTTAATTCGCCAGTGCGAGCATTTGGTTCCGTGCGGGGACAGCCTGTGTTCGTGTCCAAAGGCGAAGGTCCTTGGATCACGTCGGAGGAAGGGACTCGTTATCTCGATTTATGCATGAGTTGGGGGCCGCTCATCTTGGGTCACGCAGACCCGGTCGTGGTCGAGACTGTGCAGAAGAAGGCAAAGGATGGACTGACCTTCGGGGCATGTCATCGACAGGAAGTGGAATTGGCCGAGACCATTTTGTGTGGTTACCCGTGGGCTGAACGGGTCCGAATGATGAGTTCGGGCACGGAGGCTGTAATGACAGCAGGCCGTCTGGCTCGGGCGGTCACCGGACGCCCTCTTCTGTTGAAATTCGATGGGGGTTATCACGGTCATTCCGACGGTTACCTGGTGAAAGCTGGAAGTGGGTTGGCGACCCAAGCCATCGCCAACTCCGACGGCGTCCCGGAGGCGATTGCAGGGTGCACCCGGGTCCTTGATCTCGACGACCTGGAAGCGGCGAAAGCTTTGTTTGCCGAGGAGGGCGATTCGATCGCTGCAGTTGTGATCGAGCCCCTCCCAGCCAACAACGGATTGTTGATCCAAAGACAAAGATTTTTGGCAGGCCTTCGGGATCTTTGCGACCAATACGGTGCATTGCTGTTGTTCGATGAGGTGATCAGTGGGTTCCGTCTACGCTATGGTGGGGTTGGCCCGTTGTTCGGTGTCCAGCCGGATTTAGTTACCCTCGGCAAGATCATGGGCGGTGGCTTGCCCATGGGAGCGATGGTGGGGACAGCAGACGTGATGGACCGTCTGGCTCCCGTGGGACCTGTCTATCAGGCGGGAACATTGTCCGGTAACCCATTGAGCGTTGCTGCGGGGCTTGCAACCTTGCAGCAACTCTTCGATCCCAAAGTTTATGATGAACTCGAGCGAAAGGGGGCCCTTGTCGAAAACATGCTGCAGCAAGCAGACCTTGAGCACATGCAAGTGGTTCGAATGGGCTCGATCCTTTGGCTGTACGCAAGCGGTGAAACGCCCCCGCGTCGCGCAGTTGATGTGGATGGAATGATCAGCGAACGGTTTGGTTCGGTGCATGAGGCGATGTTGCGGGCGGGATTTTATCTGCCACCTTCAGCCTACGAAGTGTGCTTTGTCTCCCTCGCCCATACGGACGCCCAACTGTCCTCGTTTGCTCAAGCGTTGGTAGAAGCTTCCCGGACTACCACGAAGCAAGCGGCGGCAGGGACATAAGGATCGCCTCTGTGTTGCCGCCGGTTTCGAGTCCGAAACGAGTCCCTCGATCGTGGACGAGATTGAATTCGACATAACGCCCTCGCTTTAAGAGCTGGGCCTGACGGTGCCGATCTTCATAAGGTTCGTCCACGTGTCGAGCGACGATTTGTGGATAAATCGAGGTGAACGCTCGACCGACATCCTTCACGAACTCGAAATCTCCAATCCAGTCGCCGCTGTTTAGTTGGTCGAAGAAGATGCCTCCAACACCTCGTGGCTCTTGGCGGTGGGGCAGATAAAAGTACCGATCGCACCACGATTTGTAGGTCTGATAATCAGCCATAGGATGGGCATCGCAGGTCGCCTTTAAAGCGCTGTGAAAGAGATTGGTATCCTCATCGTCCGGGAAGACGGGTGTCATGTCGGCACCACCACCAAACCAAGACTTTTGGGTCACCAGATGCCGGGTGTTAAAATGGACGGCAGGAATCATTGGCGAGCGTGGATGGACCACGACACTTACGCCGCATGCCCAGAAAGAGGGATCTTCGTCGGTTCCGGGAATTTCACCTCGAAAGCGCTCACTGAATTCACCCTCAACTTGAGAAAAGTTGACACCAGCCTTCTCAAAAACCTCGCCACGCATCACCGCCATTGTTCCACCGCCTCCGCCCGGACGCTGCCATGGCTGCCGCTCGAATCGAGCGTTACTTCCTGCGGCGATTTCGATCGCTTCATAGGTTTCGATAAGGGTGCTTTGCAGCTCTCGAAACCAGTCCTCTGCTTGGGTCTTGCTCATGATTCTTCCTCGCGGACCGAGTCGCCCGACCATAAATGTCCGAGGGTCATCATTCCGTACATACGGAAATCTCCGATCAAGCTCCATGCTGGGTAGTCAAAGGTCGCTGGTCGATTGTTCTCAACCTTGAAATGACCGATCCATGCCCATCCATAGGCCCAAATCACGCCCGGTATAAACGCTTGTGGAGCGATCGCCATGGCGGCGAGTGCTGTGACCAGAATCAAACGTCGAGCGGGGCGTACAGGTTCGATGTAACGGCTCGCCATTCCATTGGCGATGACGATCATGCCGAACGCAAGAAGTGTCGGCTGTGGTCGGGTGATCACGCCGTGGATCAAAGCGGCGAGGAAACCACTCGTGCCAATAAAATGGAACAGGCGACACAGTGGGTGCCGATGCTCTGCTAGATAGTAGGGCCAAAATTCACGGAATGATGTGATGCGAGCTTCGGTCATCGAGGGGGCTCCCTCTCATCCTGTAGGGTTGCGGTGAGTCGTGCATGATGAAGCAAGCTGTTGACGTGCTGAGTAGCCAGGAGTTCGTTCCTCGGCTAAGAACCTAGCGCAGATTGAGGAGCCGCTCCATGGTCCGTCTCACCTTTTCGCTTTGTTTTTGTGCAGCCATTGCTTGTGTACCCAATCCGGGTGCCGACCCCGGTGGGGGTGGCGAGGAGGATGCCGGTCCTGCCGCGAACCAACCCGTTTGCGGTGATGGTGTCCGCGAGGGCAGCGAGGAGTGTGACGATGGCAATCGTCGCAATGGAGATGGCTGCACTTCCCGTTGTCGGATCCAAGCAGAGCCTGCCTGCGGTGACGGGAACGTGGACCGGCTCGAGGAGTGTGATGACGGCAATACGGATCCAACGGATGATTGTACCGACGAGTGCTTCAACGCAAAGTGCGGTGATGGTATCACCCGCAGTGACCTCTCCCCAGGGTCCGAGGGCTACGAAGCTTGCGATGATGGCAATGAAGCCAATGACGATAGTTGTCTCGGGAACTGTCAAGCCGCCACTTGCGGCGACGGGGTTCGACGAACGGATTTAGAGGCAGGTGTTGAGGGGTATGAAAGCTGTGATGACCGGAATGACGCAACGGGTGATGGTTGTGCGGCTTGCGCCTGCGAGGATCTCGACATCGACCATGGCGCTGATGCAGCGGGCGCAACCGCTGTAGAACTTGGTGCAGAAACACCAGGCATCCTCGCCTGTGGCGATGTCGATTACTTTCAGGTCACGGTGGCCGACGCTGGAGAGTATCGATTCTACACAGACAGTTCGATCGATACACTCTGCCTTTTGTTCGACAGCATGGGCGAGGCGATCAATGGCGATGATGGCGAGCAAATCGGTGACGACGATAGTGGCCGAGGATACAACTGCTGGATCCGACGGGACATGGACGCTGGCGAGACGGTCATTGTCGGAGTGCGGCACTTCGCTGCGGAAGCCGGAACAGGTGCCTATACATTCGTCGCCAAGGACCTAAGAGATGATCACGGTAATGATGCCGCCAATGCTTCTCCGATCACCTCAGAGGCGATGGTGAGCGGCGAGATCGAGTTGCCAGGCGACGTGGATGTGTTCTCGTTTGTCGCTGCAACAGGCGAGATGATGGAGTTCGGCACGGAAGCAAGTATGGATCCCATGTGTGAACTTCGTAGTGCCGATGGAGCGGAGTTGCTGGGGGAAAATGATGACGTGGATGCCCAGGGACAGGACTACAACTGTTTGATTCCCTTCGAGGTGGAAGCGGACACAACGTACACCTTCTGGATCCGCCATTATGAGCGGAACCCCAACCAACCTGGAAACACAGGCTTGTACGAAGCCTTCGTTCGCACAGCGGGAGAATGACCAGCTTTGATTCTGGCTCTCGCGATCGCCGGTAGTTTTCAGTGCAGCGAAATCACGCCAAACGTTTGCTTCCAGCAGGCCGAAGCGTTGCGACTTCAAGGGAAGGAAGAGGATCGACCGTCCGAAGCCGTCCGGGTCCTTTTACAGAAGGGCTGCACGTGGCGGCATGGGATGAGTTGCTGGAAGTTGGGTGAGATCTTTCTCGATGGACAAGGGGTTGATCCAGATCATCGAAGAGCCGCTCGGTATTACGCTCGGGGGTGCCGCCTTTTTGAGCCGAAGGCCTGTCGTGAAGCAGGCAAACTGTGGAACTGGGGTAGTGCTTTCTTCAAATCGAAGACCTATGGGAAGCACTACCTTCGTTTGGCATGCGACCTTCAGGATGAAGAGGCTTGCATCACGCTGAATATTGAAACGCCACGTTAACGTCGCTTCAGTTCTACAGCTTACTTTTTGCACCGTCAGACAACCGACATTTGAGTCATTGTGATCTCGTCGGTTTGATCGTGTGAACGGTCAATTTGACTGCGGCCTAGCGAGTCAAGGCCTAGTTCTAAAATATGAAATTCAAGGAACGTTGATCGCCTTCAAACTAGTCCCTAAGTTTTCGTGAACTAAAGCATAGAAAAACCAAGAAAGTGCTCGATTGATCGTACTGGCCGAGCCGATGGGTTCAGCACCTACTCACCGACAAATGGGAGCTTTTTTCGGCCCCATTTTGACCACTCGCGGCCAGTCCTATTTTGCGTCTTTTTATAGGGTTATAAAAATTGGCCAGGGTTGGCCCGTCAGGCCGAAAAGGGGCCAAAATTTTGAATATTGTTTGTGGTCGTTGACCCGGCCAGATCGCCCTCTTACATCTAAAGGCACCGACCCTGAGGTGACTCCCGAGTCCCCAAGGGGAAGGACGCCACAACTGATTAAACCCAAACCGGGCATTCCGGCATGCCACACCGGGGCCCACAGGGATTGGTTCGCTCTGAACCAGTCGATGAAGGAGAAGCAATGGACCTTTCCATGCCCATGGAAACCGTCGATACAGTTGGAACTGAAAAGAAGTCTAAATCCGACTGGCGCATCCCACGACGCTTTACCACCGCGGGTGAAGACGTTTACGGAACCAAGACGTGGTCCGCCCGAGACGCTCGCATCACCCATCCTGATGGTACGATTGTGTTCGAGCAGATCGGCTGTGAATTTCCGGAGGACTGGAGTGATACGGCGGTCAAAGTGGTTGCGAACAAGTACTTTCGGGGTGCCCAGGGAAGCCCGGAGAGAGAAACATCACTAAAGCAGTTGATCGGTCGAGTTGCGAACACAGCCACCGACTGGGGCATTGCTGATAATTACTTCGCCGATGCAGCTGAGGCGGAAACATTTCGTGCAGAGCTGACGTGGTTGTTGTTGCACCAATACGCTGCGTTCAACTCCCCTGTGTGGTTCAACTGTGGTGTCGAGCCAGAGCCTCAAGTGAGTGCCTGCTTCATCAACAGTGTGGAAGATTCCATGGGCAGCATCATGGATTTGGCGAAGACGGAAGCGATGCTGTTTAAGTATGGCAGTGGTGCCGGCTGCAATTTGAGCCCCATTCGAAGCTCCAAAGAAATGCTTGCGGGTGGTGGAGAAGCGAGCGGTCCGGTCAGCTTCATGCGCGGTTATGACTCCTTTGCGGGGGTGATTAAATCCGGCGGGAAGACTCGACGTGCCGCCAAAATGGTGATGCTCGATGTAGACCATCCCGACATCGTTGAGTTCATCAACTGCAAGATGCAAGAGGAGCAGAAAGCCTGGGCTTTAATCGAAGCGGGCTACGATGGCGGGTTTAATGTTCCCGGCGGTGCCTACGACAGCATCTACTTTCAGAATGCCAATCACAGCGTTCGCGTCTCCGATGCCTTCATGAAGGCTGTGGAGGCCGGGGAGCCCTACAGCACCAAGGCGGTGGTTAGCGGTGAAAGCGTGGAGCAACTGGATGCCCGAGAGATCTTAGACATGATCGCCCACGCGACCCATCAGTGCGGCGACCCGGGCCTTCAATACGACGACACCATCAATGAGTGGCACACCTGCAGTCAGACCGACCGAATTTACGGCAGCAATCCCTGCAGTGAATACATGTTCCTCAATGATACCGCCTGCAATCTCGCCAGCCTCAACCTGTTGAAGTTCCGTGATGAGAACGGTCGTTTCGACGTCGAAGCCTTCGAGCATGCCTGCGAAGTGATCTTTACAGCGCAGGAAATCTGGGTGGATCGGGCCAGTTACCCCACGCCCAAAATTGCAGAAAACTCGTACGCTTACCGTCCGATCGGACTGGGCTACGCAAACCTTGGCGCACTCTTAATGTGCAAGGGGCTCGCCTACGATAGCGACGAAGGCAGAGCCTACGCGGGTGCCATCACGGCGGTTATGGGCGGCAGTGCGTACCGAACCAGTGCTCGTCTGGCTCAACGAAAAGGTCCTTTCCAGGGATTCTGGAACAATCGAGACGCAACGATCCAGGTCATGGATAAGCACGCTGCAGCCGTCAACGACATCGACGCCAGTTTGGTTCCTGCTGAGATGATGGAAGCGGCGTACCGTTCCTGGGATGCAACCTGCCGAGGTGTTCGCAAAGATGGTCTTCGCAATGCGCAGGCTACGGTTCTTGCCCCCACCGGCACCATCGCCTTTATGATGGATTGTGACACCACGGGCATCGAACCCGACATCGCTTTGGTAAAGTTTAAGACCCTTGTCGGCGGCGGGATGATGAAACTCGTCAACAACAGTGTGGAACTCGCCCTCAGCGAGTTGGGTTACTCCGATCAGCAGTGCCAGGATATTCTCAGCTTCATCGATACCAACGACACCATCGAAGGAGCGCCTCATCTTCTGAGCGAACACCTTCCCGTGTTCGATTGCGCCTTTAAGCCCATGGGGGGCGAGCGAGCGATCAGCTATCAGGGTCACATCAAAATGATGGGTGCTGCCCAACCCTTCCTCTCCGGCGCCATTTCNAAAACGGTCAACATGCCCGAGGACTGCACGGCGGAGGAAATCGCTGAAGCNTACGTTGAGAGCTGGAAACTGGGTCTGAAAGCNGTGGCGATCTACCGGGAAAACTCGAAACGATCCCAACCGCTNTCCACCGGCAAAAAGGAAGAGACCAGCACGGCAGAGGTCGTGTCCGCNAGCGTCGGTGGCGAGCCCACGCGCAAACGCCTGCCGGATACTCGAATGAGCGTGACNCACAAGTTCAANATCGGNGGCCATGAAGGCTACATGACAGTGGGCCTCTATGAAGATGGCAAGCCCGGCGAGATCTTTACGGTCATGGCGAAAGAGGGGTCGACCGTCTCTGGCCTGATCGATGGCTTCAGCACCATGACCAGTCTGGCGCTTCAGTATGGAGTGCCCGTCGAGGATATGGTTCGGAAGTTCAGCTACACTCGCTTTGAGCCCAGTGGGTTCACCGGCAACCAGGATCTGCCCCAAGCCCAAAGCGTGCTCGATTACATGTTCCGTTGGATGGAGATGAAATTTGGCGACAACGCCAGAGCTGCGTTGGGGGAGCAACCGATGCAATTGGTGCTTCCGGGTACCGGCGTGGAACCACAGTCCAAGGCTTCTAATGCGTCCAAACTGAGCCCAGCCGACGGTCAAACGTGCAGTAATTGCGGCACGCTGACGATCCCCAATGGTGGCTGCCATGTCTGCCCCGCTTGTGGCACCACCACCGGTTGTGGTTAGCGTCCGGTAGGGGGGCGCGCGCTCATCGCAAGCCTCGGACGGTTTTGGCGGACTCATTGGTGGTGATCTTAGCCGATTTGGCTCATCACTACCGGGTCCCCTTGGCCACTCTGAATGTGTTTTCGTAAAGATCGCTCGATGGATTAGCGATGTGGCTAGGCTTGTTTGAGAAACCATAAAGGGCTTTGTCTGATGATGAAGATCTAGCCCGCAAAATCCTTTTCCTTCATTTCGATGTTCGCATGCTCAGGTATTCGGTCGATATTTGAGTTTGATGTTCATTGCGATCAGAGGGCTGTTTCGGATCGATTGAATTCTCAAGCTAAATTTTAGACGCTTCAGGTACTTGTCCCAAGGCCCGCTTTTCGCCACAGTCCGCTCCCATTGGGAGTGACACATGGATGCGGTAAAATTTGGTGAGATGGAAGCTTCAGAACCCAACATTGAGGATTTGAAGCGACGTTACAAAGAACTCAGTGCGGATCTCGAATCCGCCACTGATGACGCCTCTCGATCTGCAGTGATTGAAAGCTGGAATGAGATTAGGAAGGGGATTCAAACCTGGGTGTCTCTTACGCACGTTCATTTTGCGCAAGATACCCAAAATGAGACCTACAAGGCAGCGCAGGGTCGGGCGGACGAACTCGGTCCGCGCCTCGAGGAACTCGACGTGGCTTTTAAAAGGTTGTTGCTTGAGAACGCTGACCGGTCATCGCTCGAGGCGAGGTTTGGGACCCACGCTTTCAACCTATGGCAAGCAGATCGAGACAGCTTTGAGCCCAGTATTGTCGAAGACGCAGTCGCTGAGGCCAAGTTGGACAGCAAGTACACTGAGTTAAAGGCGGGGGCGAAGGTGACCTTTCGTGGGGAGGAATACAATCTTCCCGGACTTGGTCGGCACTTAGCCGATGGTGATCGAGCGATTCGCCGCGAGGCAAACGAGGCATTTTGGGGCTGGTTTGAGCAGAATGGCGAGTCTTTGGATCAAATTTACGATGAGCAGGTGGCCCTTCGAGCCAAGATGGCTGAGACCCTTGGTTTCAGTGACTTTGTGGAGTTGGGTTACAAGCGCATGCACCGAGTCGATTACCACCGTGAAGATGTGCAACGCTTTCGTGAACAGGTTCGGGATGAAGTGGTTCCATTGGTTAAGCGTATCAAGGACCGTCAGGCTGAAGCACTCGGGCTCGAAAAATTAATGTCTTGGGATGAAGGAACTTATCGGCCTGAGGGGAATCCTCGCCCCCAAGGTGAAGAAGCATGGATGACCGAGCAGGCCAAAACGATGTTTCGTCGCTTACATCCTGAAATCGACGACTTCTTTAAAATGATGGTCGACCGGGATCTTTTGGATTTGTCGGCTCGTTCCGGCAAGGCGGGCGGCGGATTTTGTACCAGCTTTCCGAACTACGATGTTCCATTCATCTTCGCCAACTTCAACGGCACCGATCACGACGTTAATGTCTTCACCCATGAAGCAGGTCATGCCTTTCAGTCGTGGTGCAGCCGAGATGCTGAGTTAGCTGATTACGTATGGCCGACCTACGAAGCGGCTGAGGTGCACTCGATGAGCCTTGAGTTTCTTTGTTGGCCCCACATGGAACTGTTTTTCGGTGATGAGGCCGAGACTTTCCGCCGGATTCATCTCGCCGGAAGCCTTTCGTTTTTACCTTACGGCGTCGCTGTCGATCATTTCCAACATTTGATTTACGAACAACCCAACGCCACGCCACAACAGCGTCACGAACTGTGGCAGCAGATGGAGCAGACTTATCTTCCGTGGCGTGACTACGGTGATCTTAAGCACCCGGCAAAGGGGGGCTATTGGCAGCGCCAGGGCCATATCTACGGCATGCCATTTTACTACATTGATTACACGTTGGCATTGACCTGTGCGTTGCAGTTTTGGGTTGCATCTCGACGGGATCCGAAGGGCGCTTTCGACCGGTATCTTGCACTCTGCAAGCGAGGAGGCACCGCACCATTTCAGGATTTGGTGCACAGTGCTGGACTACGGTCGCCATTTGAACATGGCTGTTTGACGGACGTCGTCCGTGAGGCGGAGAATGTCATCTTTGAGTGATGATGCTGCCCCCCAACGGTTTGTGGGGCCTTTCGCGTTGGGGGCTCCCCTGGGAAAGGGGGGGATGGGACGCGTTTTCGTTGGGCAGCACCAAGATGGAGATACAGAGGTTGCCATTAAGGTTCTGGACGTTGACGGCTTAGGCAAAGGGGACACCGACGGGTTTTACCGTGAGGTTAGAGCTGTTGCCGGTTTAGACCACCCTCATATCGTCCAGATTTATGACTTTGGTACCTTACCTGAGGGATGGAATCATCCTGAGTTGAAGGATGGCGCGCCTTGGTTGGCGATGGAGATGTGTCGGGGGGGGTCTTTGGCTGAGCGAGGCCCTCGAGATTGGGGGGAACTCGTTATTATCCTCGAGCAACTGCTCAGTGGCCTTTCATCGGCTCACGCAAGGGGAGTATTGCATCGAGATTTGAAGCCGGACAATCTGTTGCTCTCCCGACCCGCTGACGAAAGTTGGGATCTCCGAATCGTCGATTTTGGCTTAGCTTTTGAAACCCAATCGGGAGCAGGAGATGAAGGGATTCGGGGGACGCCTCGATACATGGCGCCCGAGCAATTTCAAGGACGCTGGCGTCACTTTGGTCCTTGGACGGATTTGTATGCCCTTGGCTGTCTCGCATGGCGGTTGGTGACAGGTGAATCCCCGTTTGGTCAGATGACGACGATCCGCAGTTTGGCTCAAGCTCATCTTCGACTCACTCCCCCTCCCCTTGCACCCGGATTCCAGGTTCCCTCGGCCTTAGAGGCCTGGCTCAACAAGTTGCTTGCGAAAGATCCTCGGGCTCGTTTTCGAAACGCAGCGCTGGCTGCCGATGAGTTGCAGGCGATCTCCTTAGATTCGATGCTTCCGCCCGACCCGCTTGCCATTCAGCGATTGGGTCTTGAGGGCTACCACATTACCGATGACTCATTGTCGCGTAAAACGTTGTCTGTCTTGCAACCTGCGGTGGAAACTCAGGCACCCACCTTACCCGATCAGCCGACTCAGCAGGTGACGGTAGCCGTCACGTTGCAAGACGAGCAGGTGAGTGTGCCCGACCAGGCACTCGTTGATGGTGTACGATGGGAACCACAAACCATTGCCGTACCCAGGACGTGGCGAGTGGGTCAGTGGATGTCTGATCGACAATCACTATCGGGGGCTGGTTTGGCGTTGATCGGTCTTCGCCAGCCCCCCTTCGTGGATCGAGCGATCGTCCGTGATCGGCTATGGAACGTACTCCGGGAAGCAACTCAAGATAATCGGCCGCGGTTCGTGGTTCTTGAAGGGGAACAAGGGCAGGGTAAAAGCCGTCTAGCTCAGTGGTTAGGTGAACGGGCTGTCGAACTCGGGGTGGCTCAATGTCTGCGCATCTCTCATTGTCATCAACTCACTGCCGCTTCGGGAGTTGAGGGGGCGATTGAAAGGGCCTGCATGGCTCAGGATCTGCCTCCGCGTCCTCTTCAGGAGCAGTTGGGTTGGCGACTTGGTGGCGATGCCCTCAATGGGCGAGATTTGAAAGGCCTGGCTCGCTTGTTGGTGGGAGAAGAAGGGTTAGATACCACGGGATCTCAGGACTTAGCAGCCCTTTCACCCGGTGAAAGGGAACGATTACTGACCCGTGTGCTCCAGTCATTTACCGCCCATGGTCCTCTCATCTTGTGGGTCGACGATGTTCAGTGGGGTCTGGACTCCCTGCATCTCGTCCATCATCTCGCTCAGCAATCAGATGCTCTCGACTGTCCATTAGTGGTGTTGATGACGCTGGTTCCATCCTTGGTTTCAGAGACATCAAATTGTCACTCGATGCTAGAAAGTATTGGCGCTGACCGTCTGCGAATTGGACCTTTAAACCGAGCGGACACGGCTCAACTCATCCGAGAGCATCTACCGGTTTCGGATGAACTCAGCATTCTTCTGGCTCAGCATGCCAGGGGGCGCCCTTCTGTGGCTGTTCAATTGGTGGAGCAGTTGGCGGCGGAGCATCGACTAAAACCATCGAGTGAGGGCTTCGTTCTTGAAGACGGGGACCAACTCGACCTACCGGATGGGATGGTCGATCTGTGGCAGCGCCGACTCCAACAAGTTCTGGGTGAAACCCTCGATCAAGCCTTACCCTTTCTGGAGTTGGCTGCCCTCTTGGGACAGGAGGCTGATCTTCACGAACTCATGCAGGCTGGGATACAGGCCGGTTTAGCTTGGGAAGAAGATATACTCGACCAAGTCGACAGGGCAGGGCTCGTTAATTTTCGGGCTCAGGGACTGGTGATGCGATTCACCGACAATCAATTGCATCGCTTGTTGTTGGAAAGATGCCGAACGAGCGGCCGATGGCAAAGTCATCATCGGGCGATCGCCACCATGTTGACTGCTCGTTATGGTGATGATCACGGTGTGGAGGCTGCTCGTCTTGCGGGGCATCACCGAGAAGCTCAAGATTTTGAGGCAGCCGCGAAGGCTTACTTGGTCGCTGCTCGACACCGAATGCGATTGGGAGAGTACGAAAGGGCGCTCGGGTTGGGGCGGGCAGTCGAAGAGTGTATCGAGTTGGAGCCAGGTAATGATTTACTTCGTGTTGAGGCTCAAATTTTGATGGGGATGCTTGCTTGCCACCGTGGTTCATTTGAGGAACTCGAATTTAGAGCCAGGGCCGCCACCGATACCGAAGATCCCGTCCTCGCTGTACTCGGACACATTTTAGCTGCTCGATGGCATCATGTGAATGGTGAACCCACGATCGCAGCTGAAATGCTTGAAGTTGCAGATCGCTTTGCCAACACACGAGAGCACAAGCTATTGGTGCATATCGAGCGGCTTCGCCTGGCTCGTCGTGTTGGTCGTCTTGATGATTCGCAGAGTTTACTTGCGACACTGGATGATCTGACAGCGGGTGAGCATGATGAGCGAGTTTTGGGTAAATCATTTATGGCGTCGGGTCATGTTCTCGTGACGCTACAACAATGGGATTTAAGTCTGGCGGCATTCTTGAAAGCGCAGAAGTATTTCCAGACAGCCAGTATGGTACTGGGAGAGGCTGATGCCTGCAATGGTGCAGGTCGGGTGCTAGCAAAGTTAGGTCGCGTGGATGAAGCGGTCGAGATGTTGTCAGAGGCAAGTCAGATTTACAGCAGTTTAAATCATCCAGCCGAGGTCTTCCCGATGTTGACTCAAGGAGTGATTGAGTTGGAGTCGGGTCGTTATCTGGCGGCTCGTAAGACCATGCAACTGGCTCTTGAGCGAGTCATCGCCAGCGGTCGGCTCGATCTCATCGGTCCAACACATGCGGTGCTTGTTCCCTGCGCAGCGGCTGCTGGTGATTGGGAGGCCTTCGACGGTCACCTCATGCAAGCGAGGAGTCGCCTTGCGTCCGGTAACGTACTGGATAAGGACATTGCCGAGCCTTTGACTCTCGCCGGAAAACTCGCCCGTGCACAGTCTCAGGATGATCGAGCCCGAGCCGTTTACGATGTGGCTCGTCAGCAATGGCTCGGTCTCGGCGAATCGGATCAAGTTGAAGCGATCGACGAGGAGGTTTTTCTCTTAGGCGATGGCTGAAGTCGTTCCGATCCTTGCAGCGCATTTCGATCGAGCATTGGTTCTCGACGAGTTGGACAAAGCCCAATCTCTTCTGACCCATTGGTCGGGGCACCAAGGCGCTCAGCGTAGTCCTTCCTTCCGTTTGGCTCAGGCGCGACTTCATCGTGCATTCGGCCGGAAAAGCGACAGCAAGCGGGTGGCACAAGAGCTCTTGGCTGAGGGGCTTCAGCCCCAGGATCGTGGCTTTTGGGGCGCGTGTTTTTTGGCGGGCTTGGAATCGGGGGTCGGCGAGTTTGCCGACGTCTTGGAACTTCCATTTTGGCTCGAGGTGGAACGTCACCGTTGGCATACATTGAGTCCAAAGCCGGATCTTTTGATTGAACGGGCTGAAGCGATGGCTGATGATACGATGATTGCTTATTCATGGTTTGTCGCCTGTGAGTCATGGCTGCGTCTAGAGCAGGACGGGAGGTTTCAGGAGGCGTGGGATCATGCGGCGACGCTGCTGCGGGCATTGCCTGCTCCTAGACTGCTCCCACGACTCGAACTACTCGCAATGATTGGTCATCTACGACTCGACCGAGACGCTGAAGCTTGGTCCCATGGTCAGCAGGCTCAAGCCAATTTGATGCCGGACCAGACACAGCTCGGTGAACGTGTGAGCCTCTGGACGAGTCTCTTACACCTCCGAGCAGGCCGTCGGTGTGACGCAGCTGATACCCTGCGAGTCTTCCAGCCGGGTCGCCAGAAATCGTTGCTGCTTGGACAGTGGGCAAGTCATGCGGCGATCGCATACGCCGCGGGAGAAAAGACAGAGAGTCGTGAGCACCTCGTTCGTTTTTCGGTAGCTGATGAACAACTCGCCGTGGGTAGCCTCAGTGCTTTGGAATTTTTACTTTGGTTGGGCGACTCAGCGGAGGCGCAGGGCGATGAGGCGATTTGCGAGGCTGCTTTACGCTGTGCGCTACGAGTTGCGGGACGGTCGGGTTTGGCTCGGACCGTCGCTGAGTTGGACGATCGTTTGGGCGAATCCCCCTCGCTCTGAACGTTTTCATCGTGCTCCAGCGGTCGAGTAGTGTTAGGTTCCCACGCTGCTTGGAGTTCCTCATGCGTTCATTTAACGTCATCTTGGTCACGCTGTTGCTTATCGCTTGTCCGGGTACACAGCCTGTCAGTGGCCCCTCTGTTGGTAATGAGAATGGCCCTTGTTTTGCGAATCAGACTTGCTTTGAGGGCTTCGCTTGTGAGGAAGGACTCTGCGTCCGAAGGACACTGGGGTCGGACGACGCCGGTGAGGGCAACGCTGATGCTGGCAGGGGACAGGATGGGGGAGCCGAGTCGTTGACGGACGCTGGTGGCGGTCCGTTCGCTGACGCTGGGGTGGGCGATACAGAGACCGTCGATCCTGGAAGTGACGGGGGCATGGAGCCGATCGCGGATAGCGGTGTGTTCCCAGCGCAAGATGGGGGCAATGAACCGGTGGCGGACAGCGGTGTGGAACCAGCGATCGACGGCGGCTTGGAGCCGCCGGCGGATGTCGGCTTCGAGCCTGTAGCTGACATTGGTGTGGTGCCTGTAGCTGACGGTGGTGTGGCGCCTGTGGTTGATGGTGGTGTGGCGCCTGTCGCTGATGGTGGCGTCGAGCCTGCGGTTGATGGTGGNNTCGAGCCTGCGGTTGATGGTGGCGTCGAGCCTGTTGTTGATGGTGGCNTCGAGCCTGCGATTGATGGTGGTGTCGATCCAGTNGCTGATGGTGGTGCGGAGCCTGTGGCTGACGGTGGTGTGGAAGGGGATGCTGGGCCTGTCGATCCAGTCTTTCAGTTTCGTGCCGTCCTGACATGGGACTCCGAGCGTACGGACATGGACTTGCATCTGTTGCGNGGCGTGAACCCCCTTTACTACCGAGGTGCNCGAGACTGTCACTACCAGAACTGCAAGCTNAACAACGGTNAGCCNCGACTGGCTTGGGGNGCAGNAGGGCCTGCTGACGACCCTGCGCTGGTGGTNGANGATANCGATGGCTTGGGGCCGGAGGTGATTCGCATTGAATCGCCGGAGGCACAGCAAATCTACACCGTCGGAGTGCATTACTTTGCCGATTNGGTNNGCGGCCGCAACTTGGAGTCGACGGCGACGATCGAAGTCTTTGTGGGAGATCGTGAGGAGGCGGTTTGTGTCTCGGAACAAGCGATGACACCAGGGCAGTGGTGGATGGCTTGTCAGTTTCAGGCGCCGGAAAATTGCGAATCTCTGGAGGGGGGCGCGGGNCCCGTACCCGAGCGAGGGGATTGCGGCGATGGTGAGTTGGCTGATGATGAAGCTTGCGATGACGGTAACGATGTCAACACCGATGCATGCACGAACACCTGCGATGAGGCCGAGTGTGGGGATGGAATTGTACGCGCTGGGCTCGAGCTAAATGATGACGGTTTTGAAGCTTGTGATGATGGCAACCAGTTGGGTGAGGATGGCTGCGATTCGAACTGTCAGTTGGAATGCGGAAATGGCGAAATTAACGGTCAGGAAGCCTGCGACGATGGCAACGACTCCAACAACGATGCATGTCTCGAAGGCTGCGTGCCGGCGCAGTGCGGTGATGGTTTTGAGTATGATGGTGAGGAGGAATGCGATGATGGCAATCAAAACAACGAAGATGACTGCGTTGAAGGATGCCTCGATGCCCGTTGTGGTGATGGCTTTCTGCGCGAGGGGGTNGAAGAGTGCGATGACGGTAACGAAGACGATGAAGACGATTGCACCAACGAGTGTTTGAGGGTCGAACAACAAGANGTCGAACCCAATGACAGCTTTCGTCAGGCGAACCTGCTGCAGACGGAACGGNATTTAGTGGGTCGAATCAGTGGAGGCGGCCGAGACGTCGATACCTTNCGCTTCGAGATCTTGCAGCGGGCTGAGGTGACCCTGCGAACATTGCAGTTAGGNCAAGCTCGGATTGATACGATCCTTACGCTTTACAACCGATTGGGCCAGCAACAGGCGGTCAATGATGATGAAGNAAGAGACGTTTTGACATCCCGTATNGTGGAAAATCTCGAGCCAGGGATTTATTACGTGAGGGTGTCCGAGTACGGCAGCAACAACGAGGCAGACTATGGTCTGCAGTTATCGGTCAACCCCATCCGTCAGGAGTAGTNAACGGCTTACGTCAGAAAAGTCGTGACGCGCTGGATGGTTTCCTGAGCAATCAGCATGCTGTTGTGGCCCCAAGCACCCCGTAATCGTTCGCTTGATTCATTCAAGTGGGCTGATTCCCGAGGGTGAATCATGGCATCACAAGAAGCTCGAAGGTCCAGTGTTGGATGAACCTCGGGCTCGGCCGCTAGCGATCTGATAAACCCCGAATCCGGTTGGAGGTCTCTGCCCGCTTGACCGGGAGCGAGCACNGCGATTTGGCTGCCTTTGTGTGGCACCGCNAGAAGNACCACTTTCCCGACTTCGTGAAGGTCACAATGGNTNAGTAANCGTCGGATCANGAGGCCGCCGAAGCTGTGACCGATCATGTCGANCCGATCGGCAGCGAAGGAAGCTTTCANCTCTCGAACGAACGANAAGAGTCGAAGGGTTTGAGTTTCTCCTGGACCGAGAAGAGGCTGATATTTGTACGTGGCATAGGGGCGTCCACTTTGCTTCAGTGCATTTCGAAGTCGATGCATTAGGGTTTCACTCTCAAGNTAGCCGGGGACCAGAANCACCGGAATNGTCTCACCCTTGCCCNGGTGCCNGCTCCACGTGCTGCGCAGCATTTGGANNGGCCACAGTGCACCAACNAACCACAAGACGAGTACCTCTCGAAACCAGGCAAGGACCTCCNTGTAANCAGGGTGCNGCTCNGCCGGTGAACTGCGGAGAAAGNTGGNNATTTGCAGGCTCCCCACAAAAACGGGAGCGACCAAAAGAACCGTTAAACCAAGAAAGAGAAGGACATCACTTGTCAAAATTGGCTCGCGTGGAATGCTGGGCTAAGATTCGCCACACCTTGAGGTGAGAAATATGTCAGCCCGAACCGGTTTTACAATCCTCGTCTGCTTCTTAAGCGCNTGTACCGGCGATCAAGTGATCGTCCGCACCAATACGGTTGTCTGCGGTAACGGTGAGTTGGAAACGGGCGAGGAGTGTGACGACAACAACGACAACAACTTCGATGCCTGCACCAATGCGTGCGAGTTTGCGGCTTGCGGNGACGGCGTGGTGCGTAACGATCTCGATGCTGAGGATTTGGGTTACGAAGAGTGCGATGACGGCAATGACAACAACAATGACTATTGCCGCAACGATTGTTTACCGGCGATTTGTGGCGATGGCATTATTCGTACCGATTTGGCTCAAGGATCCGTAGGCTTTGAAGCTTGCGACGACGCCAACATCGATCCCAATGATGAATGTACCAATGAATGCAAGCGAGCCCGGTGTGGTGATGGTTTCATCCGGGCTGATGTCGGGCCCGACGACCCCCGATACGAGGAGTGTGACGANGGCAATGATTTCGCTGAGGATGCCTGCACCACGGACTGCCGTCCTGCNGTCTGTGGTGATGATTACATTCGGCAGTCGGGACTGAGTCCAGACGANCCCGAATGGGAGGACTGTGAGGATCTCAACGACGATGANACCGATGACTGTCGTAATTGNCGCTTTCCGGATTGCCGGGATGGAGTCCTCGATCGGGANCTGGGCGAGGANTGTGATGATGGTAATGANGAAAATGCTGATGGNTGTGACAACAGCTGCCGGGTCGCTGCNGACGGTCGCAGTCAGGCTCGAGCAGCCGTGTCGTGCCGGGCCATCCTCGAGGGCTTCCCGGAGCAACGGGATGGACTGTACTGGATCGATCCCGACGGTGGCAGTCGTGACAATGCATACCAGGTCCATTGCGACCTGACGATGGACGGGGGCGGATGGACGCTGGTCGCTGTGGTGTCCGATGACGATCAGAATAACTGGACGTGGCAGCATCGGGCTTACTGGACAGTGGATGAAAGTGTGATCGGGCGAGTCGAGCAACTGAATCGTGACTTCAAGTCTCCAGCCTATCACCAAGTGCCGATGCAGGATATCTTGGTGAAGCATGAGCCAAGCGGTATTTGGTCCAGCTACTCTCGTGTGGGCGATGGCGGTGAGGATCTGGGCAGCTTTATCGATGGGTTTCGAGGGCTTCAGTGCCACGATCAAGCCGATGGTATCGCATCGCAAGCTGGGATGCTCGCCCAGGCCGATGGCATTTGCAACACCAAGCTCTACTTCAATTGTGGTGCTGAGCAGGCGCCTGTCTGCGGTGGTGATAANGAGGCAAATTCAACCTACGGTCTGTGCTTCAGCGTACGCGTCGGNGGCCGCTGTGATTTCTCCCAGGCTTGGCGTGGGGGCTTTGGGCCCAACAGTTCGTCGAACACACAACAACTTGAGAGCAATCAATTGGGCTTTGGGCAGGCGCTCGGACTCAATACGGGGCGNGCNGGTCAAGCGCAGAACTACATTCACATTCTGGTTCGGGATTAGCGAGCGCTTCGACAGGAACGTGGATCGTGTGCNTCTGTGNNTTNGTCCGCTTCGCGACCGTCGTACCTTCACCTGATCCGTGCTCGGCACGAACCCAACTCATTAGTCTTCTGATGNCTGNGTGAAGACTCCACCTCTCCGGGCGATTCCCATCCTCTGGAGAAGGGCTTCAGGACTCGGTTCCGCCAAAACCCAAGGTCGTCCTTCACCTTCAANATCCAAGTGACCNAGACTCGGTGCACCCAGCGCTTTCGCCGCATGCAGAGTGACCCCGCAGAGGGCTTCCATGGGACGCAGACCAAAGCTTGTGACCGCTAACGAAGCAGCGAGCAAGGGGTCGGCAATGTAGGACGAGCCCGGATTCCAGTCGGTCGAGACAGCCATGGTGACGCCGTGGTGTCGTAACGTGGGNACCGGGGGGCGCTGCCCGCCACCGAGTTGGAGCCATGCACCGGGCAACAGATTGGCCACCGTGCCTGCTTCTGCCAGTGCTGCACAACTGGCCTCGTCGATGAACTCAAGGTGATCGGCGCTGCATGCACCTACAGAAGCTGCGAGTTTCGCAGCGCCGCTCAACGTGAGTTGCTCAGCGTGAACATGAATCGGTAAGTTCCGTTGCGCTGCGTCTTCCAAGAAGGGGCGAGCATCCTCACAGGAAAAGGCGCCTTCCTCCACGAAGATATCGACGCCGAATCCTAGGGACTCGGCTAAGGGAAGGAGTTCAACCTGCGCCTCTGCCAACAAGGATGCCGGCGTCTGGTCAGGAAGTGGAACATGCATCAAAAGAGTCGGGAAGATCGGGATTGGGCTGTAGCTCTGAACTCGATGAAGCAAGCCCATGAGTCGCCTTTCCCCATCGATACTCAATCCGTATCCCGTCTTGATTTCCATGGCACAAACTCCGCAGGCCATGGACTGATGGATTCGATCCAGAGTGAGCTGGACCAGGTGATCGTCTTCGGTGTCTGCAACGGATCGGACCGTCGAGCGAATTCCACCGCCTCGGGCCAGGCGCTCGGCGTAGCTATCACCCCCATCAAACCGGGCGCCGAACTCCTCACTACGATCACCAGCAAACAAAGCGTGTGTATGGGCATCAATCGGTGCCGGGATGATTGTAAGACCCTTCAGATCACAGATCTGTTCGTAGTTGCCCGCCGGCGGGTCGCCTTGTCCGACAGCATCGACACGACCACCGATCCACACCATCCAGGCATTTTCGAGCGGTTGTCGATCAAACCGAGTGTAAAGGCGGCCGATTCTCTCAAACAGGACGGGGCCGGGGGGAAGTGGATGGGTTTCTGTGAACATGTCGCTATGCCGTGACGCCCGGGATGCGAACTCCCCGACTGCGGGCGACCTCTGTCGCTCGAGCATACCCGGCGTCAACATGACGAATGACGCCCATGCCGGGATCGCTGGTAAGGACTCGGCTTAGACGTTCCGCCGCCCCATCGGTTCCATCGGCGACGATAACCATCCCGGCGTGAAGGCTGTACCCCATGCCCACGCCGCCACCATGATGGAAGCTGACCCATGATGCGCCATTGACGGCGTTGATCAAGGCATTGAGGATCGGCCAATCAGCGACAGCATCGCTACCATCCTTCATGTCTTCGGTCTCTCGGTTTGGACTCGCAACGCTGCCGGCATCGAGATGGTCCCGGCCGATGACGATCGGCGCTTTCACCCGGCCCTCTCGAACCAGATTATTGAACAATAGACCGGCTTTTTCCCGCTCACCATAACCCAGCCAGCAAATCCGACTCGGGAGTCCTTGAAACGCCACCTTTTCGCCGGCCAGTTTCAGCCAGCGAACCAGTGATGTTTTCTCGGGGAAGAGCTCCATCAACGCCTGATCCGTCACCCGAATATCTTCGGGATCACCGGACAGGGCCACCCAACGAAATGGACCCATGCCTTCACAAAATAGGGGGCGGATGTAGGCGGGCACAAATCCAGGAAAGGCTCGGTTTGCGCCGTCGAGCCCCCCTTTTTCTGCACCGGCTCGCAGGTTGTTGCCATAGTCGAAGACGTGGGCGCCCATCTCCTGAAAGCTCAGCATGGCTTGCACATGGGCTGCCATGCTCTCGTGCGCCTTTTGGACGTAGACCTCCGATTCTTCCGCACGCAGCGTGGCCGCCTCTTCCAGAGTGAGTCCTCCGGGGACATAACCCCGCAGCGGGTCATGAGCGCTTGTTTGGTCGGTGACCAGATCTGGCTTTAGACCTTTTTCAATAAGGCGAGGCAGTACGTCGGCGGCATTACCGACCAAGCCGACCGACAGGGGGTTCTCGGTCAACACAGCGTCTTCACACCATTTGATCGCTTCATCGATGTCGTGGGTTGATTTGTCCAAGTAGCGTGTTTCGATCCTTTTCTCGATCCGGTCTGGATCGATCTCGATCGCCAGACAAACGCCGCCACACATCGTCGCAGCCAGCGGTTGTGCACCCCCCATGCCCCCTAATCCTGCCGTGAGTACAAGTTTACCTGCGAGACTCCCGTCGGTACCGTAGTGCTCTCGAGCCGCTTGGGCGAAGGTCTCATAGGTGCCCTGAAGAATGCCCTGGGTGCCGATGTAAATCCACGAGCCAGCAGTCATCTGCCCGTACATCATCAACCCTTTCTGCTCGAGTTCGTTGAAGTGTTCCCAGTTCGCCCACTGACCGACGAGGTTGGAGTTTGCGATCAAGACTCGAGGAGCGTCGAGGTGGCTTCTAAAGATGGCGACCGGTTTGCCACTCTGGACCAACAGAGTCTCGTCGTCCGCTAAGTTCTTGAGCGCAGTCTCAATGGCTTCAAAAGCTTCCCAGTTTCGGGCCGCCTTGCCCGTTCCCCCATACACGACGAGATCGGATGGGCGCTCAGCGACGGCTGGGTCGAGGTTGTTGCGAAGCATCCTGAGGGCAGCCTCCGCAGTCCAGTGACGACATTCCAACGTGCTTCCCGTTTGGGCTCGAATAACTCGACTCATGTTGGCTCCTCTTCATTGAAGATCATTGGCAAAAATTAGCGAATGACGAAACACCTTGGTCAAAGCGCCGATGACGTCACAGGTGATATCCGCTAAACGTCAACGGGGGAAACGTTATGCCAAGAGTACCGGAAACGGGTCGGCGCCAACCGGTGACACACGACCCGGAAGGGCTGAGAGCTCTTAACCGAACTCCAGATCACTCCACGGAGAGTGGTCGTCCAGATTCCTTTAACGATGGGGTTGAACGACCGCGTCATACAAACTTGGAATCTGCAGGAACATCATTGGGCGCCAGCTTAAATCAGGCGCCGGGCCTATTAAACGGAAGTGTGGAACTACCGACAGCAGGTGCAAGACATCCCAGTGTTCGTGTCATTCAGGCAGGCCTCACCGCCCTCGCCGAACGCAGTGGCCACACCGAACTTCACCCGGGGGGCATCGACGGTCATTGGGGGCAGAAGACCCAAAATGCGGTGAAAGCCTTCCAAGAACAACAAGGCATGGCGGCGACTGGTGTTGTTGATCGGACCACCGCACAGGCCCTGCACCAATCGCTTCTGGCGGGTGGGACCTCGGCTCTTGACCTCCGGCTCAACCCCCTTGAGTCCCTGGTTACACAACCTCGAGCGGTGACTCCCTCTGGGGACAGTATGGTTGAGGCATCCACGATGTTGGTGGAGAAATATGGCAACAACTATGGTGTGCCCGATCCATGGTATAACCTGGATCCCAATCATGCCTTGCCTGCCAATGTCCCTCTCGGAGGCTTGAAGGGGAAGTGGAAATGTAACCTCTTCGGTGGCAACGCCATGTATGCCGCAGGTTTCGAGCCCCCGTATTACGGCAACCGAGGCTCTGGTGAGTACCCCAATGCAAATCAGTTCTTTAAATGGAGTGATCAATACGCCGCCAAATATGGCAACAAAGTTCACTTCGATCTGGTGGGTGAAGTTCAGGTGAAGGGGCTCGACGATGAGGCGAAGAAGACGCAGATCGATGCTGTCTTGGCGCAAGCCATGCCCGGAGATATGATCTTGGTGGACCATCTGGGAGATGACGTAGCCGATGGGGGACATACTCGCGTTGTGATCAGTAATGATTGGGCTGAGAGCGGAACGCTCACTGCCGCCCAGGCGAGCCGAGGTGACGCACAGATTAAAACCCACAACCTGTACCACTTTACAGGTGAAGAGACCCTATGGATCCTGCGGCCGAATAAGCCGCTCGACGATGACTAATGTCCGTGGTTAGCCTCTGTGTTCTAGTGCAACTGCTGGGACCGGGGGAGCAACCTATTGAGGGACTCGAAAAGGTTGATGGTCAAACGGTAGAACAGGCTCTGATCCCCTTGCAACCTGGGCTTCATCGCCTCACTGCAAATGGCCGACAAGCTCACTTTTATGTACCCCGGACGGCGGATCATCTACCGTTGTCGTTGCACGTGAATGTGGAGCCCAGACCTGGTGATTATGGTGTCGCCCTTCGTCGACACCTTCACAGTCGTATCGACGATGCTGTCCCCCCCCTCGCCGGTCCACAGCGCATCAATTTTCAGCCTCTGGGTTACGAACTCAGTCCGAACTTACCGGAAACGATTCGAGTGGCTCGATATGAGGACAACAACTGCAACTCGACCCTTTTACGCATCGATGAGGTCCCCTTGGAATCCTACGTTGCTGGAGTGGTCAATGCTGAGATCGGTGTGTTCGCTGCAGCGGGTAGCGGTTCGGGAGTTGAGATACCCACAGCGCAGCGCCGAGATCGAGTCTTCGCCAGTTTCCAAACGTTTGCAGTGGCTGCCCGAAGTTATGTGATTTGGTGGTATTTGCGTCAGGGCGAAACGGCCGAATTTCATATCAAAGATGGCCCCTGCAATCAGGTGTACAAGGACGATAGAACGGAGATTGCAACCGCCGCTGCATCGACCACGACCGGACAGATTCTCGTCGCTGAGTTTGATGAGGATTTGTTGGATAAACACGAGTATGCGAGCTCTTGTGCTCGGCGAGGGACTCTGCCGAGTTACAAATCGGCACGATCCGTCGATCCCGATGATATTCTCCCCGATCACCCTCTCGATCGTGTCTGTGTGCGCGATTGGTGCGGTCACGACAACGAGCGAATGGCGCATCAGGACCATCCCCTGTTTCCCGCTGGAAACCGCTCGCTGGTGAGGGGGATTTGTCAATGGGGCAGCGTCGAACGGTCGGTGCGAGGTGATAGCTATCTCCAAATTCTATCCCATTACCAACCACTCCTCGTGGTCCGCAGCTTGGACCCGGAGCCGGTTTTTGGGGGGCTGACCGGCGTGTTGACCGATGCAGAGACGGGCGGGATCCTGGTGGGGGCTGACGTTCTCTTGGCTTTCGACGGCAGAGAACTCTCGGGACGGACAGATCGTGAGGGGGCCTACGAATTCACCGGACTTGAACCGGGCATGTGGGACGTTCAGATCCGTGCTGAAGGCTACATCACTCAAGGCGACCGCATTTTGGTAGAGGCAGGGAGCGTTCGCTACGCTCATTTCCAACTGCAGTCCTCGTCAGAAGGTGACAATCCTCGTGACGCAGGGCCTTCTGTTCCCGGATCGATTCAGACTTCGGACACGCCATCAGCTGTGGAGCGTGACCCAGCGATTGGGTGCGGCTGCAACAGTCGAGCGGCGCTTGGTCTCATGGAGTGGTGTTGCGTCTTCGTCGGATTTTGGCTTTTTGGTCCATTGCGCCGACGCCAGAGGCGCGCTAACCCTTCGCTATGAAATGGTACCGGTGGCTTAGTCTGGTGGCAGTTTGTGCTTGTACGGGGCGTCCCGCCGTGGATGCTGGCACCTTGCAACCGGATGCAGGGATCACCCGTGATGCAGGTACGGTGGATGCGGGGAGGGCCTCGGACGCCAGCGTGCTCCAGGACACAGGAGCCGTCGATACTGGCGTCGATCCCAATGCAGAGTGTTTCAGCGCTGAGGAATGTGATGATGGTATTTTCTGCAACGGCGCAGAGACTTGCACGGGTGGAGAATGCGTCTCAGGTGAGCCTCCGTGCGAGCAGGTGGGCTGCCTGAGTGGGTGTCACGAGATCGAGGCTCGTTGCCTGGAAGCTCCAGTGCCTCGAGATGATCTTTGCGAGCCGATTGACTGTGCTTTGGCGAGTTGTAACGAGCGGGGGCTTTGCGATTACGTTTCGGAGACAACATTTCAATGCAACCGGGGAGATATTCAGGATTGTAATGGTCCTTTTGAATGTAAAGAGGGGCTCGCCTGCGTCGGCGAAGATTTATTTGTCGATAATCAGACCCGTTGCATGGAGCCCTGCGGTGGAACGGATGACTGCACTTTAGCGATCACTCGATGTTGGACAGAACCGGTCAACGGCGAGCCCTTCAATCACTGCTTTTATAACTTTTGCGGTGAAGCGCGCTACGACAATGGCGATATGTTGGGCGTTTGCAGTGGCCAGGGCGAAAACAGTGGCTCTTGTTATCCCGTGAATGGTGCCAACGGATTTGTGGGCGTGTGCTTCGAAGGGGGTCAGCGGCAGCTTGGTCAAACCTGTGCCGGGGGGGCTTACCCCTGGCCGACTCGCCCGGATACAGGAACCCGATGTGTCGGTGGTCTTTGGTGCCATGAAGGGGTTTGTCGGCAGCTCTGCAGCGTTCGTAATCTGGCGGGAAGACCTCGTTGTGGAGCTGGAGAACATTGCGCCGATGCACAGCCGCAGGGACAGTTGAACGATGTGGGGGTTTGCATGCCCGGGGGACGTTGTTTGGTCATGCAGGGGCGCTGCCCGGGCGGCACAACCTGCGTGCCTGACTCCACTTCGAGTTTGGTGGGCGGTTGCCTTCCGGGGGTGGAGGAACCCATCGCGTTGGGGGCAGCCTGTGAACTGCCCGGCCCAGAGGATCCTAATCCTTGCACGGACGGCGCAGGTTGTTGGCTCGACTTCCGGGACCGTGAAGCCGGCGCTCAGTGCCTGAAATACTGTGACCTTCAAGCCGGTGAGGATTGCCCTGGAGGAACCCAGTGTCGTCCTTTAGACGCTCGCCGCGGCGCACAGAATGAAGAACGCCTTGGATTCTGCTACCCCTGAGGACGAGGCGTTCGGAGACGGTAACGTCCAAGGGGGCGGGTGGGCAGCAAAGATCACTGTCGCCCTCCTACCCATCATCGCTCTGGCTGGTTATACAGCACTCGGTGGTACCGTCGTGATCAGAGGCAACAGCATGGCCCCCGAGCTGGTGGAGGGGAGTCGGTGCTTCATGCATCCCTTTGGTGAGCCAATTGCGGGGGATCTCGTTCTCGCCCACGGTCCTGACCCCTTAGGGTTGGTTGTGAAGCGGGTTGTTGGTCTGGAAGGGGATCAGCCTCGGCTGGTGGAGGGGTGGCTCGACGGCACTCGGGATGGAAAAGTGCATGAAAAGATTGGGGATCAAAGATGGCGTCCCGATCGGTCTGGAGGTGGTTATGATCGCTCCTGGCCGAGCCATCTCATCAGCCAGCGACATGGCGATGGATCACCGAGCCGTCTGCCGGGTATGGTTCGGGAAGCCAAGGGATTCCGAGTGGCGCCTGGTCACTTATTTTTACTTTCGGATCGCCGCGACGAGAGCGTTGACTCGAGAGAGTGGGGGGCTGTTTCGACCGAAGCAGTGGTACGGGTCATTTGGTTCTGTTTGGACAGTGGTGCTTGATGCGCGTCTCCGGTTGCTGCATTCAGCAACCCGGATGTGCTTACATTGAAACCCTTGAGTTACCTGCGTCGCCGTAAACTCCTCAAAGCCTTGAGGACTGTAGTCAAGACTGCGAGTAAGCTTCTGAGCAAGTCGCTCGATGTGAAGGCTGCCCACCAGACAGAGTTGCAAGCCGCAAAAACACACGGTCAATCTTTGCTCGAGAAGGGGGAGACGGACCTCGATGCACTCGAGTCGGCTGCCGATCGACTGACGGCGGCGATCTACGACAGTAGTTTTAGTCGCCATGTGCTCCCTCTGGGATTGAAGTCATTTTTAGAGTTGCTGGTGCTGCTGCTTGCGGCATTGACGATTCGAGCCTTCCTCTACGAGCCTTTCAAAATCCCGACCGGTTCCATGAAGCCGACACTGCTGCATGGTGACCATGTCTTCATTCGAAAGTTTCATTACGGTCCTCGATGGCCGTTTACGACGGATCGAATTTGGCAAGGTCAAGCGCCGGCCCGTGGGGACATCGCTGTCTTCAACTTTCCACTGGATCCCAGCGTTGACTACATCAAGCGGATCGTTGCGGTGGAAGGAGACCGGGTGAAGGTTGTGGACGGGCACCTCTTCGTCAACGGTCAGCCTCAGTCGCGCCGAAGCCTTGGGAAGCACACTTTTTTGGCAACCGATGAGAAGACACTGCAGGGAAGCCCCCGGCAAGCCGACTTGTATCAGGAGCAATCGGGGGAGGCGGCTCACTACAGTCTCCTTGGTCCACAGGGGGAAGCCTTCTACAACCAGTGGCCTGAATATTACTTTCAGCAGCCTCAAAAGGAGTTAGGCGCCCTATTTTCGGATCGGAGCCGGGGTTTAGCATGCCGCTCCGATTCTTGTGAGGTGCTGCCCGGCTTCGTGTTTACGATGGGTGATAATCGAGATGGCTCCTCCGATTCTCGTCTCTGGGGTGGGGTCCCGGTGGAGTACCTTCGAGGGAAAGCCACTTTGATTTGGTTTAGTCACGACTGGACGGAGCCTGTCCTGCCATTGGGGCCGCTCACGATCGGTCGCCTGCGATGGAAACGGATGTTTCGTTATGTGGATGATCTGGGCAGCGACTTGTCAGCCCCCTCCGAGAGGCTTTAGGTAGCTGACCATGAATCCCTTGTTGCCCTTCTTGCTCGTACCTATTTTAGCAACTGCTCCCGAGGTGGAGCCTTCCTCTGCTGGCGAGGTATCGGCGGAGGTCGAGGGGGCTGAAGAGGTAGAGAAAGAACGGCTTGTATACGCTCCGCTGGTTGCCGAACGAAGCCTTCGTCAAATTGCAGAACGGCTCGACGGAAGCCTAGTGCTTCGTTTTCGGGAGATAGCGCCTTTTGAGTTGGTGGTGCCGAAAGAAGCTGAAGACCTTGATCCAAGCATTGCTCGATTGCTCCGCTTTGGTTGCCGAGACATTAGTTGTGTCTCCGTGCTTGCGGAGACTTTCAGCGTTGAAAAGGTGATCATGGGCGTTCTTCGCAACGAAGGCGGAGTGATGGTGCTGGATCTTAAAATTGTTGAGCACAAGCGAGGTATGGAACTGCGACAGGTGAGCCTTGAGGGCAGTCGTGAAGCGCAGTTGGTCGAGCAGCTTTCAGGGGCGGTGGGGCGCCTCAGTGATGATGAAGCAGCAGCGGCAGCTTTGGAGGCAAAGGTTGCTGCGGAAAACGCCCGAATGCAACCGAAGCCGGTGGCGGAAAGAGTCCGTGAGCAGGTCTCTGTTGGTTTGCCGACGTTGATTGCGGGGCTCAAGAAGGGTTGGACACCTCAGTTGTCATTCGAGGCGAACGATCAGGATTGGAACCTTGGGCTCGGGATCGAATGGGACTTGCCGAGCCATCCCTTCAGTCTCGTGGCGGACTTTGGTTACTCCCCTGAGCGTCCCTGTTTATGCGAAGGAGCAAACTTCAGCACCCATGCGTTGGTCTTCGAGCTTGGTGTTCGTCGATACCTGTGGCGAAAGGGTGCGCTGGATTCGTTGAAGAAGCCGGACCATAGCGGATTGTTCGTCGACCTTCACCACCGCCGAAGTCGACTGTCATGGATTCAGGCGGGAGGCGTCCCGATCAACCGGGGGCGAAGTCAGTGGGGGCTGGCCCTTGGCTGGCGACACATTGTTCACGCCAGCGGGCTCAGTGCGACGGTGAAGCTGTCTGGGGATGCGGTGACTGCCAATGAAAGCCCCGCTGCATGGGGGGGCGAGATTTTTCTTTGGCGAGGCGGTTTGGCACTCGGCTATCGACTGTAACCGTCTCGGAGTTTCTTGGGCAATCGCTCCCACCACCATGTCATGAGGGGATCATGGGGTTGGTCCATAAGTTCTAATGCGAGGCACTGCACGGACTGAAGTTCGTTTTGTCCGGGACGGTCTGTTAAAGCTTGAAGCCGACGGCACAGTTCGGTTTGAGTTGAAGGGGCGATGCTCGCCATCGATCGCAGTGGAAGTTCCTTGAGTGCTGGAACACGCAAATCGACGCCCGCGCCGGTCTGATCCAAGTGACCATAACGACTTAAGTACCAAGCGGTGGCCAAGGGCGATAGAAGTTGCGCGTAGATCAGGTCCAGTTCCTCAACCGTTTTGCTGCGGAGCGTGATCAGGGGGACCTGGGCGACGACGCCGGATGCCACAGCGCAACATTCCAAGACTGCGCTCCGTGTCGCAAGCAGGAGACGCCGTCCCTACTGCTTTGCCATGAGGCGCTCGGCTCGTTCGGAGTCTTCGGTTCGCAACGTATCCATGTGCAGTTCTGGGCGTTGAAACCATCGACCGGCGATCTTCGCTCTTCTCTCGCCCCACCAATGTCGGCCCGGATCCACTAAACCGACGCTAAGCACAGGGTGAGCCGGCGATTGCTCTTCGGCCTCCCGAATCGACCGAGCGAAAAAGTAGAAATCATCTGTGAAGCCACGGCTGAGGTCAGCAAGGTCGTCTAATTTCTGAGCAGATTCGGGGATTTTGAAGGAAGGTATTTGCTGTGGTGGGACCACGACAGCGGACCATGGTAATTGTCTTAACTGCTGTGCAGGAACGCGACGTCGGCTCCAGGGGGAATGACTGGTCAGTTCGATGTTCTCAAGAAGCGCTCCACACTCCAGTATCCAGGTGGCCGCTCGTACACTTGCGTCCGGAAAAGCTTTAGCGCCGAGGAGGTCGATGCGGCTCGGAGGGGCGTTGTCCGTTAACCAACTCCGAAGTGGCGCAGCTGCCTCTGTGGCGAGCAGAGATTCGGGCAAAACGAGAGCAATACGCCCCCCTGGTTTCGTGCATCGCACAGCAGCCTCGATAAAAGCTGCGGCGAGGTCGCTACGCTTTTGAAAGCCAATGGGAAAGCGCTGACGAAGTAGCGCCCTTGTTTCGACGTCTAAACCTCCTTTTTTTAAGCTTGAACTGACGAATGGAGGATTGGTGATTACTAGATCCACTGCAGGCCAGTCCGTCGTCATCGCATCGCAGCATTGGAGCTTCGTGTCGTTCATCGAGTCATCGAAGGCGAGCATCACAACCAGTTTCGTCGTGTAAACAGCGAGAGGGTCCCGATCCCAGCCGACAAGTCCCTTCAGTGGGGGGGCACCCCGTTTGAGCCGCTCCTCGGCCACCGCACACAGAAAGACGCCGGCGCCGCAGCAAGGGTCGAACACTCGATCCGGTTGACGGCCGGCAAGAGCTTGGCGGGCGAGGTCACGAGCAAGGTCGGGTGGTGTGTGGTGGGCACCTGATTTGATTCGTTGCGCCGCAGGGAGTGCGTGTTCCCGCACTCGCCCCAAAAGATCAGCGATCTCGCAAGGACTGTTCGGGATCGGTCCGTTCCACTCTTGGGGCGTGAAGCCCATCGACGGAATTCGATCTTCCCGATTCATCGCTCGAGCTAAACCCAAGGCTTGAATCAGGACTTTCTGCATTTCTTGTGTGGAAGGATAAATCTCAATCACGGGGTTAATGCCGCTTCCAGTGCGTCCAGCCCTGGCTGATTCTTTTCGACTTCGTTGTCCGTGGCTGACACGAGCCCCAACTCGGTCAATCTGCGAAGGCAGAGATTGACCATGACTTTATCGACAGCCTCAGGATACAACAATTCATCGGCTTGTTCTTGTCGCCTGAGGTCGTCGAGTAGTTGGTCTTTCAATTTCGGCATCGGCTCGAGTTGCTCTCGACGATTGATGGCCCTGACCAAGCCTCGATAGCCATCGAGTATATCTGCGATGGAGTTGGTCCAACTGCGACGGAGCGCATTGACTTCGGTGCCGTCGACCGGCTCAAAGCTGGTCCCATCCGTCGTCAGGATCCCCGCTTCCATCAGACGACGACCCGCGGCAAACAGATTGGCCTCCACCGTACCCTGCGGGAAGACGAATTCATGGCGCAATAGACTGGAGTAGAACCTGGCTCGTTCCAGAACGGGATCGACGGGAGCAATTCCCTGTTCGTCCATGCAGTCGTTGATGGATTGAAGCAGGATTGCACCAGGAACAAAGGCATGAATCGCCTGATTTCTCATGAAGGCGAGCGCTGCTCTTTTCTCCCGTCGAACCACCAGGCGACCATCGCTTAAGGTACTGGTAAATCCGCCGGTCTTCAGGAAATCAAGCGCATCCTTCAGGGGGGTATCGCCTCGGTCCTCCAGGGCCACGTCCTCGCCAAGCGCTGTTAAGAGTCGCTCCGAGCGCTTTAAAACCGCATTTTCGGACAGTGCTCGTTCGTCTGCAGCCAGAAGTACCAATGCGACTAAACCAACGGCTGATTTGGGGCTGGCTTCGATGATGCCGGCTAGTGTTTTATAGGCGAGGCGGGCTGCTGCAACCCGTCGTTCATCAGGAAGGTTTACGTCCAATTTTTGCTGGCGTAGAAAGGCACTGATTGGAATCGGCCGCCCGAAACTAAGTCGAACCCAGCCGTAGCCACCTCTGAGGACGCCAAGGGCCTTAAACACTTGGGTCGCACTCTCTTTCGACTTTTCTCCGCCTGCTCTCTCTCGCACGTGAGCCGCGAGTTCGGGAACTCGCTCATAGTTGATATCGACCGGTATGATCGCCACTTTATCCAAAGCATCGGGTGCGAGTTTATAAGCTTCAAGAATCGCATTGAAGACGCCGAATCGAGGGGGCATGCATTTGCCGGTGCGACTCCGAGTACCCTCTGGAAAAAACTCGAGCGAGATGCCTGAAAGCATGAGGTAGCGAAGGTAGGCTGCGAAAGCGAGTCGGTAGTCTGGGTCCTCACGAAAGCTGCGGCGTATAAAGAACGCACCAGCCGACCGAAACCATGACCCAAAGGGCCAAAAGTTCATATTTTCACCCGCCGCAATCAACGGTGGGATGATGCCATGTTTAACCAGCGCGTAGCTGAGCACGAGGTAGTCCACATGGCTGCGATGAGTCGGACAAAAGATCACAGGTCCGCTTCGGATCCGCTCGCGAACCATCTCCATTTTAGGGCGATCGAAGTCCAGGCCCGAGAACATGGCTGGGAAGATTCGGTCGAGGAGCCTAGAGGATGTCCGGATGGTCGACATGTTCAGATCCGCCGCCATGCCTTCAACGATTTTTCTGATTCGCTGACGTCGCTTCTTATCGTCGGGGGCCAATTCGGTCGCGATGGATGTGGCGACCGCTTTTGGCGCCAGCGAACTCGGCTCAATGTGCAGTTGCTTCTCTCTCTGAAGCGTCTCTTGCACTCGAGCGACCACGTCAGGGAAGGGAGGCACGACACGGATGGGTCGACCGACGGTCAGGCGAGGGGGTTGACCCAAGAGTCCGGACCAATACCGTCGCAGAGGATGGGCAGAGTGCCCCCCGTAACTCAGAGTCGCCGGGAGGGCGACGCCGCCTTCTCGAGAGGTCAGTTCGGGGAGGAGTCGGCTGCCATCGCTTACAATTCGAACCCGTGAGCGCAAGGGGCGGGTCAGAAGTTGGCTTAATTGTTTGCGAATTGCGGACACACTACCAGAGTCCACATGATCGAGGACCAGAAGCACGTGCCCTTCTTCTGCAGCTTGCTGAATTCGCAGGCTGCTCTTGTCGTCGATTTGCAGTCGCGACCTCCTGTTCTTGGGAATCTTCATAGCGACTTGTCGATTTCTTGGGAATCCGATCGGTTCATGGCAAAGTTGCCACGCCTGCCTATTCCCCAATCGGTCGGGATCGGGTAGGACGGGGAAGTTCTTCTCCGAGGAGCATATTTTGACCACAGAGACCACTGTCTATGTGGACAAGCTGTTTGGCACCACAGGGCGCGTCCATGTTGTCGCTCAGGTGAGACACGTCGACCCTGACGGGACGATGGGGCCGCCCATCGAAATGATTGATGAGCGCTTCCTGCTCGGTCGTGGAAGTGATGTGGACATGATGATTCCAGATTCTCAGGTTTCTCGACACCATGCCCAAATTGTGCGGCAGAAGAGTGAGTTCGTGGTTGAGGATTTGGGAAGTACAAACGGAACTTTCGTTAATGGTGTTCGGATCAAGCGCTGTCGTTTGACCCCGGGCGATCAACTGCAATTCGGCGCTCACCGCGTTTACTTTACTGTGGGGCACGATTTCGATGTCCTCTGATTTTACGGTCACATTCTGGGGGACCCGCGGCTCCATTGCGACCCCTGGCTTTCGGTTTAACTGCTATGGGGGCAACACGACGTGCGTTGAGATCATCGCAGGCGACGCCCGCATGATTTTCGATGCGGGTACCGGAATCCGGGACCTCGGCAATAAGCTTCTGGGACAAGCACAGCAAGGCGCCCACTTTTCAATTTTCTTTAGCCATACCCATTGGGATCACATTCAGGGGTTTCCCTTCTTTACGCCCGCCTACATTCCGAACTTCCGCATTGATATTTACGGTATGAGAAACAATGCCCAGTCAGTGCAGGAGATGCTCCAAGGTCAGATGCAACAGGCCTACTTTCCAGTGCCCTTCGAAGCCATGCAGGCGCAGATTCACTTTCATGAATTGACCGGGCCGATTCAGATCGAGCAGGCCACGATCCACGCATTTGGTGGTGGCCACCATCCCGGTGGGAGCACGATCTACCGGGTCGAGTTTGCCGGTCGTAGCGTCGTCTTTTGCACTGATTGTGAGTTGGATTTGATGCTTGAGCGGGACCCTGGTGAAAAGTTTCCGTTGGCGCCCGGAACACCCCGTCAGTTCCCCAGCGATCTGATGGAGTTCATACGGGGGACCGACGTGTTGATCGTGGATTGCCAATACACCGATGAGTTGTATGCGCAACGGATCAACTGGGGACATGGCAGCCTGTCGACGGTCGTGGCGCTCGCTGCCCAAACAGGAGCCCGACGAACCTTTCTTACCCATCATGATCCTGAGCACGATGATGAGACCGTGACGGAAATCGTCGAAGCTGCAGCGCAGAAGTTAGCGGTCGCTCAACCCGCCTGTACAGTTCATGGTGCTCGAGAGGGTATGACGATCAGTGTGGGTGATTAAACGCGCTTTTTTGTCGTAAAGAGGCAACGGATAGAGCGCGCTGCCGATAAGTGGTACAAGGCTCTTAGGAGGCCATGGAGATGAACATGACTACCTTGCGTCGCCGGCTTAAGTCATTCCTCAAGGACGAGAGCGGTCAGGGAATGACTGAATACATCATCATCGTTGCCCTGATCGCGGTGGCAGCCATCGGGGTTGTGACCCTCTTTGGCAACAATATCGCTGGTCTTTTCGGGCTCTCTGCGGATGCGCTCACAGGACAAGATAATCTAGAGACTCAAAACTACACCAAGGAGTCCACCGAGGAACAACGCAATAAGACGTTGTCAAACTTCGGCACCAACAACGCTCCCTAGGGTGAACTTTCCTTTCGCAACCGATCTCTGGTCACAACTGACGCTGGTCTTCGCTTCGGGCGCGGTCCTCGCCGGTTGCTACACTGATCTTCGCTTTCGCCGACTTCCCAATCGTTTAACGGGCTTGATGGCCGTTGTTCTTTTAAGCTTACGCTTCGCTGCGACCGGGCCTTCCGGAGTTGATGGTATATTCGCTGGGAGCGCTGCCTTTGCCCTCGGCTTGACATTGTACTTAGTGGGCGCCTTTGGCGCGGGAGATGCAAAGTTTTTGGCGGCCTTGTGTTTATGTTTGGACGTGGAGACTGCTCTTGAACTCTGTCTCCGGATGGCCTTGGCTGGAGGCATCCTTGGAATGGCTCGACTAATCGCAGACGGCAATTTTATGAATGCGATGCTGGCACCTTTCATTTCCGCCCGGCGGGAGCAGGCAAAAGCGTCAAGCGTTCCCTACGGCTTAGCCATCGGTGCCGCTTGGTTTTGGCTTTGGGGCGCAACTGAGGGCATGGTGCGCTGAGAGGAAACCGTCTTGTCTATCATGCCCCAGGGGTGTCAAAGGTGCTTGCGCGAGATTAATTATGGGTAACCTATCCGTTTGGGCTGCAGCAGCAGCCGTCATGTTGTCCCTGCCAGCCCAAGCGAACTCTGTTCGAGTGGCCGTTGGACAACAGAGGGTTGTGACTCGTGCCAGCATCACAAAAGCAGCGATCGGAGATGACAAAGTCGCTGACGTACGAGCCCTCTCAACACGGGAGTTGTTGGTGACAGGGGTTTCGCCGGGGCGCACGTCCCTCACCATCTTTGGCTCCGGAGGGACGGAGCAACTCTCGGTGATCGTAGCTGCCATGGACGAGCAGGTCACCGAGCGAGAGGTTTCTCGAGTGATTCGAGGACTACGGGGCGTTCGGATTAAGCAGGTGGGAGGTCGCCTCATTCTTGAAGGTAAGGTGAACTCGGTGAAAGAGCACCGGCGCCTAAGTTTGGTTCGAGAATTATTTCCTAGTGTCATCAACATGGTGGTTCTTGCGCCCGAGGTGCGGACTCAGGTTGCCGATGCATTGACGAGTCGATTACGACAGGCGGGATACACCGGGGTCGAGGCGAGCCTCGTGGGTCCGACCCTTTTCCTCGAAGGAACGGTTCCTTCCGTCGATGATCAAACCAAGCTTTCGGAACTTGTGAAGACGGCCGGTGTGGCCGTCGAAAATCTAGTCAAAGTAGGTAACCGCCGCATGGTGTTGATCGAGTGTCAGTTTGTCGAAGTTCGAAAGAATCGAAACGACCTTCTGGGGGTTCGGCTGCCTTTGCAGATCACTGGCAAGGGACAGATGAACT
>NZRT01000088.1 GCA_002696345.1 Myxococcales bacterium
GGGGTTAGCGCCCCCCTCCCCAAGGAAAGGGGAGGAGCCGTTCCAAGGAGGAACCCATGGCACTTGTAGTAAGAACGAATACCGCATCTATTTTTGCTCAAAACCGACTCAATAAGAGCCAAGCGAGCTTTAACACTTCTCTCGAGCGACTCGCCAGTGGCGCTCGTATCAACAAAGCAGCCGATGACGCGGCTGGTATGGCGATCAGTACTGCGCTTGAACATCGTTTGGTGGGGCAATCTGCTGCGATTCGAAACGCCAATGAAGGCATCTCGCTGATTCAAACCGCTGAAGGTGGTGTCGATCAAATCCGAAGCATGCTTGATCGTATGCGTGAACTAGCCGTTCGTTCGAGTTCCGAAACGTTGAATAATACGGACCGGGCCAACGCCTCGACCGAGTATGCTCAGCTGCTTGCGGAAATCGATCGTGTGGCATCAAACACTAACTTTAATGGTGGTGTTTTGCTGTCTGCGACGCTCCAGTTGACCTTTCAGGTCGGCTTTCAGAACCAGGCGAGCGATCGTTTGGTTGTTACCATCACTGGTGGTTTGGATGCGACAAGCTTAAACCTAACCAATGGCTCGGTCGGTACTGTGGCCGCTGCCAACACGGCTCTCGCACGAATCAGCGCAGCGTTGAGTGCGGTGAATACCTACCGCAGTAAGCTCGGTGCGGTACAGAATCGTCTTGAACGAAGCATCGCTAACTTAGAGGCCGATATCGAGAATACGACCGCTTCAAACTCTCGTATTCGTGATGTGGACTTTGCTGCTGAAACGGCAAACTTCACTCGTTCCCAGATCTTGGTCCAATCAGGTACCGCGATTCTGGCGCAAGCGAACTCGGCACCGCAGGCGGCTCTTAGCCTCTTGGGCTAATGAGTCATTTTGGCGTAGTGGAAGGATCTAGTAATGGTTGATCCGACGATATCTGCACGTCGTCCTCTGAGTCCGCCCCGTGTGGGCGGCTCCGGGAGGGACTCTGTCCCTCCCGCTCGGGCGGCGGATGCAGCAGAAACAGGTCGGCCAGAGCAGGCAACTCAGGTCAAAAAAGTTGAAGAAAAACCTCTAGGTAAAGAGGAACTGGCGCAGATTCGTCAGGAAATCGAAATGCTCAATCAGGAGTTTCAACGCTTCGGTGTGGAAATGAAGATGGAGCCTCAAGAGGGCATGGATCCGGCGATTGTTCGGGTTCATGATGTCAACAGCGGAGAGTTGATACGTCAGATACCGGCCAGAGAGTGGTTGGTTTTGCGTAAAAACCTTGCCGAAGGGCGTGGTTTGATACTCGACAAACAGGCTTAGTTGTCCGTTGCGTCAATGAGATCAACAAGCGGCTCTATGCCGCTTGTTAATCTCGCTTTTTTTTGGTGATTTAGGGGCATGAGCACTGTTTTAAAGTTCATTGAGTTAGCGGAGGCGCTCGAACGAGCCCTCAGCCAAAAACAATGGGAGTTAGCAGAAGATTTACTTGCTGAGCGTCAACGGGTTCTCGAGTTGATCGAGCCTGGAAGCTTGGATGATGCTTCAAGAGATCGGATTCGTTCGATTGACGGCCGATGCATGAAGTATTTGATAGAGATGCAAACGAGCCTCGTTTCGGAGGCAAAACGCCGCCAGCGGGTTGCTCGATACGGTTCGAGTGACTACTGATTTTATTTGGACTGAAGTTTGCAGTGCTAGGTAGAGGAGAGCGCGTGGAATGATTGTCAGCATCGACGGGAAGGAACTAGGTGTAGCAAGCAACCTTGAGGAGTTGACCATCCTTGTAGGTGACCGACACGAGGAGATTGTTTGGGCGAGCCATGATGGCGAAGAGGTTGCGATCGACACCGTCCTTGGCTCTGCTTATCGTTTTGGGAATAAACTGGAGTTTTGTACTTTCGGTGGCTGGTTAGACCGGTCGGCAAAGATTCTTAATGAGCTTTCGCTATCTGCGCCTTCGTTGGCTAAATCGATCTTAATTATCGACGACAACTTAAACCTAATGGAGTCGATCGATGCACAACTTAACCCGGTCTCAAAGATACTAGGTGATCTGAAGGAGGTTGAGGCTCACCTCGGTCCGGATGTTGTTAAGAACTTGCGGCTGGTTGAGGAGGTTGTTCAAGGGGGGCGTTATGCGGTGGAGACGGCGCTTCGTCGTAAGGACTTTGTGGATCTAGCAGATGTTCTTCGGAGTGAATGGAGTTTAGCGATTCGCCTCTTCATTGGATTCTTAGATCCGGAAAGCAACGTCGAAAATATCGCTTACGAACCACCGCTGGTGACCCATCCGAGTGATGATATATTTAAGGCAAACTGCGATGCGCTTCAGGAGCGATTTCCAGCCTATGTTCAGGATGTGATTAGCGCTTGGGAAACTCGAGATGAAAATCGCTACGAGGTCATCGAGACATCAACGGGTCATCGAGTGCCTCGGGTCAATGGTTTTTACCAATGGAGTCGAGTTCAACCACGAGCAGACTCCCGATGGATTAGCGAGATGAACCGAGCCGATCGAAAAGAGGATGGTTGGGATCTCGCTTTAAGTTGGGGGATTCCGTCACCACTTGCCGTTGAACTTCTTAGCGAGGAGCGCCCTGATCGGCCCGTCATTCTACCTCGTCATGATCTTGCGGCATTTGCTTGTGAACTGCATTGCGTTGACTGTACTGACCTACTGGTTCGGCAGAATGTAATTTTGACGGCTACGCTTCTCGAATTCCGCTGGGCAATGCGTAAGCTACTTATCATGGATGATCGAGTTCGTCGGTTGAGTTCTCCGACGATGTTTCAACTCGACCCGGTGCTCGGTGCAGAATTACATGAAGAGAGTTTCAATACGCACCTCGCCAGGAGCATGGAGTCATTTACCGGTTATAACCGTTCACGTGAATGGACAGAAAAGGCACTCGACAACGCCCTCCGGTTGCTGAGCGAGCCTGATGTTCACCTGTTCCGTGATCGATTTAAAGGCATGCCTGGAATCATGGTTGCACCAGGGCCGAGCTTGAAAAAGAACATTCATTTGATTCCCAAGTTTGCCGAAAAGGGTGTTGTCTGCTGCGTCAGTCATGTTTTGCGACGCTTGAATGACATGGGTGTTGACCCTGATTTGACGGTAGCGATCGAGGCCAACAGTTTGGCCCCTCATTTTGAAAATACGCGGGTCGACGAAACGTCGATCATGCTGTCTGAAAATAGTGCGGCGAATACGGTGTCTCAACCCGCCCGCCAGTTCTGGGTCATGAATGATGGCACTGTGGGTAATTGGTTAAGGGAGGAGGAGGTACAGTCACCTAACATGGTCGCATCATCCTGCACCCAGGTCGCATTGTGGTGTCTAAAAGAACTCGGATGTAATCCGATCGTTCTTGTCGGCCTCGACCTGGCTCTTGAAGACGGAAAACAATACACGGATGGCTGCGCTGGTTGGACATCAACTCAAGGAAATTTGGAAGTTGATGGATACTATGGAGATAAAGTCGAAACTATTGCGACTTACAATACCTTTCGGGATCAGTTTAACTTGATCTTTCAGCAGCCGGATTTTCAAGAAATTCGCTGTATTAACTCCACAGAGGGGGGAGCTCGTCTTGAGGGGATTGAGCATATTGGACTTCAAGAGGTTCTCGATCAACTGGAAGACATACCGCCTCGAGTAGAGGCTGCGCGAGGCTTAGTTGCACGTGAAGGTGAATTGAATCCGGTAGATTGGTCTCAGGTCATCGAAAAGCTGGAGTATGGAATTGAACAGATCGACAAAGCTGGAGTTTCAGCTTTCGAAGCCGGCCGCTCAGCAAAGTCTGCAGCGGACGCATTGAGAGCTGGAAACACGCGTAAAATGGCTTCTAAATCCCGTACAGCAGCTCGTATTGCCAAGACAGCCAACGAAGTCCTCAAGGAAGATAAGGTCTTTGAGGTCGGTTGGCTCGGGCCTCAGCATGCACTTTCAATGCGACGGGAGCGGGAAGCAACTTATCTCGAAGACGGAAGCGAAGCGAAAATGCGACATAACTTATCTCATTATCTGCAGTTTTTGGCGTCCATCCATTACGGTGCCAAAGAACTAAGAGAGCTTTACGTTAGGTTACTTGAGCGAGTGAGAGAACAGACAAATGTTTGAGGGTAAATCACTCTTGATTACTGGAGGTACAGGGAGTTTTGGGCGGCACTTTGCCCGACACCTGCTCGATCGAACACAGTTACGAAGAATCATTATTTACAGTCGTGATGAGTTAAAACAACATGATATGCGTGTGGAGTTTCATGACGACCCACGGCTTCGTTTCTTCATCGGTGATGTGCGGGATTTACCCCGATTGCAGAGGGCGTTTTCGGACGTAAATTTTGTGGTTCATGCAGCTGCTTTGAAACAAGTTCCCGCCGCTGAATATAACCCTTTTGAGTGTATTAAGACCAATGTTCATGGTGCCTATAATGTGATTGAAGCAGCCTTGAATGCTGGGGTTCAGAAGGTGGTTGCTTTGTCGACAGACAAGGCTGTCAATCCCATCAACCTGTACGGAGCGACGAAGCTTTGCAGTGATAAGTTATTCGTTTCGGGTAACGCTTACGCTGGTGGGTCCGGAACGTGTTTTGTCGTGGTTCGTTATGGCAATGTGAATGGTTCTCGGGGAAGTGTAGTTCCTGTTTTTAAACGTCTTCGAGAAGCGGGCGAGACAGTGACGATTACCGACGAGAGGATGACACGGTTTTGGATTACTCTCGATGAGGCGGTTCAACTGGTAATGCACGCCTTTTCTGTTGGGAATGGTGGTGAAGTGCTCGTTCCCAAAATACCGTCAATGCGAGTTACTGATTTGGCTGAAGCAATCTGTCCTGATCAACCCCGAGTCCTGACCGGAATTCGTCCTGGTGAAAAGCTTCATGAATGCATGATCACTGAGGACGATGCACGACAGACGAGGGATCATGGCAACTACTATATCATCTACCCGGATTTCCCGTGGTATGACCCGAAAGATCTAGCAGGTGATCCCGTTCCTGATGGATTTCGTTACAGTTCAGAAATCAACGACATGTGGTTAAGCGTGGACGAGTTGAAAGGGCTAGCAGGCCTGTGATTCCTTACGGCCGTCATCGTCTACTTCCTGAGGATCGTGAGGCGCTGCTTAACGTCTTGGATTCTGGTTGGTTAACAGGGGGGCCAGCGGTCGCTGATTTTGAAGCGGCACTCGAAGACGTGACACAGGCAACGGAGGTTGTCGCGTGTTCCACCGGGACATCAGCGCTGCAGTTAGCCGGTGCGTTGGTCGACGCACCGCCGGGTGCCTGGTGGTTGGTGCCACCGTGTACTTTTGTCGCTTCAGCCCAAGCGGCTCGGTATTGCGGATACCGTCCGGTATTTGTTGATTGTGACGAGGCGACGGGTTTGCTTTGTCCAGATGCATTAGAACGAACTTTGTCTGCAGCGGATGCCGAGGGGGCCGCCGTGGCCGCCGTTGTTGCGGTGGATCTTAACGGGCACCCTGCACCGGTGGAGCGCTATCTGGAGGTGTTGCGGCCGAGAGGACTGCCGCTAATTCGTGATGGCGCTCACAGCTTGGGAGCCGTCGATTTGGACGGCAAACCGGTGGGTGCAGATCGAGAAGGATTGCTCGCAACGACCTTTAGCTTTCATCCTGTGAAGTTGATTGCTGCAGCTGAAGGCGGTGCCATTGCTCTCTCGTGTCGAGAGCAAGCGAAAAGGCTTCGGGGGCTTCGTAGCCATGCTATGGTTCGGAATCCGGAGCGGCCTGCTGAATATGAGGTCACCGATCTCGGTTACAACCACCGACTCAGTGATTTGCATGCAGCCCTCGGTTGTGCGCAACTGGCGCGTTTGCAGTCGAAAATCGATGAACGAAAGCAACTTGCGGATCGCTACCAGAGGGCCTTCGATGGCATCGACACAATGCAGTGGGTCGGTCCAGGAGATGGGACCAAAAGCGCTTGGCATCTCGCCAGTATTCTCGTCGATCGGCAGCGTCGTTGGTCGATACTTGAGGGGTTGCGAGAGCGAGGTATCGGTGCGGCAAATCATTATCCAGCGGCACACAAGCAACCGACCTTTACATCCTATGGTCCATTCCCTGGTCTCAATTCTTCAGAAGCCTACTGCGATCGTCAAATCACCCTTCCGCTCTATGAGGGTTTAACATTCTCGCAACAGGACCACGTCATTCATGAGGTACTCCAGTTGGTCCGGCCTGAAAGGGCTTGAGAAAAACGGCCAATTAGTTCATCGCGATGAAGGAGCCATTCGTGTCCAGCCAAGTTCCTCAGGTCGGTTCTCGCCTCGTCGTTGTTCCTCGGCTCGCTGATGGGAGCAGTGGTGATCAGATTCCTGGTCGGGTGCTCGCCTCCCGGGAAGACTTGGTGCGGATCAGTTGGGATCTCGATCACGACGGGGTTTATCAACGGGGCGATGAGTTTACGATCATCGGCCGAGACCTTCGCCGTCGGGCGATTTTTCTCTCCGGCGAAGGGGGGACTGCAAATCTAGTTCTGCGAGGAGAGGCGAGCGAGAGTCGTGGGAATCGACGTTTCGCTCGCGTTCGCTCGGTCCTGAAATTCCGTTGGCGCCGTTTGGCCGCCGAGGAAGTTGCCCCGTTGGAAATTAAAGTACGTGACGCCAGTGGGTCTGCTCGGGGCGCGACTCGTAGTATCGAAGCGGCGATCGCACCGAAGACTCAACTGGGTGATTACATGGAGCGGCGCCTCGATGTGATCGAAGACCTTCTCCGCAAACTGTTGGCTCAGAACAATCAGTCGGTCGAGGGTACCGACGGCTATGAAGAGGGTCTTTGCGATCTCTCTGGCAGTGGTTTGGTCATTCCGATGGCTGGCACCGAGTATCAAGTTGCGGTGGCATTCTCTGCCATTAACCCAGCGCAGCAAGAAGCGATTGTTCGTTACAACTTCCAGTTGGAACGAGCTCGACGGCGGGATGGTGACCGGCCCCAGGAGGATCGTACTGTTTCCCATGTTTCGGGTCAGTTTCCTGCGGTGGGTAGTCAAACCTGTCCGGTGGCTAAAGATGATCACCTTGCTATTGATTTCGTACTGCCCATGGAAGTGCCCGTCGAAGTCTCTGTCGTGGCAAGGGTCGTCAGGATTTCCGAGGGGGCTCAGTGAGGCTCGACCACATCGGGATTGCCGTTGAGAACCTAGAAACAGCGGAATCCTTCTGGAGTGCTGGTCTCGGCCTGCCACTTGAGGGGCGCGAGGAAGTGGCAGAGCAAGGCGTGACCGTTAGCTTTCTTCCGGTGGGCGAACCACGGATTGAACTGCTGGAGCCCTTGGCGACAAACCCGGGACCCGTCGGGCGTTTCCTCGAACAAAGAGGACCGGGAATCCATCATATCTGCCTCCGGGTTAACGACCTGGATTCTTTGCTGGCACAACTCGATAACGCTGGTATTCAGTTGATCGACAAGAGCCCACGCCAGGGTGCCCACGGGATGCGCATTGCTTTTGTGCACCCGAAGGCCACTGGAGGTGTGCTCCTGGAGCTGGCCGAACCGGCCCCTTCGGAGTGATTCGATGAGATTATTTTTGACGATTTTGATGGTCCTTTTCGGGACCGGCGTTGCCACCGCTCAAGAGGATAATTCCGGCGGTGAAAAGCCGGCAGAAGCCTCCGCAGAAGAGCCGAGTACTGAGGCTGGCGATTCAGCAAATGAAGGAGCGAAGGAGGAGCCGACCGAGTCGGGCGAAGCGGCGGTCGATCCCCCGGCTTCCGACAGTTCAAAGCCAGAGGTTAACGGTGGTGCCGTGGACACGATCGCTTTGGAGCGCCGCCTGCAAATGTTCAAGTTGGAACTTTTGGAGGAACAAAAAGCAGGGCAGTCGACCGGTCCCGGTGTCCCAGCAGATTGGGAAGAAAGGGTCATTCAAGAAGCGGTTAAACCAGCCCTCAAAACCTTTGAGTTAAAAGGCACTTTTCGAACCCGCATGGACTACATGCGCGGATTGGATCTCGGTACAGCTGAGATCACCGAGGATACCTTCAGTGGATGGATGGGAAGCTCCTCCGTTCCGCCAGATCTTTTTCACGATCCTAACAATGGGGATGGTTCACCTTCCACTCTTGAGAGTGGCAACATGCGTTGGCGCCTCGAACCCACATTAAATGTGAGTGAAGATGTCCAAGTGAAGGCTCGCATCGATCTCTTTGACAACGTGGTGCTCGGGACGAATCCAGACAGTTATCCAGGGCTCACAGCAAATCCATCGGCACCGATTTCATTATTTTCATCGTCTGCAAGAAGTCCTGAGGCGGGGGTGAACAGTCCCGTTGATTCGATTCGTGTGAAGCAGGTCTATGGTGATGTTCTGTTGCCCATCGGTCGGCTTCGTTTTGGTCGGATGCCCAGTAACTTTGGTTTGGGTCTTCTTTCGAACGATGGCGAGGAAGATCCGGCGGGACGACACCACAGTCGAGGCGAGCAAGCCGATGGCGGTGATTCTGCCGATCGCATCATGTTCTTGACGAAACTGAGGGGCATTATCCTCGGTGCCGGCTGGGATTTTGCGGGTGAAGGACCGTTTGGTGGTGGTCATGGGACCGGAGCGAATCGCAGCTACCAACACATTGAGGGGCGTCAACTTTATGACCTTTCCGAGGCCGATGATGTGGACCAATACGTCTTTGTTGTCGCCAAAGCCGACCGTGGAGAGGCTCTCGACAAGCTACTGGCTTCAGGGAAATCATCGACCAACTACGGGGGCTATTTTGTCTACCGTGAGCAGCGTCAGGACTTTCCCGGTCCGACCTCAGCACTGGTGAGTTCAGGCTCTTGGTATGGACGTCCGTTTAATGGCTCCTTTCCCAAGGTGACCACGGATGGGGTCGAGGGCGTTGTTCCTCGGGCAGCGACTGCGCAAATTCTGAGTTTATGGTTTCGGCATCTGACCCGCCGTTTACGAGTTGAAGCGGAGATTGTGGGAATCACCGCACAAGTGGGCTCATTCGCAACGGACGGCACACAGGTGCCGGCCGAAGACGAGGTCGCTGAAAAGATCAGCATGATCGATATCGATGTCCGTCAGTTGGGGGCAGCCTTGGAGACGGACTACACCTTAAAAGGCGGCAAGATCACCGTCGGGTTCGATGCGGGTTATGCTTCCGGCGATAGCCATGCGGGCTGGGGACTCCGACCTGGAACCGGACAGTTGGGTGGCTCGGGGGCGCGACTTTATGGAGACACTCGGCAGTTTGGTTGTCGAGATTACGAAAAAGAGTCTGACGCAACGTTAAGTGAGTGCGGAGGCATCGACCTGTTCGACAAGAACATCACGAATTTCCGTTTCGATCCAAGCTATCGAGTGGATCTGATTCTGTTTCGAGAGGTTATCGGTGGGATCACCGACGCCTACTATTTTAAGCCTCACATCGCCTACAAACTGCGCCCGAATCTCCGTCTCGATGGAGCACTCATTTACTCTCGAGCGGTGTTCAAGGAGTCCACACCGGGCGATGCCAACGACCTGGGGGTCGAGATGGATCTCGGTCTTCGTTTGGAATTGAAGAATCGCTTTGGGCTGCATCTCGATTATGGGCTTCTGCTACCTTTGGACGGCATGGACATGGCGCGGGGCGTTGCAAGTCGCCAAGAAGCTCAGATGGCGCAGCGGGTGCTCGGCACCTTCTTAGTACGTTACTAGGCGCCTTTTCGTGAGTGACACTCAGTACAGCTGGGGGGGTCGATTTTCCTCGGGACCCGAAGCCATCGTTCAGCGTTTTAACGCCTCCGTTGCCTTCGATCAGCGTTTGGCGTCGCAGGATTTAAGCGGCAGCCGTGCCCATGCGCGCATGCTTCACTCCGTCGGTCTTCTCACCGATGGCGAACTCAGTCGATTGCTCGAGGGGCTTCAGGCCATCGAGGGGGAGATTAGAGCGGGCGACTTTCCGTGGAACGAAGCCTTGGAAGATGTTCACATGAACATCGAAGCTCGCTTGGTGGAACAGGTGGGGCCTGTGGGTAAAAAGCTGCACACGGCTCGTAGTCGAAACGATCAAGTCGCCACCGATGTTCGCCTTTGGATTCGTGAAGAGGGTGCTCGGCTCATCGCTTCTTTGGCACGCCTCCGGCGAGCTTTGATCGATGGCGCACGGGCCCACGTGGATGTTCTTCTGCCGGGCTACACCCACTTGCAAAGAGCCCAACCGGTACGACTCGCCCACCATTTGTTGGCCCATGAAGCTCGCTTGTCTCGAGATGCAGGGCGCTTCAAAGACGCCATCCGACGTCAGAACNAGTCGCCTCTCGGTTCCGGTGCTCTGTCCGGAACACCTCATCCTATCGATCGTGCTCATGCCGCGCTCAGTATGGGCTTTGATGGGGTGACAACGAACAGTTTGGATGCGGTCGCCGCTCGCGACCATCTGCTCGAGTTGATGGCGGCTTGCAGTATCGCCTCCGTGGGCTTGTCACGACTGGCGGAAGAGTTGGTGCTGTGGAGTTCTCAAGAGTTTGGTTTTGTCCGCTTAGACGANGCGTATTGTACGGGNTCGTCCATGATGCCTCAGAAGAAGAATCCAGACATGCCCGAGTTGATCCGGGGGAAAACCGGNCGGGTCTTGGGAGACTTTGTAGCGCTTTCAGTGGCGGAAAAAGCCTTACCCTTAGCCTACAACAANGACCTGCAAGAAGATAAGGAACCGCTTTTCGATGCGGTGGACACCCTTCGAGATTGCTTGGATGTNATGGCCGGAACGATTGCGACAGCCCAGTTTCAGCCGGAGGCGATGGGTCAAGCCCTGGCGGATGGCTTTCTCGAAGCCACCGAAGTGGCCGATTTGTTGGTGGCAAGCGGGGTGCCTTTTCGGGAAGCTCATCATCGGGTCGGTAGTTTAGTGGGCAGGCTCGTGGCTGAAGGCCGGCGCATACCTGATCTGCGGGATGAAGAGTGGCAAGAGTTAGGCTTAGACTCCCAGCAGGCTCGTCATCGGGTCCAAGCGGAAGCGATGATCGAAGCGAAGACTCAGGTGGGTGCAGTGGCTCGAGACCGGGTCCTTCAAGCCCTTGAGCAGGCTGATCAGCGTTTGGANTCGGAATGAGGCGNGGGCTTTTGTTGGCTTTGTTGTTCAGTGCGTGTGGTTTAAAAGCGCCGCCTGTTCCGCCATCCCACGAGCCGCCTCTGACCCTTAAGGCGAAGACGCCATGAATCGGCTTCAAGGCACANTGACCGCCCTGGTGACTCCTTTCGATAAGGAAGGAGCATTGGATGAAGACGCCTTTCGGTCCCATATTCAGCGCCAAATCGCTGCCGGGATCGAGGGATTGGTTCCCTGNGGCACCACNGGCGAGGCTGCGACAATGTCGGTGGCAGAACAGGCGCAAGTCATCGCTTGGTGCGTGGAGGAAGTGGCAGGTCGCTGTCCCGTTGTTGCCGGCGTTGGATCGAGTTCGACGGCCGAGAGTGTCACGTTAGCGAAAAATGCGGCAGCGGCCGGAGCCAGCCATTTGTTACTGGTGACACCACCTTACAANAAACCCACNCCTGCAGGNTTAGTCGCTCATTTTAAAGCAGTCGCTGAGGCCAGCGGTCGCCNGCCGATCGTCTTTTACAATGTACCGGGGCGGACGGCTTTCGATGCCGACGAAAGTCTCATTGCGGCGGTCTGCGACGAGGTTCCGGAGGTCGTNGCGATCAAGGAAGCCACCGGGGACTTGGAACGAGCGTGTCGCATCAAGGANCGCTTCGGTGACAGGATCGCATTGCTCTCCGGCGATGATTTTTCGTTGCTGCCCTTCTATTCGGTAGGTGGAGATGGTGCCATCTCAGTGGTGAGCAACGTCCTGCCGAAGGAGACGGCCGCTGTGTACCATGAGGTGCAGAGTCAGCGACTATCCAGGGCNCAAGANGCCTTTTTNAGGACGCGNATTCTGACNAAGCCCCTGTTCCGTCAAACCAACCCGATTCCGGTCAAAATGGCCTTGGCAGCGCTGGGTCGCTGTCAGCCTTCTTTCCGACTGCCGCTGGTCGCTGGTGATGCTGTCGAATACAGCGAACTTTACGATGCCCTTCGCCGACTGGGTTTATCATGACTGCGTTGGTGATTCATGGCTCGGAGGGGCGTATGGGGCGCCGGTTGATGGCACTGGCCGAAGAGCATGGCTTTGAACTCCTCGGTGGCATCGATCAGGACACGGAACTTTCGGTTGTGGAATCCTTGTTGTCTCGAGCCGATCTCGTGATCGATTTTAGCTTACCCGCCGGATTGGATGCTTTGTTGATTGCCCTGGAGGGGCGAGGTTTACCCTTGGTGTCTGGAACCACAGGNCTNAGCCCAGCCCAGCACGCCGCCTTGGAACGTTACAGCGATGAAGCAGCCGTTCTGTGGGCGAGCAACATGAGTCGGGGCATCGTTGTCCTTCGAGCNTTGGTGGAAGAAGCGGCACGAAGGTTGCCCGAATGGGATGCGGAGTTGGTCGAAGTTCACCACCGCCGTAAAGTGGATGCNCCCAGCGGTACTGCACTGACGCTTGCTGAAGGNCTGGTGGCTGCCCGTGGTGAGGGACAGNTTGAAAGAGGTCGCCGTGGTCAGGGGNCTCGTCGGCCCGCTTCGGTGGGGATTCAGTCCCTTCGGGGAGGATCGGTNGTGGGCGAGCATCGAGTCAGTTTCTTCCACGACGGCGAGCAGGTTCACTTGAGNCATGTGGCCGAATCCCGTGATCAGTTCGTGCGTGGCGCTTTGTGTGCCGGTCGNTGGTTAATGGGTCGAGAACCAGGGATTTANGCCATCGAAGAGACCGTNGACTGATGGCTCGTGTTTTTCTCGGGCTCGGGGGCAATGTNGGCAAGGTGCCCGAGGTGTTCCGCCAGAGTCTCGAATCACTGGAGTCGCAAGGTTATGTACGTGTGATTCACACCAGCAGTTTGTGGCGCTCGCCCAGTTGGGGNTTTGTGGGACCTGACTTCTACAATGCGGTCGCCGAGATCGAGACCGATGCGGAGCCCAGNGAACTGCTGNAGGTTCTTTTGCAGGAGGAGCAGCAGCGCGGGCGAGTCCGAGGCGACCNCATGGGGGANCGCCCGGTGGATTTGGATATTTTGAGTTGGGAGGGACGNCAGGTNGACGAACCGGGTTTGACCATTCCTCATCCAGCCTTAACCGGTCGAGACTTTGTGGTCNTGCCGCTGGCAGAGGTCGANCCCAACCTAAGGGTTCAGGGGGCGACCGCAGCGAGTTATCGCCAGCGCCTTTCTGCAGCGNCGACCTGCCANAAANTCNANGACACCAACGATTGGCGGCATTGGTAGGGCTCAGCCCTTCTTTTTCTTCTTCTTTTTCTTTCCGCCTTTGCCTTGGGCAGCGCCGGGTTCACCCAAGCCTTGGCGTCGAAGGTACTCTTGCCAGTTTCCTAAGAAGTCGACGAACTGTCCGTCTTCAAATGCCCAGATTCGAGTGGCAAAGCGGTCGATAAGGTCCTGGTCGTGAGTGACCACAGCNCAGGTTCCCCGGAAGTCGGCGAGGCCGTCGCCAAAAGCGCTGATCGCTTCCAGATCCAGGTGGTTGGTCGGCTCGTCGAAGAGCAGCGTGTTGTACTCCAGCAGCATGAGTTCGCTAAAAAGCAGCCTTGCCCGCTCACCACCGGAGAGGTTCTCCGTGCTTTTGAGGGCATCATCTTTAGAGAAGAGCATGCGGCCTAAAAATCCACGGACGCTCTCTTCGTCGGCCGTGGGCTTTTTATCGTGCAGCCAGCCGAGTAGGTTTTTACCGGGCTCGATGGTGTTGAACTTTTCGGTGTCGTAAAGACCCAAGTGGACATTGTGACCCGGAACCAGTCGCCCTGTCTCGGGCTTGACCTTGTCTGCGAGCAGTTCAAGCAACCGGGTCTTGCCGCTGCCTGAGGGACCGATGATGGCAATTCGTTCCCCACGGCCCACATGGAGATCTTCCTTTTTAAGAACCACNCGTTCCGCCTCGCCCGGATGACTGGGTGGGCGGGTTAAGGTGGCGTTTTCCAGGCGGAAGACATCCCGGCCACTGCCTTGCTCGAACTTAAAGCGGATAAAGGGCCGAGCAATGTTGCTCTTTTTAAGCTCTTGGGGCGTGAGTTTCGCCACTTGGCGCTCCCGGGATTTCACCTGCGAGGAGCGGGAGCCGGCTCGGAAGCGCTGAATGAACTCGTTGAGGCGTTTGATCTGCGCTTGCCGTTGGGCTGCATCTGTTTCTTCTCGACCGCGGTTGGCGAGCTTTGCTTCGACCATCAAATCGTAGTTACCCGGGTAGAGAATGATGGTTTCGTAGTCGATGTCCGCCGTGTGGGTGCAGACCGAATTAAGAAAGTGTCGGTCGTGACTGATTACCACCAGCGTGCCTTGATACTGCAGCAGAAACTTTTCGAGCCACTTAATGCTGTCCATGTCCAGGTGGTTGGTAGGCTCGTCCAAGAGGAGGGCGTCGGGGGTTCCGAAGAGGGCCTGAGCCAGCAGCACTCGAACCTTCTTGGCGCTGGGGAGTTGATCCATGGCTTGATAATGCAGGGTGGAAGGAACACCGAGGCCAAGCAGCAGTTGAGCGGCGTCCGAATCGGCGGTGTAGCCATCTTCTTCGGCGACGATCATTTCCAATTCACCCAGTCGTTCCCCGTCGGCATCGGTGAGAAGCTCTCCCTTGGCGTAAAGCGCTTCTTTTTCCTGGTTGGCTTGAAAGAGGCGTTGATTGCCCTGCAGGACTGTATCCATCACGTTGAACGCATCGAAGGCGTTTTGATCCTGCCGTAAAATTCCCAACCGATCGGGGATGGACAATTGACCACTATCTTGAACTTCAGCGCCGCACAGAATGCGCATAAGGGTCGATTTGCCGGCGCCGTTGGGGCCAGTGAGGCCATAACGCTTACCGGGGTTGAAGGAGATGTTGACGTCGTCGAACAAGGTCGTGGCGCCGTAGGCTTTACTGAGGTTACTAAGATTGATCATCCGTCGCTCCGACCCCCTTCGGGGGCCGGCGGTTATCAGGTGCCGAGCCGAAGCCCCACTGGTTTTTTGCGCGATGCTCGCTTGAATGCAGGATGAGCCACAGGTAGGAGTTGATCATGCGAAGCCTAATGACTCTTTCGCTTCTTGCGTTCACAGCGTGTGCATCGGCGCCCGAGAAAGTCGTTTCGACGAAGGGGCCGATCGAGCGTACAATCCTGATTAACGGGGCCACTCTCGAGATCAAAATCAACGAGCCGGATCTTCCCCCATGGGAGATGACGAAGCTGATGAAAGCCGTTGGGGATCAAGCCCGTTCGGTGGACAACACCTTCTTCGATACCGGCGTGTTGGAGTTGCTGAATGACGAGTTGAAGAAGGGGAAGGGCCCCGTCAAACTGCACCCTCTGACCGGCAAGATGCTCGCAGATGCAGTTCGTGGATACCAGTTGTCCGCAGGCATCTTTGACCCGACGGTCGGCCCGCTGATCTCTGCCTGGCGAGAAGAAGGATGGAGCCAGCCTCCCCCCTCGGCTTTGCGTGCGGCTCTGACTCGAGTCGGCGCCGACAAGTTACAAATTTCCGAGGACCGAACCGAGTTGCGAACCACCGTGCCTGGCATGCGCCTCGAGCCTCGAGGAATGCGTGATGGTTGGGTGGTCAGCCGGGTGAAAGAGCTTTTGGATAAACGACGTATCAACAACTACTACATTAACTTTAACGGTGCTTGTTATTACGGTGCCGGGACTGCTCCTGGTGGCAAGCCCTGGCCTGTGATGGTTCGTGACCATCACTCCAAACCGGTGGCGCAGATCTTTCTCAGCGATCAAAGTTTGTCGCTTTCGGTCTCCCTCGTGCCCCGTCCCGACGGTCGTCCCGGCAAAAAGGGCCATATTTACGACCCGAGAGACGGCTTTATGGTGAGCACGCCGCGCAGTGTGGCTGCCGTGGCGCCGAGCCCACTCGATGCAGAGATTCTCTCCACCAGTTCAGTGGTGCTCGGCGAGAATGCTGATGTGGTGAGCATGAAGATCGCCGAGAGCGGTATTGTGATTTACCAGGGCAAAGCGGCAGCTCCTTTGCGGATCGGTGAACCCGTTGATCTCCGACCGATGAAGCGTTTCGACGACGACTTTTAGCCCTTGCGGGGAGCGCTTCCTTGGTTGCCCCGGGGAGGCATCCAGGCTAGGGCGCGCCATCGTCTGATGGGGGCTCTGTAACACCATGTCGCTCACCGCTGTGATTCTGGCTGCCGGTCAAGGCACCCGCATGAAAAGCCGATTGCCCAAGGTTCTTCACCCGGTTCTCGGTGAAGCCATGGTTCGCTGGGTGGTTCGAGCCGCCCAAGCTGCCGGCGCTCAGCGCTGTGTGGTCGTGGTGGGCGTGGGAGCGGAAGCGGTTCAGGCCGAGTTGGCGGATCTCGCCCATGTTGATTTCGCCACCCAGGTGGAGCAGCGGGGCACGGGCGATGCCTTAAAGGCGGCGTTACCTGTGCTGGATCCAAGTCAAGATGAGCGGTTGCTTGTGCTTTGTGGTGACGTGCCCTTGATCGATCCTGAAGAGTTGAAACAATTGGCAGGCTCTTTGGCGGAGCGCCCCGCTGCGGTGTTGACCTTTGAGGCGCCCGAGCCGGGGGGCTATGGCCGCATGCTGCGCAATGCAGAGGGGTTGGTTTCGGGCATCGTCGAGGCGAAAGACGCAAGCCCCGAACAATTGGCGATCACCGAGGTGAACTCGGGTACTTATGCCTTTGAGACTCGCTTTGTGTTGAACAATCTCGACCGTCTCACGACCCAGAATGCCCAAGGGGAATTTTACCTCACCGATTTGATCGCCTTTTCCGAGGGGGCGGTGGGGCTGTGCACGCCCCACCCGGAGCGTCTTGAAGGCGCCAACGATCGGGCAGGTTTGGCGGCGCTCAATGCCAGCGCTCGGGATTGGGTGAACGGGCAGCACATGGCCAATGGGGTGGGGATGGAAGACCCTCACCGGATCTGGATTGGCCCACGGGTTTGCATTGGTTCCGACAGCTTTTTGGAGAGCGACACTCGCCTGATGGGCGAGACGGTTTTGGGCGAGCAGGTCCATGTGCATCAGGGCTGTCAGTTGCGTGACAGTACCGTGGGCGACGGCAGCGTTTTGCATCCCTACAGCGTCCTTGAAGAAGCGAAGGTGGGGGCGGGCTGCTCCGTGGGGCCCTATGGGCGCCTGCGCCCGGCAGCCGAATTNCNGGACGGNGCCAAAATCGGCAANTTCGTGGAAGTGAAGAAAGCCGTGTTGGGGCCGGGCGCAAAAGCGAATCACNTGGCTTACATCGGTGATGCAAGCGTGGGGGCTGGGGCCAATGTNGGGGCCGGNACCATCACCTGCAATTACGANGGNGCCAACAAGCACAAGACNGAGATCGGTGAGGGCAGCTTTATNGGCTCNAANTCNACCNTGGTGGCACCGGTTCNGATCCAGGATCAGGCCTACGTGGCTGCGGGCAGCGTGATCACGATGGAAGTGCCCGAGGACGCCTTAGGGGTCGGCCGAACCCGCCAGCGCAACATCAAGGGATGGGTGAGCCGCAAAGCGCCCAAGAAGGACAAGTAGTATGTGTGGAATCGTTGGCTATATCGGTGCTCAGGATGCGTCGGAGGTGCTGGTCGAGGGTTTAAAGACTCTTGAATACCGGGGTTATGATTCGGCGGGCGTGGCGATTTTGGCCGAGGGCGGCTTGGATCGTCGGCGGGCGGAAGGCAAGCTACGGAACCTTTCGAAGCGGCTGAAAGAGGCGCCGCTCGCGGGCACGCTTGGGATCGGTCACACCCGCTGGGCCACCCACGGTAAGCCCAACGAAACCAATGCCCATCCCCACCGGGCCGGTGGCGTGGCAGTCGTTCATAATGGGATTATCGAGAACTACGCCGCCTTACGCCAGGAACTCCAAGCCGATGGTGCGGTCTTTACCAGCGAGACGGACACGGAAGTCGTCGCCCATTTGGTGAGCCATTTCCGGGCTCAAGGCTTGGATTTACAAGCATCGGTAGCGGCTTCGATCGAGCGCCTTGAGGGAGCTTACGCCATTGCCGTGGTGGATGAGGCCTATCCCGACGAGTTTATTGCGGCTCGGGAATCCAGTCCGCTGATTCTGGCCTTAGGTGATGACGAGAATCTGGTGGCCTCTGATTTACCGGCGGTCTTAGCCCACACCCGCAAGGTGGTCTTTTTGCAAGACGGCGACTTGGTGCGAGTGACTCGGGGGGAGGCGCAGATCTTCGCTGAGGGGGCTTTGGTGGAGCGCCCCGTAAAGCGGGTCGATTGGTCGCCCGCTGCGGCTCAAAAGGGTGGCTACAAGCACTTCATGTTGAAGGAGATCTTTGAGCAGCCTCGGGCGGTGACCGATACGCTCACCGGGCGCTTGGGTCGGGGCGGCGAGGTTCATCTTGAGCATTTTGATCTAGAGGCCCTGAAGGGCATTCAGCACATCAGTTTGGTGGCCTGCGGCACCAGTTGGCATGCGGCTTTGGTGGGTCGGGACTTGATCGAGTCCATCGCCGGGATCCCGGTGAGTGTGGAGTATGCCCACGAGTATCGTTACCGTCGGCACATCTTTGGTCCCGGCGATGCGGTGATCGGGATCTCTCAGTCGGGAGAAACAGCCGATACGTTAGCGGCCTTAGGGGAAGTGAAGGCCCGTGGGGTTCGAGTGGGAGCCATTACCAATGTGATGGAGTCGGCTGTCGCCCGGCTCTCGGGGGACAGCTTGGGGGTGATCTACACCCATGCCGGCCCGGAGATTGGCGTGGCGTCCACCAAAGCATTTACCACCCAGATGGTCAGCTTGCATTTGCTGGCGGTGGGCATCGGCCGGACCTTAGGGACGCTGACCGTCGAGGAAGCAACAGCCGAGTTGGAAGCCCTTCGTCATTTGCCCCATTGGATGGAGCAGGCCCTCGAAGGAGCCAGCCAGGTGGCTGAGCTTGCGCCCTGGGCCAGCGAGTTCGACAACTATCTCTTCTTGGGCCGTGGCAATCTCTTTCCCGTGGCTCTTGAGGGGGCTTTGAAGCTGAAAGAAATTAGCTACATCCACGCGGAGGGCTATGCGGCCGGCGAGATGAAACACGGTCCCATCGCGCTGATTACGGAGCATTTTCCCACGGTGGCTTTGGTGGGCAGCGATGATTTGAAGGCCAAGGTGGTCAGTAACATCGAGGAGTTAAAAGCCCGGGGCGGTCCGGTTTTGATCGTCGCCAGCGAGGGCGATGAGGACTTGGCTCGTATCGCCGACCAATTGGTTCTAGTCCCTGAAGTCCCGGAGCGTCTGCAGCCCGTGATTTACAGCCTGCCCATGCAGCTGTTGGCTTATCACGTGGCAGACTTTTTGGGCACGGACGTGGATCAGCCCAGGAACTTAGCGAAGTCCGTCACGGTGGAGTAGCACGCAAGAGGGTCGTCACAGGCAGGTTACGTTGGTCGTAAAATTAATATAAACTCGTCGACCAGATATTGGACTGCGAGGGATTGCCCAATGGCGCTCATGAGTTGTTTAGCCTGTGGCAGCCAGGTTTCAAAACAAGCCTATGCTTGCCCGAAGTGTGGTCATCCAACACCCGCAGCCCAGGCTCACTATGAGCGGTTACAACCAAATCGTTGGTGGTTTGTTGGTGTCGCTTTGGTCCTGCTCATTCTGGCAATCGAGCGGGTTTCTCCTGAACTCCTCACGAAAATCTTTGGGGGTTTAGGGTTATAAACACGGTTGTGCCGAAGTTGATTGAATGATGCGGGGGAAAGAACTCATGTTTCGATTCCCTTTGGTCCTTTTACTGTTTTGCTGTCCATTGAGAGCCCATGCCTATGGGATTGGTGATCCTGACTTTCAAAACTCGATCTTTGCCGGTGTTCGCGTCAGTTATCAAAAGAGTTTGGGTTTCGGGGTGGGCGTGCACAGCTCCTACTGGGTCATTGGTGATGCAATGATCGCTGATATGCTCCCGTATTCGGCAACCGCTGGTGCCGGTTGGTATCAGCGGGGAAAGCTGCAGTATGTTGGTCTTCAGGCGGGGAACTTTGTCGGTGTGAGCGCTGGACTCTTCGCTCAACAGGGGCAGTTGGGGTCTTTTACGGGAAAATACTATGACGTCTGGGGCGCGTGGTTTGGTGGTGGGTCGATCCGTCAGTTCATGAAGTGGGGTGAGGGCTTTCGGCAAACGTCTGTGGACCTTAGCCTGTTTGGTAGTCTTCCCGTCATTTTCGACGGCAGGATTCGCTGACCTCTACCGGGACATCGAGTGAATTTTGTTCGGGGGTGTAGGGACCAGACCAGAGTAATGAGATCAGGGCTTCCAACTGGAAAACAGGAAGACAGACATCCTTTGGGCGGCAAGATCGCAGACGCTGCCGTTGCAGGTCTTTGTGATGCCTAGGTCTAGAGTCCTGCGGCCCTTTTCTGCCCCCTATGCGAGGTTCTTCTGGCTGGGGTCGGCGTAAGCCAGCGTCGCTTGGACCATGAGGACCTTGAAGTGGATGGTTGTCGGCGAGCGTTGCATCCCTATTGGGATCCAGCCAAACTGACGCCGGAACGACTGAAAATGGGTCATAGCCTCGCAAGATCACCCTTCAACTAAATCTTCACATCACCGTCGCATGCCCTTGTACTTTCATCCCTTGTACACAAATGGCATTTCACCTGATGCTCGTTTCCCCCGCACACGCTATGAGCGACTCAAGGCTCGCCTTAGTCGCGGTGAAGCCGAGCACACCCTTCAAATCATCGAGGCCCCTGTTGCCGTTCGAGACGACATTTTTCTGGCGCACGATGCCGACTACGTCGACCGGTTCTTGAGCTCCGCCATGGACTCCGCTGAGCGACGACGGATCGGTCTGCGGCCGTGGACGCCTCTGCTGATTCCGCGCACCCTTCGCCTGCTCGGCGGTGCCATTGCAGCCCTCGAACAGATCGCAGCTCATGGAGGTGTGGCGGGAAACATGGCTGGGGGTACGCATCACGCCCATTACGACTTTGGATCTGGGTTTTGCGTCTTTAACGATCTCGCGATTTGCGCCCGGATTGCGCACCAACGTTTGGGCTTTGAGCGGATCAGTATCCTCGACCTCGATGTTCATCAGGGCGACGGGACAGCGACGGTTCTCGCCGACGATGACTTTGCCCGAACGATCTCCGTCCACTGCGCAGAGAACTTTCCTCTGCGCAAAGCGACGAGTGACTACGATTTTCCAATTCCTCAGGGAACTGGCGACAATGCGTACCTTGAGGTGGTCGAGAACTCCCTCAACACCGCCTTTGATCATCAGCCAGATGTGTTGTTCTTTCAGGCCGGCGTGGATGGCTTGAGCGTCGATGCGCTGGGTCGCCTTGAGTTGACTCGAGAAGGCTTATGGCAACGTAATCAGGCGGTGTTCGAGGCCTGTGAAGCTGCCGGTATTCCGTGTCTGGTCTTCATGGGCGGCGGATACAGCAAGCCCATTGATCATACGGTGGAGGCCTTCGATGATCTCTTTGTTCAAGCGGCGCGCAGTCACCAGCGCATCATGAACCGACGGGGTCCGTGATTGTTTCTCGGTTGCGCTCGCACTGAGTCTTTGTACTGGAAAGGTCAGTTGGGGAATTGGGGGGCAACAGCAGTTCGTGCTTCTTCGATCGTTGCACTAGAAACATGGAACCTCAAATCCCGATGGGTCCCAGCAGATCCGTGGTCCAACTCTGCGACCATCTCGCCACATTTCCACAAGCTCCTGACCATTTGGCAAGCGAGTGATTTGTCGCCCGTGTTGTTTGCCGTCTTTATAACGATACTCCTGGTACTTAATCCCGTCTATCAACCGTCTGATTAGTTCTCCATTTTTGTATTCTCTCTCCATGCTTAACGTGACGAACGTTCCGTTTTTTTCGCCATTGTCATATTCGCCTTCTAGGTCGATTACTCCGCTTTCGTACCAGCGGATGTACTTTCCGTGCAGCTTTCCTTCCTTGTATTCGGCATGTTCATGGAGTTGTCCGTTCGAGTGCCAACGGATGTACTTACCGTGCCGGGTCCCATCTTTTCTCTGGCAAAATTTACGGTTGCCTTTGGGAGGGGCGTCACCGAACAACGCTGTACCTGGTGGGCACGTGATCTCTCCGATGAATGGCATTTGATCAGGGGGGTTTCGTGGCTTCGCGCTCCACACGCAACGGTTCTCGGAGCACGTGATCCTTGT
>NZRT01000089.1 GCA_002696345.1 Myxococcales bacterium
CACGGGCGAAAGTGACGCACACAGTTCCCCTCTCGCCACTTTTAGTCTTCGGCTCTCTGTGCCTGAGGGCTATGAAATCCTCCTTCCACAAGAAGACGTGGAACCGGAGAAACCGAAAGCCAATGGGCTTCAACTGACCTTTCAACTCACTCCCGAAGCAACAAGGCAGGAAGACAACTGCCAACGAATTCCCGTTCGTCGATCGACAAAGACGTTCCTCTTCCCCCCAGGCAGGCCCTGAGGCTCCGGTTTCCAAGCCGTTTAATTTCTTCTCGAAAGCGGCTCGACATTCCGTTGCTTTGACGCCAAGGACGCGGCGGAGGAAATCCGATGGATGATCGTCTTCGAGGGCCGTCTGATCCGGTGGAAAGACTCGCCGCGCTTCGCCATGAATTCGGTGAACACGGCGGCGTCAACATGTCGATCGAAGCGTCGACGACCTTTACTGTCATGGAAGCCGGCACCATGCCGGAAATCTTTCAAGGAACACTGGGGCCTGACGCGGGCGGATGCTATCTCTATGGCCGCCATTTTAACCCGACGGTCTATGTCTTGGGCCGCCAACTCGCAGCCCTCGAGGGGACCGAGGCAGGATACTGCACTGCGAGTGGTTTGGGCGCCATTGCTTGCGCCCTTTTGGGGCTTTTGGATCAGGGCGATCACATCGTTGCTTCCGATACCCTCTACGGTGGCACCTGGGCCATGCTGTCCGAGTTCCTGCCACGAAAGTGCGGCATTACGACCAGCTTCGTTGACATCAATGATGCCAAGGCTGTGGCTGCTGCCTGTGGACCTCGAACTCGAGTGGTCTACGCCGAGTCCCTATCCAACCCCACCTTGCGGGTGACGAACTTGCCCATGCTTGCTGAGGTCGCTCACGCCCACAAGGCCCAACTTGTTGTCGACAATACCTTCACTCCACTGGGAGTGACCCCAACCGACCACGGTGCCGATGTGGTCGTCCATTCCCTCACTAAATTCGTCAATGGTGCCAGCGACTTTATTGCCGGCGCCGTCTGTGGTCGCGAGGAATTCATCGGCTCCCTAATGGACCTTCACGTGGGCCCACTCATGCTGCTTGGGCCCACCATGGATCCACAAGTGGCCCATTCCATTAGCCTACGCATCCCCCATCTACCCATCCGCATGATCGAACACGCTCGGCGAGCTCAAGTATTTGCCCAACGACTAGAACAGGCCGGCGTTAAGGTCAGCTATCCTGGCTTAGAGTCCCACCCTGACCATCAGTTGCTGCAAAAGATCGGCCGCCCGGAATATGGCTTTGGAGGCCTACTCACCATCGATGCAGGAGAACGGGCAAAGGCGGAAGCACTCATGGACGACCTTCAAAATGCGGAGGGCTTTGGCTTCATGGCTGTCAGTCTCGGCTATTTTGACACCCTGATGTCGTGTTCCGCCAGTTCGACCTCGAGTGAACTGAGCGACGAGGCCCTCGCAGCGGCCGGGATTGCCCCTGGACTCGTTCGCATGTCGATCGGCTTCACCGGCAGTCTAGAACAGCGGTGGCAACAGTTGGAGCGGGCCCTTCGACGGGTGGGCGTGATCGCCTAGAAATCAGAAACCCGGCGGGTCGCGCCGACAACCTCTCGTCAGCCACAGCGTGGCCTCTGCAGACAGCGGAAAGCTACAAACCCCTGGAATAACGGATCCCTAGTTGAAAACCACCGCCTAAGCTCAAGGCTCTTTTAGCGTTCCCCAAGCGAACTCCTATTTCGTTGGCACCGAGCGCATATCGAGCATCATAATAGAGGTTTGCACCTTCGGGTGCATCACCACTCTCTGGAATCGGCCAATCGGTAAACTCGATCCCCAGTGCCATCGTCGTGCGCGGGATCGTCCGCCAGGTAAACCGAAGATCAGTGCGACTGCCCACCCCACCGATGGTCTCAAGTTCGGCGGAAAGAAAAGTACCAGCGATATCTCCGATCCGTGCGATCCCCCCGAGCCCAACAGTAAACCCTCGGCTGTTCGCGCCAAGCACAAGGCGTCCGCCACCGGAGAGCCAACGGTGAAATTCAAAGTTAAGTTCACCATAACCATAGTCAACACCAGGACTCACATCGGGATGGATCGCTTGTTCCCCTTCTGTAGGCCACGCACCTCGCATTCTCCCCACACCAAACCGGAAGTCATGGAGGAACCCCAAGGGCCGGAAGAGGTACTCCAACTGACCGTGCCAGAGATGATCGCTGCCGGGATCAGTCTTGGGGCACTCATCGCAAAGTGCATCGGCATCCCTGTAGCGCCGACCATAAGTCGTCTGGGTGACCCTCAGGGTGAAACGACTTCGGTAGCCACCAAATCGGTTGAGAGCACGCCGCTGGGTCTCCACCTTCGAGTAACCGATCATTGAAACCGAGTGGGGTGCTCGCTCACTGGCGAAGTGCTCTCGAAGTGTTCCGTCCTTCCCTTCCGAGGCAATCCGATAAGCCAATCCTGTTCGTTCAACCCAGGGCGCAGGAATGATTGCGACCATTTTAGTCTCTTCACTGTCCTGGCGGGCTCTCTGAAAGTTAAACTCTGCCTTTTCCCCCTTCGAGCCATAAGCGACCACGAAATAGCGCTTCACGCGCCAATAGGCGACCGCGACACCGACGATCTCCAGATCACGACCCGCCTCGGTGCTGATCACTGGAACATGGAAGAACTTCGGCTCCCGGTCTTCCGCTTGCTTTTGGGCGTTGGCTGCTTTCGGGCGAGGTTCCGGCTTGGACTCCTTCGGACTGACGTTCGCTTCCTTTGTGCTCGCTTTCGCCTCTGTCGCTTCGGGGGCGTCCTGTTCCACCGGCGCAAACGCCTTCTCCGGGTTCGCCTGCGTCGGTGCGCTCAGGAAACAGAGGCTTGTCACACAGAGGTAGAGGGCCGTCAGGAGGTCGTGTCTCATGATCATCACTACCACTCCATTCCCAGACCACCACCATAGGTGAAGCCTGTGTGATTAATGGTCCGAGCATTCCAACCGACGATGCCAGTCACCGAGAACATCGAGTTGATTCGATAGCCTGCTTGCGTCTCCAGTTGAACACCCCAGTTACTGCCCTGGACAGGCAAACTGGTGACCGTCACCCCGGCCTTGAGAGGGACCTTCGTGAGCACTTCGATGTGGACATCCAAAAATCCCTTCGACCCCAGATCATCCAACTGGGAAATTCCCAGAACAAGGCGGGTTTTCTCCAACTCACCGACCCGAAGACGTCCTTCGAAGCCCGTGACCCGCTTGGCTGAATTACCGGCTCCGCCCTGATGGTTCCCGCCCGAAAGACGAGCGGCGATCCCAACCCAAGGATTTAAACCCAACTCGCCTTCCGCAAAAGCGTAGTTGAGACTCAATCCTCGCTCGTCTGATCGGGTCACCTCATTCGACCATGTCGCAGCACATTCATTGACCCCATCGAGTGTGCAGGCGCCGTCGATGGTCCCCATGCCAAATCGAACCGCCCGTAACATTCGAAAGTTGACCTCATACATAATCCCGACCTCGTAGTGGGTGAAGGCATCTTTCGCCTTCGCACCGGCGCCTTCCTGTTCGCTGGAGTAGCCCTGATTGAAGTTGACTGACTTCCAGTTCCCTTGAACCCGGGTTTTGCCGGGGGCTTCGTCGCCGGCGGGACGGGGCTGGATCCGCAGGAGTCGAGGTCGATCTGACCGCCCCCGTATCGCCTCTGTCTGAGCATCCTTCCGAACCGCTTCAATAAAGTAAGCCAGCGTGGCAGGATTTTTCGTCAATGCCTTCGGTAGTTGAGCCCGATAGTAATAGTCGCCGTCGCGCACCATCCTGACCGAGGTCCAATCTTTCGATCCGGCAATGCCCTCCGATACGAACAAGAACACCTCATCGAGATCCTCTGGGTGCAAAACGGCAACCACGACCTCTAGGTCTTCGCCGGGAAAAATTGGCCCCACCGTTCCTGCGTACCCCCGCAGGTCCTTTGGCTTGGGCTTCCGGGTTGCCTGGCGAGGCGGACGAACATCAACTGCCTTTGTTGTCCTCGCAGCGGCTTGGAAGCCACGCATCGCCTTTAACTCGGTCCCGATCTCGTCAAGGTAAGCGCTTTGAGGGAACTGCTCGACAAAAGCCTCATAAGCTTTGATTCGGTGATCGATCGACTGACCGAGATTGTTTCGAAAGATCGCCTGTAATTCGGCTGCATCCGCGGGTAGCTTGCCTCGATCGACCACTTCAGGCGCCCGCTTGGCTACAGCTCCGGGCACTGCGGTCGGCTTGAAATAAACTGCGATATCCCCATGGGCAGGCGCCCTTTTCAACCCGGACCAACTCCGAACAATCGCCAATGTCGACCCGACCTCTTCCGGCGCCACTTCGCCGATGGGAAAGCGGTCGATTATTTTCTTTCCGGTGTAGGGGTGGGTCACCACCAATCGGCGATACAAACGAACCTTACTGCCCGGCTTGAGACCTTGATTGCGTCCCAAATCGATCACCATTTCGGCCTTATCCAGGGCAACGATATAGCCCTCGGCGGTGCCGGGGGTACTGGCGAGTGAAGGGACGGTCCAAAGGAGGACGAACGGTATCAAACTGATGAATCCGGTGCTCATGACTTTTGGCATCTTCACCCTTTCGGCCCATGACAAGGCCGCTAGCGCCTCAAAAATGATCTTTAGAGCCAGCGCTACAGCGGCTGGACGACACCGTACATCGCGCACGAAGAAGAGGGCAAAATTCCAGAACTCAGTCGTAGTTTACCTCAGGACTAAGAGCGATGTGACTGCGGGCAAAATGCCCCTTTCCACGGGCGAGAATTATCCCACTTTCATCGTGCAGTTCACCCTCGGCGTAGATACGCCGGTCATCCTCACCACTGACCCAAGCTGTCGCCACAAGGGTTCCTTTCGAAACAGGCGCCAGGAGATCCAGTTCAAACCGTGCGGTCAGCACAAACACCGAATGAACCAAGGAGTTCGCAGCGAAGAACGTCGCGTCGTCCAGCGCTTTGAAGTACAAAGAGCCATGCACCGCTCCTGCAGAATGGTGAAAGTCATCCCGCAATGGGATGCGAACCTGCGCCTTGCCCAATTCGACGCTGAGAACGGGCTTAAAATGCTCGTTGATCGGCGCGCTGTTGTACATCCGTTCCAATTTGCGAAAATGCTCCAAGGGTCCCCCTTAAAGACTGGAAAGGCCACGGCGGGATCGCCGAGCCAAGTAGAGGGTCGCGATCACACCGAGCGCGCTCACGCCGACGAGTAAATTAAACACTGAGGTGTAGCCGTGGTGATCCAGGAGGTAGCCGATGATTTCTTCCTGAAAAACCGGGCCGATCGATCCAAGTCCATTGATGATTCCTGCAGCCAAGACGGCTTTATCACGGCCAGCAACATCGATCGCTCCCACCCCAGAGAGCAAGGAGTCAGGCCCCATCAACATAAAGCCGCAAAGGGACAACCCGATGGCAAAAAGCCAGACCGATTGCACGCCCACGACCGCCAAGAAGGCAAAGGCACCCAACATACCCACCGTCATCCACACCACGGTCTGATACCGGCGCCCGGCAAAGAATCGATCAGAAAACCAACCGGCAAAGAGAACCCCTAGAAACCCGACCCAATCAAAAGCTGTCGAGATGTAGCCTGCGTTGGCCTCAGACAGATTAAAGAGTTCCTTCAGGGCGAGGGGGGACCAACTGTCGAGGGCATAGCGTAGAAATTTAAAGACGAAGTACGTTGCACCCATGAAGATGATGCTGAGGAGGACCTGTCGCTGCCAACCGCCGTGACGGGTTTCCGCCACCACCTCCGCCTGCTCTTCCGGGCTCACCTCGACCTCCTCGATCATCGGTGCCAAGCCCACATCCTCCGGGCGATCGCGCTCAAAAATGAGGAAGATGATCCAAACACCCATGAGGATGATCGCCGCCCCCCAAAATGACCATGCAGCACTTGCGATAGCCAACATCAGGGTGGCGAAAGCCTTCGCTAGAATACTGCCCAATTGATAGCAGGTGGCCCACAACGCCATCACGCCGCCACGCTCTTTGCGACTCAGCCAATTGCCCAGGATCCCCACGTTCCCGGCCCAGCCCGTCGCCTGGGCAAAACCGTTGATCACGTTAAAGAGCAGGAGAGGCCAATAGCCCGCAGGTCCCGATAGATACGCAAATCCGAAGACCACGTTGCAGCCAAGGCTGATGGCCATTCCAGTGAGTAAGAGCAGTCGGGAAGCGAAGCGACGACTCAGAGCTGCTGTTAGAAACTGTCCCAACATGTAGGCGAGAAGGTAAGCACTGACGATGTGGGCGAGATCGCCCTTCTCGATCTGCAGCGATTCGAGCAATGAACTCTTCGCAATGGCGAAATTCTTCCGGCAAAAATAAAAGCCAGCGTATGACAACCACGTGGTGGTGAGTACACGGACTCGCCACACTTTCATTTGCTGCTTCGTTGCGTCCGTCACGGTGTTCCTAAGCTGGCGATAAAGTCCATCGGAAGTTCATCAAAATGATCGATCGCTTGGGACGCAAAGCGAGCACCAGCCCCCTGCTTACCGATGGCGATTACGGGCATGCCGGCGGCGAGGGCAGCGTGCACTCCCGCTCGACTGTCTTCGAAGACCAAACAGTGCTGGGGCGAGATCTCAAGACGACTGGCTGCTTCCAAGTAACAGGCGGGTTCGGGCTTCGAGCGAGGGACGTCGCCTGCACATACCCAGGTTGCGAAGACGTCCGTCAAACCTAATCGATGGACGGATACAGTCACACTCTCCCGGTGGCTCGACGACACCAAAGCGGTCGAACATCGACCCGCCACGCTGCGGACAAATCGTGCAGCCCCCGGAATCTCTTGGGGTGGAACGTCCAGCATCTCCCGATGAAAGCTTGCCTGCAGTTTCTCCTCGAGGTCGGGATCATCGAATCCAGCATCCAGAGCGATTAATGTTTCAGCGGTCTCCTTCCACGTGACCCCATGAAACCGACTGCAATCGACATCGATGTGAAGCCCTTTGTCTTGCATCACACGGGCGATGGCTCGATCCGTCAATCCCTCGGAATCCAACAGCGTACCATCCAGGTCGAACAACACCCCCTGGATCTGACCGTAATCGTCCACGCTTTATGCTCCCTTTCGGTAGAACGGCGCATGCTCCGGCGGTAACAGCTCCTTACCCAGAATGATGTCTGCCGCTTTCTCAGCCATCATCAACACGGGAGCATGAATGTTCCCGTTCGTAATGGCAGGCATGACCGATGCGTCCACAACTCGCAAGCCCTGCACACCGTGAACCGTGAAGTCAGGACCGACGACAGCGGCTTCATCCAAACCCATCTTGCACGTGCAACTTGGGTGATAAGCGCTTTCCACTTGTCGTTTGAGGAAATCGAGAATTTCCGCATCGGTTTGAACGTCGGGTCCCGGGGCGATTTCCGCTGCACGAAAAGAATCAAAAGCCGGCTGGTTCATGATCCGACGAGTGATATGGACAGCTTCTAGCCATTCCTTTTTCTCATTCGCAGTACCGAGATAATTAAAGATGATTTCCGGTGGATCCGTTCGCTTCTGTCCACCGATCCGCACCCAGCCGCGCACATCGGTGTTCATCGGTCCCACGTGCACCTGATAACCATGTCCTTGTTCTGGGCTGCTGCCATCGTATCGAATGGCGAGCGGTAGAAAGTGGTACTGCAAGTTGGGATAGGGAACCTCGTCATTACTGCGAATAAATCCCCCGGCTTCAAAATGATTGCTCGCACCCACGCCGCGACGACCGAACAACCACTGGGCACCAATCCAGGGTGCCCGCCACCATTTCAACGCAGGGTACAGGCTGATGGGCTGCTTACAGGCGTATTGGATGTAGACTTCAAGGTGGTCCTGAAGATTTTCACCGACCCCCCGAAGCCCTTGGACCACCGGAATCCCGTGGCTCCGAAGCAAATCCGGATCCCCCAAGCCCGAACGCTGAAGCAGCAAGGGCGAGTTAATGGCGCCACCACAGCAAATCACCTCTTGGGCAAAGACCTGCTCTGACCCCATACGGATCCCAATCGCGCGCTTGCCGTCAAAAAGAATCTGGTCGACCTCCACACCCGTGCGCACCGTGAGATTTGAGCGTTTCAGCACGGGATGAAGATAGGCTCGGGCGGCATTCATCCGTCGCCCTTGATAGGTCGTCCGATCAAAGCGGCCAAAGCCCTCTTGCTGATAACCGTTCACATCGTCTGTCAGGGGGTATCCGGCCTGCTGGACCGCTTCAAAGAAGGCATCAAAAAGAGGATTTTCGCAGTTCGGGGTCGTTAACACTAAAGGACCCGCGTCCCCATGGTAAAGATCGGCTCCAGCCAGGCGGTTCTCGATTCGTTTGAAGTACGGCAGAACGTGGGCGTAACTCCACGATTTGAGACCGGGTAACGCTGCCCACTTTTCGAAATCGAGCGGATTCCCCCGAATGTAAATCATGCCGTTAATCGAACTGGAGCCCCCCAACACCCTCCCCCGAGGCTGCTCAATAAAACGGCCATCAAGGTGCGGCTCGGGCCCCGATCGATAACGCCAATTGTAGGTTTGTCCGGCCAGTGGGTAGGTCAGCGCTGCAGGCATGTGCAGACGAAAGTCCAAGCGGTGGTCGACTGGTCCCGCTTCCACCACGAGGATCTGGAGATGACTCCCCTCGCTCAAACGCCGAGCCAAAACACAGCCGGCAGAGCCCGCACCAATGATGATTTTGTCGAAGATTTTTTGGCTCACCTTAGCCCCACTAGAACCGCTGACAAAGAGGGGGTCAAGCCGTCTTCAGCACAAAGCATGGCCCCGACAGGCCACAAAAAATCACCACGAATACGCAAAGAACTCGAAAAAGTCCTATCCGTGACTCGGGAAAGGTCGTAACGGTGCGCCGCTTGTTGAGGTTCAGGGCGGTTACGTCATGCACTTCTGCCCTTTATTGAACCCTAACTGGAATAGGAAACCGAGATGAGTTCTAAGCTTTTTGTTGGTGGGTTGGCTTGGGCCACCCGCGATGACTCCCTGAAACAACACTTCGAGCAGTTTGGTGAAGTGACCGACGCAAAGGTCATCACCGAGCGTGACACCGGCCGTTCCCGCGGATTCGGTTTCGTGACCTATGCCGAAGAGAGCAGTGCGGTCGAAGCCAGAGATGCCCTGAACGGCACTGAGCTCGATGGACGCACCATCCGTGTGGACACGGCGACGGAACGCCCCGCCCGAGGCGGTGGTGGTGGCGGTGGTCGTGGCGGACGCGGCGGCTTCGGCGGTGGTGGCGGACGCGACTACTAGATCGTAGCACGGGAGTTCGCTCCCGAACCACGTAAAACGAAACCCGGCGAGTCCGGGTTTCGCTTTTTTTCATCAACGCTGCAGGTGTCGGCGATCCAGTTCTTCCAGACGACGACAGCCAGTCAATTGAAGGGCTCGTTGTGTCTCGCTGCGAAGCAGATCAAGGGCCCGTTGCACGCCGGCTTCACCGCCGGCTCCCAACCCATAAAGATAAGGCCTTCCGACCATGCAAGCTTGAGCCCCCATGGCGAGCGCTTTCACGACGTGACTTCCCCGTCGCACCCCCCCATCAAGGATCACTTCGGCACGCCCCCCGACCGCATCGACGACCTCTTGGAGGACATCGAACGGAGCAACCGCTCCATCCAGCTGGCGCCCGCCATGATTGGAGACGATCACAGCGCTGGCTCCCGCATCCACAGCTCTGACCGCATCGTCCCGCGCAAGAAGGCCTTTAACGGCGAAGGGCCCGCCCCAGTCTTTGACGAGTTCTGCGACCCGGTCCCAGGTTATTCGAGTATCAAACTGGTGATGAATGAACTTCGCCAGCGAGGTCACATCCTGGCTGCCTTGATCGATCGACCCAGCGATGTTTGCGAGGGTCATCTTCGAACTCGTCAGGTGGTTCCATACCCATCGGGGACAGCGGGCAAACTGGAACCATTGCGCCAAGCCAAAAGTCGGCGGCAGTGTCATCCCACTGTGTAAATCCCGCTCTCTGTTTCCCTGGACTGGGACATCGACGGTCAAACACAAGGCACCAAAGCCAGAAGCCTTTGCTCGAGCCATTAAGTCTCGGTTGAGGCCGGGGTCTCTCAAAAGATACACCTGAAACATCTTCGGCCCAGGATTCACTTCGGCGACCGCTTCAATACTCACACTCGACAACGTGGAAAGAGAATACATCGTTCCCGATCGAGCAGCCGCAGAAGCCACAGCCCATTCGCCCCGATGATGAAACAAACGAGACATTCCTGTTGGCGCAAGGACCACTGGCCACTGAATTACGGAGCCAAGCACTTCGGTGCTGAGATCTGGGCTGTCCACGTCCACAGCGTATCGGGGCACCAAAGCAATGTCCTCGAAGGCGCTGGTGTTGCGGCGTAACGTGACCTCATCCTCGGCCGCTCCGTCCAGATAATCGAACATGGGCTTCGGCACCCGAGCCATTGCCAAACGCCTTAAGTCATGAAGGTTACGGCACCGCGCCAACGCACGACTCATGGGAGGCAAGGGGTTCGGAAAACCATGCGAACTCATCCAGTGACCTTTTTCTCGCTCAACGATTTTATATGTCGGAGCACACGCCGATGGATGCGATGGAGAATGAAATCGCTAAACAGCGTCCAATAAGCGGCAGGAGCGATGTCAAAGGAATACCAGGTGGTACCGACCAAACGAGTCTGTCCTCCCGGCAATTGTTGCAGCAAAAATTCACCGCGATGGCTCTCCATGAAACCGTCGAGATGAGGTGCGTAAATCGATGAGTACGGACTCCATTCACTGAGACTTGGTGGCTGTTCAACGACGTTGAAGCCGAGGCGATGGGGCGGATCCCAAACCGTGATCGGCTCCACAAAATCTCCGGTCGAGAACTCACAGTATCGCACTGCGCCAACGCCCTGCCCCTCGATTCGTGCCCTCAATGGCACCGCAATCCCGGTTTTGAGGACCCAATCCGAAGGCGGGGGCAAGTCAGGAAATCGAACAACATGTCGCCAGACGTGTTCTGCGGGTGCATCGACTAGAACTTCGGTTGTCACTTGATGCACTGCCTGTTCAGCCGGTGCGTTTGGAATCGCTGTTGTTAGAGGCAAGACGACAATTAATGCGGCCGTTGCGCGCCCTCCACCCCCTTGGCGCATCGCCCAATGGGATCCGACCAGAGCACCGACAGTCGCTAAACCCATGGCGAGTGGAGCTGCTGTCAAAAGACAAACCGCGCCTTCGAGTGCCAACAACAACAGAGTCCCTTCGCACAGAATAACTGCGAGGAGCGCCGCTCCAATACCCCTAAATCGATTGGGGTCTCTCCCCCGCTGCGCAAGATAAGAGGCGGTTACCCCCATCACGAAGGGCGCACCGACAAAGAGCCCGGAGCCATACTGACCGAAACCAAAGACGCTAACGACCATGGCGAGGACGCCAAGAACTGCTCCAGCACCGATCCCTTGGAGCGCCATCCCAAGGGTTGCAGGCAGACGAGAGTTGGCGGTCGAGTCTTCGGCCGCCGTGGAAATTCGAGTCGGCATGAAACAGAGCAGAAGGAACATGAGCCCATTGATCAGAGGCAGGAAAAACAACAGGCCGAACCAGGGACTCCAACCGGCGTCCCTCGCTCGACGCATGCTCATACTGACGCCGACCCAAATAAACGGAAGCGTCAGGAACCCAGCGATGAGAAATGCGGTNTCGCCACCACTCTGNACNGCGTCNACGCGCCANGAGAAGGCNGGGTGCAAATAATGAAGCGGGTGCAGCCATTCACCCGCGACGGTGTACACGGTGATCGCATCCACGAAAGCCTTCAAGCTGAGTAGGGCGAACCCGCTCAAGAGATAGGCCTTCCGCCTCACCTGTGACATGCCGAACCAAAGCTTGATCACATGGACTCCTTTGGGGCGATCCATGGCTACACAAGCGCAGACCAGTCGAAGGGACAAGCCCCCCTGTCCCGGTCGATCGATCTCATCATGCTTTCGGGTACGACACATCGGTTGACTTTCGCCCCCGACCGGGTGCAAGGGTCCCCCACTGAAAACCTCGTAATGGAGTTCGACTCATGCGCCGAATCATCGACACACTCATCGACAACGCCCCCGCTGCTGAAGCCCACTGTGATGGCCCCTGTGGGGTCTATGATCCAGCTTCTGCTCGCATTGCCGCCGAAGCTGGTTTGTCCATGACCAAGAAGATCCTTGCGCTGACCCCTCCAGAAGGCGGGGACGCTGCGGCTTGGGCTGCTTATAATAACACCATGAGTCGTTACATCACCATCAAGGAAGAGCAAACGCACCTGGCGAAGGAAGAGTTGCTCGTCCTGTGGACCGACTACTTCAAGCCGCAGCACCTCGAAGCCTATCCCAACCTCCACGACACCTTCTGGAAGGCTGCAAAGCTCTGCTCTTCGGTGAAGGTTGAAGTGAACCTGGCTCATGCCGAGGAACTGATGGATGCCATCAAGGAGATTCACGAGATCTTCTGGGCGACCAAAGGGCGGGATGTCGCCTGGTATACCGCCAGCTAGTTCCCTTGGGCTCGCCTTCCGGGCTGCCCAAAGCAAGGCTCTGGGATTATCTACTGCTTCTGCTGAGGCGTCGACGGCTCTACCGAGTCGATGGACGTTCAATGGAGCCATGCTTAGCTCATGGTGATGGCGTGTTCGTTCGCTCGGTACAAAGCGATCGGCTTCTCCGACCAGGGGACATCGTCGTGGTACGACACCCTTTCCAGCGAGGAGTGACGATGGTGAAGCGCATCGAGTCCATTGAAAACGGCCGTCTTCGTCTCCTTGGAGATCAACCGGAGGAGAGTACAGACAGCCGAAGCTTGGGATGTTTCGACCCCAAGTTGGTTCATGGGCGCGTGCTCGCCTACGTGCCCAGGGGCTCCGCTTAGTCGATCCGAGCCAACAGCGCTGCCAACCGCTGTTCTGCCTCCAGTCGTGCCTCTCGATAGTCTTCGCTGGCAACGATGCTTTGGCGGAAGTGCCCCCGCTCGCCCCGCCACTGTCCGGCAATCATGACCTGCTCGATCGCCTGGGTGGCATCACCCATGACGAGGGCCCGGAGGGGGTCTGGAGCGGGCCATAAACCGGGATCATCAAGATTCCAGATCACGAAGTTGGCGAATCGGCCTTCCTCGATCGAACCCACCGGAAGGTCGGGATGATAATCCCCTGCATCGCCCCAGACCATACCGAGGAGATCCACATCCCTGAGCGTCGGAATACTGCGATCAAAAACGTCGACTCGATGGGACTGCAATGCCTGAGCCGCCGCCAACGTCCCCTTCGACTCGAAAGCCTCTCGAGCTTGGGACCACGTCCCCGACAGACCAGGCGCTCCGGCGATCAACCGAAGTTCCTGCTGCACATTCATCGTGTCATTGCTGGCGCCACAATCCGTCCCCACCAACACCCGGGCCCCCCGACGCTGCCAAGATGCAATATGGGCGGGAAAGCAGAACTGCGCCTGGGAGAAGGGACAAAATCCTAGACAGTCGGTCGCTGGGTCGATCCGAAGAAGATCCGACTCACTGACGAAGAGACTATGAACCATCAAAAAATCCTGGGGGCCGCCCAAAAGACCCAGACGGTACAATCGCTCAACCGGTGAGCACCCATGGGTCTCAAAGCTTCGTTCCACTTCCTCGATCGACTGGGCGACGTGGGCATGAATCGGTATTTGCAAGCGCTCTCGAATCTCTGCAACCACCCTCCAGAGACCGTCGCTTACGGTATCCGTTGCGTGGGGGCCAAGAGCTGCAACGATCCCCTTCTTCCGCCAATCAGCCGAACCTGCGAGATGTTCCGTGGCGGCCAACTGATCCTCAAGATAGGCAACGCCTGGACCGTTGAGGTCTTGCAGCGTCAAGGCGACGGTGGCGGTCAGCCCGACATCATCGATACCTTTCACAAGTTCGAGTCCGCCGTAATAATGGTCCCAGATCGTCCCCACCCCAGCCAGAAGTGACTCGTAAGCGCCCATGCGAGCAAAAGCTCTAATATCCGCTCCATCCAATGCTGCTTCCACCTGAAAGTAGAAGCTCTCCACCACATTGCCCCGCATGTGGTCGCCACTCAGAAGCCCCCGATAGACGCTCATCGCCACATGAGTGTGGGCATTGATAAAAGCGGGTGTAAGTAGTTTGTCACCCAAATGATCCACATCGGGCTCGAGGGTGTGACCAAACGGTTGATCCTCGACTCGCACCGACTCAATGATTCCTCCCTGAATACGTATGAGGGCAGGCTTGATCTGCAATCCACCGTCCACCGACGGCACCAGCACTCGGTCGCTGTAGACTTGCATGGCCTTTAACCCAATCCGAAAGGAGGTGCGGCGGAGTTACCGGATTTTTGCTCGGGACGGTAGTTGCACTCCCGACAGAGCGTCAAAACGACCGTCTCGAGGCTTGGGAGCCCGTACCCTCGCCGCCGGTCCAGATCTCAATAAAACTACGCCATCAAGGCCACGGGTCGCTCGCTTCGAAGGCCCCGTCGAGCCAGTCTCCGTGTGCAGGGGCTCCTGCTGGTCGTCAATTAGTCCAAAAGTCGACCAAATCGACCACTTGTATTTCGGGTAAAAACATCGGACAAGTGACGGAGAATTGCATATTTACCTTTCCCTTCTAACGAATATGGTTATCTTCTCGCTAGTAGATAACAAGGTACAGGGAGCTCGAAGATGAACTATTTGAACCATTCTGCCCCAATCACCCTCCTGGGACTCGCACTCTTCGGAGTCGGAGCCTGCGGTCAACCCAGCGAGCAAAGTACCCAGGCAACAGCCAGTGAGGCGACCGAGTTTCCCGATCGCGAGTTTGATCCGTGGGCTGAGCCCGTCGGCGAAGAGCCTCAGGAAGAAACGCCGCAAGAGGAGACTGGCGAGCGTGTCTACTTCCCCTCCCCCGAAGAGCGAGAAGCGGCCACCGGAGGTCAACCCGAGGCGGGTGGCCAAGGCAACAATGAAGAAGCGAACCCGACCGAAGAGGGAGGCGATTCCAACGGAGGCGCTGCGGAAGAGGGTCAGGAAGAAAACCGCCAGGAGCCCGAACCCCAGCCCGAGCCCGTTGAAGAGGAGCCCGAGCCGCCCCGGACGGGTGTCTACGGCGACTACGACTTCGACGATGCCGACAGTTTGCTCTACGTACAAGTCTTTAAAGACGAGTCCGCTTTCGCCTCGGGATTTGCCCACAACCATGCGATCCGGGCATCCAACTGGGAGGGACAATTTTCCTACCCCAACGGCCGGGCGGAAGACTGCGCACTGACCGTTTCCTTGCCGGTTAACGAGCTGATCGTGGACGAGCCACAGATGCGGCGCCGTGTGGGCTATGACGACGAACTCAGCCAATCCCAACGGAACGAGATCCGTGGGCACATGCTCGCAGAAAATCAGTTAAACGGAGACCGCTTCCCCACCATCAACTTCACTGCGACTAGCTGTGCAGGTGGCGAAGGCGCCTCTGGCCGGATTTCAGTCCGGGGCAACATGGAGATCCGGGGTCAAAGCAGCCCGGTCACCATCAGCCTTCAGTATCGAATCATTGAGGACAGCCTTTATCTACGGGGTGAACTCCCCATCACCCATGCTCAGTTCGGATTCAGTCCCTACCGGGCGTTCGGTGGCGCTGTGCGCAACCAAGAGCGTCTGGTCATCGGTTTCGATCTGCAAAGCAATACACGCAACTAGCCGAGCACAAGGAGCATCATCATGAAATGCAACGCACCCCTCATTCTCGCAGGTCTTCTGGTCGGTTGTGGCGCTCCCGATCGTCCCGCCGCCAACGAGGCCATGGCAAACGCTTATGACCCCAGTGGTGAGATGCCCATCGAGCGTAGCGATGCTCGGGACAACGAATCTCAGGACCAAATAGTCGACACCAGTCAGTTGGACGTTGATATCAGCTACGACGGTGAGATCGAAGGCCGGCTAACCGTTGCCATCTTCCCAGGCGACAACCCATGGGGCTGGAGTCGTGATCTCCGGGAACTCAACCTGCCAAACTTCCCTGAAATGGTACGCTTCGAGGCCCTTGAGCCTGGTCAGTACACCGTACTCGCCGTCCTCGACGCCGTGCCCTTCGACGCCACCAACCCAGGCCCTGAAGATCGGGTCAACTCGGTAACTTTGAGCCTGGAGATCGACGAAAACCAAGTGGATATCGAGTTACCTGCGGACGCTCCAGAGGCGGAAAATGAAGAGCCGGAAGAGCTCCTCTACAGCCTGACAGCTTCCTTCGACTGCAACTGCGAGACACTTCGAGATCTGACGGTGTCCGTGCACCAGAACGATGAAGCTCCCTTCCGCAGCAGAGAGGTGGTCAACCCCACCTTTCCAGGCACGGTCGACTTCACCGACCTGCCGGCAGGTAGTTACCGGGTTCGGTGGACGAGTACCTCCCTCGGCGGCCTGAGCGGCGAGCAGGACTGGACACTACCAGGAGATGGTAACGTGATCGATTTCTCCATCGAGATCCCGGCCGCAGAACCGACTCCTGATCCTGTCCCGGTAGAAGACGAAAATGAGCGGCGAGACCCGGCCGATGACGAAGGTCAGCCGGAGCCCGAGATCGCACCGACTCCAGAAGGCGCTAATGGCGACCTGGAAGAAGAGGTCGACTTCCCGAACCGAGCAGAAGATGCACAGGACTGGACGATCGGAACCACTGTGGTGGCGAACCTTGACGGTTTCCGAGACTTTGATTGGTTCCGGTTCACCATCGAGGAGGAGTCCAACCTGATGATCGGGACCACGGGCACCACCGACACCCGCTGCATCCTGAATGATGTCAACGGGGATCGGATCGCCAACGATGACGATTCTGGCGAAGGCGACAACTGCTGGCTCAATCTCGAGAACCTGCAGCCTGGGACCTACTTGCTTCGAATCAGCCACTATTCCTGGTGGGGTAATGGTGAATATCGACTGGTTTCCAACTGGATGAACTAGTCTGCCTTTCCGGGATCTTCGCTGATCTCATAAGGGCTTTGAGGTGAGACGGAAGGGAGGCATCGTGCAAACGATCCGAACCTGTCTCACCTCTGCCTTTTTGGCGTCGACGATCGGCTGCATGGGGGTCGTGACAGCTCCTTCGACTGCAGAGGAAACCAGAGATTTCGTTGACGGCTGTGATGCGAGCCGGTTTAGCCCTCGCCCCCTGGATCCTGGCCAACGAGGCCCTTGGGAAGTCGGGGCAAGGAATCTCGAGATCGGTGACCTCACGGTCGAGGTGCTCTACCCTGCGGCGCCTGGGAGTCTGGCAGACCAACCTCCCCTACAGATCGACTTGCGAGATGCCCTCCCAGAAAGCCAGCGATCGCTGATCTCAGACGACAAAAAGCCGAAGGTCGAGTGCGACTGTTATCGAAATCTCCCGCTCGACCAAGGGGCGGGTCCCTACCCACTGATTCTGTTTGTCCATGGGACCGCTTCCTGGCGGACCCAATCCTTGAGCCTGATGAGCCATTGGGCCTCTCGAGGCTTCATCGTTGCCGCCGCCGACCACCCGGGTCTTTGGCTTGCGGACCTCTTAGCCGGTATTTGCGGGGAGCCGGTGGGGGCGCGGCAGGACATGGTCCGAGATCTTCGAGTCCTCCACGATGCGTTCACAGGAGCCCAGGGCGAACTCTCATTCGTCAGCGGCTCTGTGGATCTCGACCGCATCGG
>NZRT01000090.1 GCA_002696345.1 Myxococcales bacterium
CACACGTGTGTCGTGGCGCTAAGCAATGGTGTGGGCCGGGTTTGGTGTTGGGGGAAGGGAGCGGCTGGCCAACTCGGTCACGGGCAAACGCCTGATCTTTCAAGGCGCCCTGTGATTCTCCCGGCTGTCGCTGGAGGGGGCTATGTTGAGGTTGTCTCCGGTGCGGTCACATCCTGTGCTCGGACCACCGGTGGGCAAGTGTATTGCTGGGGCTCAGACAACAATGGTGCGGTTGGGAATGGCGGCGCTCAATCGGGGATCTACAACACGCCTCAACAGGTTCAAGGACTTCCCTTGCCAGCGGTTTCTATTACCAGTGGAGCGTTCCATAATTGTGCGATGTTAACCGATGGTTCCGTCTATTGCTGGGGCAGCGGAGGCGAGGGGCAACTGGGCAATAATTCCAGGCAAAATAGTGCCTCCGCAGTTCCGGTCCACGATCCGTTTTAGGCCATTGGATTGGGTACAACACAGTTTGGGGGGGAGAAGCCTGCGAAACCGTCCTTCAAAGCGATGGCGCCATCGGTACCTGACGGCAGTCGAAAGCCGCTCAACAAACGTCGTGTGGCTCAATTAACTGGCTCGGTGTTCGCCATCGCCGGATTGGGGATGTGCACTTACTCAACTCAACAAGTTTCTCGGGGCGAACAGTTGGTCAGTGACAGTGGGACAGGGATATGTCGAGACGGTACTGTCTTTGCTCCGGGCTCCAATTGCGACAAGCGACAACAGGGGTGAGCTTTGGTGGAGACTTGGGCTCCCAGGCGGACGGGAGGGGTGGTGATGACTGGGTTGGGATTGTTCACAGCGGCTGCCTCTTTTATTTTTTAGTCGAGCGAGGCGTCATGGACGCGTAGGTCAGGGTTCTTGGACGAGGAGATTTGTGATGCGAATTGTGAAATTGCCGTTTTGGATAACCGTCTTCATTTGTGGATCTGTGTCTGCGTGTGGTGGGAGTGAAGCAGTTCCCGGTGCGTCCGAATCAACACTGATTTTGCCCTGTCTTTCGAGCGGTGATTGCGATGCGTTTGGCGCCGATTTCGTGGGCTATCGGTGTGCAGGTGCTACCGAGAAAGCCAAGGGACTCTGTGTTCCTGATAATTGCGGTGATGGTGCTCTTGACGTGGGTGAAGAGTGCGATGACGCCAATGATGACAGTACCGATGGTTGCACCGCTGAGTGTGCGGAAGCTCGGTGTGGCGATGGCATCGTTCATGAGGGCGTCGAGGCCTGTGATGATGGCAACACGGATGACGCCGACCGAACGTGTACAAACACCTGTACCGAGCCAATCTGCGGCGATGGAATTCATCAAGTGGATCTTGGCGAAGCCTGCGATGATGGCAATGAGGATGATGGTGATGGTTGCACCGGTGCATGTGAACTCGCCAGCTGTGGTGACGGTATCGCTCAACTGGGCGAGGCTTGTGATGACGGCAACGAGATTAACACAGACAACTGCGTCAATTGTTTGGAGGCTCGCTGTGGCGATGGATTCACCCACGAGGGTGAGGAGGAATGTGATGACGGCAACAGTCTAGACACGGATGCTTGCACCACAGCCTGCCGAGGTGCTGCATGTGGCGATTTCATCATTCAGCCCGGCCAAGGCGAAACCTGCGATGATGGCAATGATCTCGACAGCGATGACTGCACCACAGCGTGTGCCCGTGCCCGGTGTGGTGATGGTTATATCCATGAAGGTACGGAATCATGCGATGATGGGAACATCGTGGAGACGGATGCTTGCATTGGTTGCCGCGATGCGCGGTGTGGCGATGGTCTTGTGTATGAGGGGCGAGAGGCTTGCGACGATGGCAATACACTGGACAGTGATGCTTGTACCAGTGCGTGCCAAGTCGCTCGATGCGGTGATGGTATCACGCAAGCTGTGAACAATGAGGATTGTGATGACGGCAATGATGAGGATCGAGATGCGTGTGTTGATTGTCGTTTAGGTCGATGTGGTGATGGTATTCGACAGGGGGTTCTTGGCGAGGAGTGCGATGATGGAAACCGGAACGATAGCGACGCATGCATCGAGTGTCGCCGCGCTCGATGTGGTGACGGTGTGATCCGAGCAAGGGTGGAAGACTGTGACGACGGTAATCTCGAGAACACAGACGACTGCACCAATGCGTGCCAAAGCCCCCGCTGCGGCGATGGAATTACCTGGAATGGCGTTGAAAACTGCGATGATGGCAATCGGGTTGATGAAGATGCGTGCACGAGTGCCTGTCGCCTGCCAGCGTGTGGTGATGGCATTACTTGGAACGGAGTGGAAGCCTGTGACGATGGCAATCAAATCGATGAAGATGAATGCTTAACGAACTGCGAGTTCAATGTCTGTGGCGATGGCTTTGTTCACGAGGGCGAGGAGACTTGTGACGACGGCAATCGAATCGACGAGGACGCGTGCACGAATGCTTGCCAAGAAGCTCGATGCGGCGATGGGATTCGACGCCTCGATATTGAGGGAACCCGCGAAGCTGATTACGAATTCTGCGATGGTGAGAACTTTTGCACCGACGCGTGCATCCCGCGGAGCGACCAGCTTGCCAGCGGAAATTATCATACCTGTGCTCTGACTTACGGGACCGTGAAATGCTGGGGTAGTGGCGCTGCGGGCGCTGTTTTGGGAGTGGGAAATGGGGAGAGTATCGCACCCATACCCGTGGAACTTAACTTCACTCATTCTTCGAATCCGTTGATGTTATTGTTCCCAACTCATTATGACCCTGTCTCGCTTGCNGGGGGATTGGGAGCTCGGCCNTGNNCCCTNGTGGATGATGANGAAAGCAATCTNTTTTGCTGGGGAGCGAACCAGCCAACNGGTGTGGGAAACAACCTCGANACAAAAACNGTACCGGGTTTGCTCAATGCTGGTCTNCTCAAGAGTGTATCGTCTGGAGCTCGCGCAACCTGTGGNGTNAAAGAAGTNAACGGTGGTGACTATGCCTATTGTTGGGGCTTGGGAACGTACGGAGTTCTGGGCAATGGGAACACGGCGAATGTGGGTCATATGAACGGTCGAGTGAGAACCTCGTCTCGGGGTTTTCTCCGTGAGGTCGATCAGGTCAGTGTGGGCTATGGTCACGCCTGTGCAGTCACCAGTGACAACAGGATTCGATGTTGGGGCCATGGATCATATGGTCAACTTGGTCGAGGAAATACATCCAATCAATCCTACGCGAACGGGCTTGTTTCTCTGCATCCAAACGGCTCGGCCATGGAAGATATGACCTATGTTGCAGCAGGCTGGAAACATACCTGCGCGATCAAGGGGACCGGGTGGTTTATGGCCGTCCTATTCGACTTTGATCCCAGCGTTTATTGTTGGGGGCAGAACGATGATGGTCAATTGGGTGCCGGCGATCAGATCGATTCAACCCGTGCTCGGGCTGCAGGACTTTACGGCGCACAAGATGATGAGTTTGCCGTGGAGTTAGCACTTGGTTTCAACCACACCTGTGCCATGACAAATACCGGATCCGTCTGGTGTTGGGGCGCCAACAACTATGGTCAGTTGGGTTTGGGAGAAGGCGTAGACCGTCGCTTGCGACCGACAAGAGTGCCAGGGGTGCCGGGTCGGGTTGTGGGAATCACCGCTGGCAACTATCACACCTGTGTTATGTTGGCTGATCAACGCGTCTTTTGTTGGGGCCATGGAACAGCGGGGTCCATTGGTGATGGTGAAATGATACATCAATACCAACCCGCTCAGGTGGAAATGCCTTAGTTCGATAAGCTGTGTGAGGGAGAAATTCGTCAACTCGTCAAGTTAGCGGCGGCCGCCTAGACTTTGGAGCGCCTGCTCGAAATCGGCTTGAGATGCTTGGGCATCGGCGCTGAGCACGGCATCGAAGAGATTAAGCTGTTCATTCGGGTCATCGTGCAGGTCGAAGAACATTTCGGAACCGTCTTGATAACCAATCCACTTGAAACGGTCGTCCCGCAGGGTTTGACCGGTTCTGGATTGGACCACGTTGGAACCAAAGAGTTCGCTGTAGATCCAAGACCGGGTCGGCGGCGCCAACGGATCCGTCCCATATCGAATCAACGAGAGACCATCGATACTACGATCCGAAGGGGCGGGGATGCCCGCCCAGTCAAGGGCTGTACTGAAGAGGTCCACTGCATTCACGGGGTGAGGGATACGAGCTCCGGTTGCAAGGCCGGCGCCAGCGATCACCAAGGGGACATGAATACCGCCCTCGAAGAGGCTGCTTTTCCCGCGCCCACGGGGGCGACTGGCCGGCAAGACTTGGTTTGGCGTTCCATTGTCGCCCAGGAAAACGATCATCGTGGGTTCGTCTTTTACGCGTCGATGATCGAGGAGTCGCCCCATCTCCATATCAAGAGCTTCTGCGGCGGCGGCGTAGTAGGCGTCTCTGTTGTTTTGAATATGGTTCGCCTCGCCCGTGAGTCCCTCTTGATAATACAGTCCCTCCGGTGGACGGTGCCAGGGACTGTGGGGAGCAGTGAAGGCTAGCCACACAAACCAAGGCTGATCTTCTAGCTTGTCTAGCCATGCCATCGCATCATCGACGGTTATTGTGGTGGTGTATCCTTCGACCGTCTCCGTCTCGCCATCAACTGTTCTCTGCCAGCGCTCATAGTCCTGTACTCCACCTTGCAGAAGACCTGAGAAGTGATCGAATCCTGCCGTCTGAGGATGCTGAGCCCCTCCGTTGTCTTGGTTCGACAGGTGCCACTTGCCAAAAGCGCCTGTTGCGTACGGGTGATCAGGATGGTTTTTGAGCAACTGAGCTAACGTCACTTCATCGAGGGGAAGGCCTGGTGTTTGGTTGCCTTCCACTTGGCTGCCCACGGTCGTTCGGGCACTGTAGCGTCCGGTCAACAAAGTCGCACGAGTCGGCGAGCAGATGGGATTTGACCAGGCGGTTTCAAAGACGAGCCCGTCAGCACACAACGCGAGTAAGTGAGGCATATGCGCCACTGCATCGCTGTAGCAGGGGCTGACATCCACACCGAAATCGTCAGCGATGACAAAGAGAATGTTGGGCGGACGTTGAGCAGCCGTACTGCCCTCTGTGCCTAAGCCGAGCGTTCCTCCATCGGTCGCAGGAATTGAAGAGGTGTTCGGATCGCTGCAGCCGATGCTGCAAGTGAGAAGAATCAGTGCAACGATTCGCAAGGCTTACCCCTTGCAGATTGGTGTCATAGTTTGGGGCTTTACAGCCAGTCCCGTCAGACGGCAGCCAACCAAGCCTTGATCGACGCTTGAAAATAGAGGCAGCAAGCAGAAGGTCTAAGGATCCTCGGCAAAGATGGAGTTCATGATGTCCACGAGTTTAGCACCTCCCACCGGTCGGGTGACGATTCTCTTCAGTGATATCGAGGGCTCCACGGCCTTGTGGGAGTCCTGCCCAGAGGCAATGACTCGGGCGCTGCGTGAGCATGACACGCTGTTTCGAGAAACCGCTGCGACGTTGGGGGGCTATGAGGTAAAAGCAGAAGGTGATGCCTTCATGATTGCCTTTGAAACACCAGAAACAGCCTTTCGATTTGCAGTCGTTGTTCAAGAGAATTTGGGCAACATGCCCTGGCCCCGTGAACTTCTCGAAACCCAACGCGAGCGTGGGATGGTTGGCAAACTTGGTGTTCGTGTACGGATGGGTATTGCCGAGGGCGCACCCGAGTCTCGAGTCAACCCGACGACCCAACGTATGGATTACTTCGGTCCCTCCGTGAACTTGGCAGCACGGCTTTGCGATATGGCTCATGGTGCCCAAGTGATCATTAGCGAACCATGCCTTGCTGATGATCTCGAGATCGGTGGTGCGGTGCTGGAATCTCTTGGTCATTTTACGATCCGTGGATTTAGGGAGCCCCAGGGGGTTGCCCAACTTGTGTCTGGATCGTGGTGGCCGATGGAGTTTCCCCCCTTACGGCTCGACCGGGTCGCGCCGCCGCCAAAGAGTGCTCGCTCTGAACGGGAAGAGACGTTGACGGACCACGTTGCTGCCGCTTGCGATAAGCTTTTGGCGCAAACGGTTGTGGAGCGGCGCTCGGGAATGCCGGATGAGGCTCGGCGTCACCTGGACTGTCTTGAAGCGACCGCTCGATGGCTCGACGATCCAGAGCGTTTGGTGGAGGGCTGGCATCAAATGGCTCTCGTGCTGGCAAACCAGAACGATAACCCCGGTGCTCTTGAGCTTTCCAGTGATGCCCTTGACGTCGCTCGATTACAGCTGAGCGACGCTCACTTGGTTCGTTCGCTTCGCGCACAGACACGACACCTCACTTGGAATGGTCAATTTGATGCAGCCCGAGAGTGCATGGACGAGGCAGCCCAAATCGCTCGACGACTCGGAGACGAGAATGAGTTGGTGGTTGTGCAAGCGCTTGAAGCGGATATTTGCCGTCTCGAGGGACGACTTGAGGAGGCCGAGCAACGCTTTGAAGATGCTATCGAGGTGATGGAACGGCGTGGTCTAGGGAGCGAAGCGAGGAGGCAAAGAAACCTCTTGATGGTCGCCTATGTCGAAAGCGGCGATCCCCGATGTCTTCTGCATGCCGAACTGCTGATCGAGCAATTCCAGTCTCTGGGCATGCTGACCCAGGAGGCATCGACCAAGGCCAACTTATCCCTTTATTATCTCGATCAAAATGAACAGGAAGCCTTCGACGAACTGACTCGTTTTTGCACAGAGGCTTTTCGTTATGCAGGAATCGACTTCGCTTTGACCAGCATCGCAGTCAATGAAGCCTTTTTTCACCTACAGCGCGGTCGTTTGGATGAAGCGAAAGCTAGACTTGAGCGGATCGCTCATATCCTTGAGAAAGAGCCAGCTAAAGAACGCAGTGAAACCCTCTTGCTCTGGAGTTTATTGCATCTTTTTCGGGGGGATTTGGCGCTCGCTAAGGAGGCCGCCAGCATAGGCATTCCAATGGCGCTCCAGGATCTCGAGTTTATTGGTCCAATCAAGGTTTCCTTGCTTCAGGTTTGTGCTCATCTCGCCTCTCACGAGCACGGGAAAGCACAGGAGATCTTCCTTGCCCTTGAGCGGCCGAATTCGACCACCTGTCGGGTGGCTTGGCGTTTGCTCGGTCGGTTGTTGGACCTTGAAAATAAAAGCCCTCAGGTTTGATGAACAGTTTGCTTTGTCTAGCCTGTTGAGTGGTGAGCCATGGACGTCCTGAATTGGATGGTGTAGGCGGGCTTCGAAACACTGCGGTCAAGTCGCGCAAAACCGGGGGTATGCGGCCCATTTGGGTTGAGGAGGACGAATGGCGAAAGAGTATGATGTCATCATTGTCGGAGGGGGGCACAATGGTCTGGTCACAGCGGCCTACATGGCCCGGGCTGGACGCAAGGTTTTGGTGCTCGAACGTCGTTCTGTACTGGGTGGCGCCTGTGTCACTGAGGAGACCTTTGCGGGCTTCAAGGTGAGTACTGCTGCTTACGTGAACAGTCTCTTCCGACCCGATATTATTCGTGATCTCCGGTTGGCTGATCATGGATTTGAGATGCTTGAGAGAAGCCCTTCCAGCTTTACGCCCTTTCCCGATGGTCGACACTTGTTCCTAGGTCCTGACGAAGCGATGACTCGGCGCTCGATCGCCCAGTTCAGCGAAAAGGACGCTGAAGCCTATCCCCGGTACGAGGCGATGCTTGAAAGGGTCGCAGCATTCATCGAGCCAACGATTGACCAGGAGCCTCCTGATCCTCAATCCAAGCGACTTGGTGAGCTTTGGAAAACCCTCAAGCTGGGCTTGAACTTTAGAAAGCTAGGACCAGACATGGAGGAAGCCATACGGGTCCTTACCGCACCGGCTCAGGTTATTCTGGACGAGTGGTTTGAGTCCGAAGAACTGAAGACAACACTTGCGACCGATGCGATTATCGGTGCGATGGCAGCGCCATCGACCCCGGGTACTGGATACGTGCTCTTTCACCATGTGATGGGGGAGACCAATGGCAAGAAAGGCGTTTGGGGATACGTCCGCGGTGGAATGGGTGGGCTCTCCAACTCGATTGCCGACTCCGCTCGTGCGTTCGGTGCAGAAATTCGTACCGATGCAGCCGTGGAGCGTATCACGGTAAGCAAAGGACGCGTCTCGGGCGTGGTGCTCAATGATGGCACTGAGTTTAAGGCTCGAACTGTAGCGAGCAACCTGGACTGTAATCTGACCTTCAACCACTTGGTGGGGGCAGAGCATTTGGATGCCGATTTCCACCGACGCATCAACCGAATCCGATATGACAGCGCGTCCATGAAGATCAATGTGGCGCTTTCGGAGTTGCCTGATTTCAAAGCCCTTCCGGGGAAGCAACCGGGGCCGCAGCATCGGGGAACGATTCATCTCTGTGCCACGACAGAAACGATTGAGAAGGCATTTGATGATGCTAAATACGGCATTCCTTCATCGAGGCCTGTTCTGGAATGCACGATTCCTTCCGTTGTTGATGATACGGTCGCCCCTGATGGTAAGCACTTGATGAACATGTTTGTCCAGTACGCTCCATATCATTTGGCGGAAGGAACTTGGGAGGATCACAGGGATGATTTTGCTGATCGATGCTTCCAAATCTTCGATGAATACGCCCCGAATTTTAGCGCTTCCGTCCTCGAACGGCAGGTCCTTGCTCCGCCCGACCTCGAAAAGATGTTCGGCCTGACAGGGGGCAATATCTTTCAAGGAGAGATGAATCTGTTCCAACTCGCACCCATGCGGCCTGTCTTGGGTTGGGCAAACTACAGAACCCCCATCGGTGGGCTCTACCTCTGTGGCGCAGCCGCACACCCGGGGGGTGGTGTGATGGGGGCTTGCGGGCGAAACGCAGCCCAACGCATGCTTCAAGACGGTCGATGAGTGAGGTGTTTGATCCAAGTCTGCCGATCTCGGTGGCCAAATCACCACCGGCCGATTGGTATCGAAGTGAGTCTCAGGATCATTTGGAACGTCGGCGGGTTCTGGCAGACAACTGGCAAGCCGTTGCCCATCTCGACCAACTCGAGCAGCCAGGCGACTACGTGTCAGGCTGTGTCGGTGGAGAGCCATGGGTCGTGCTTCGGGATGAGTCTGGAACGCTCAGGGCCTTTGCCAACGTTTGTCGTCACAATGGGACTCAGGTTGCGGAGGGTGCAGGCCACGCAGAGACCCTCGTTTGTCCTTATCACGGATGGACCTACGATCTCCAAGGTCAGTTAAAAAGAGCGCCGCGAATCGCAGGCATTAAAGGTTTTGATCGGGACATGTACAGCCTGCATCCAATCGGTTTGCAGGTGTTTGGTCCCTTGGTCCTTGTCAATGGTTCCGGGGATGCCACCGCTTTAGATCTCGATTCCCTCACCTCGGACTTTGAAGCCACAGGTTGGCAGGATTTAGTTCGTGTGGAGCGTCGGAGTTACGAGTTGTTCTGCAACTGGAAGGTCTTTATCGATAACTACTTGGATGGTGGTTACCATGTCCCCTTCCTGCATCGAGACCTGGCAGCAGAACTCGATCTCTCCGGTTATGAAACGGAGTGTTTCGACTCTTACGCAGTCCAACGGGTCGCTTCATCCTCGGAAGCCGGCGAGCGACTGAGTGGGGAGGCGCTCTATGCCTGGGTTTACCCGAATCTGATGATCAACCGTTATGGCTCGATGATGGATATCAACGTGGTGACGCCGATGGGGCCTGAGAAATGTCGGGTGGACTTCGATTGGTACATGGAGCCGGACGTTGATCCGGCATTGATTCATGATCGGCTAACGGCAAGCGAACAGGTTCAAGATGAAGACATCGCCATTTGCGAATCGTTGCAAGTAGGCTTGGGGTCCCAGCATTACCGACCGGGTCCCTATGCGCCTCGAGTCGAGCACGCTAAATACCTATTTCATCGCTTAGTTGCAGCGGACCTGCTTCGCTCCCCTGATCAATAACGGGTCGGAAAGGCTTCGGGGGCGTTGACTCTTTCTACAAGCAGTCCTCGCACAATTGGAGCGGTGTGGATCCCTCTCGCTCCACAAGCTTGAGGGCACCATCGACAAAGGTCTCGAACTCGAGAAATGCACTCGGTGCCGTCATACTGCATGGCTCACACCAGCCCATGAGTTGGCTATGGCAGGCTTGACAGTGGAAGTTGTCCTCGGTGTTTTGGGTCACCAACATGTCGGTTCTGGACATGCCCCATTCATCGGCGATTTTACCGCAAACCTCACAGCTGTGAAGTTCGAGGTTAAAATCGCCATTTTCGTCGTAGAGTTCATCCTCACCGTATTCTGGATCGTCGCCCTCTGCCTGCAGGACGGAGATGGTTCCGAGATCGATTTTATCCAGGGTCGCTTGGTCAGGTCCGCCGTGAATCTCAACGGTACAGAGCATCGGCGCACTTGCTAAGGGAGAAAGATCCATTCCTTCTTTGTAAGTAAAGCGAATCGAATCGAGGGCAGGCAGGCTCGCTAAAGCCTTTAGTTCACGCTCGGTAGGCGGGCGGCCCGTCACATTACAATAGGCACGATCAGCGTAGGGGCTCAGGTCGAGTGCTTCGATGTCTTTGACCCGATAAAATGAGCCATCGTAGTACTGGCAAACACGCTCCTGATTTTCGCAAAAAAGTTCGATGAGTACCCCTTGGAAGGAAGCTCGAAAGCAGACGATTGGGCGATTCCATTCATTGATCATGATCGGCCGTAAAATCTCGTGCCGAACCTCCTGGGGTAAAGAGCGCACAAAGGCGAGAACATCTCTGCCTTTCGGTGTGTCTCCATCTTCGCCGAGCCAACTGCGGACATGGGTTCGTGTTCTTAGCCATTCAGGGTCCTTGGAGCCGGCTTCATGGACTCGAACCCATCCATACCAATCTGAAATTCGATGCTCTTGCGCCTCCTCGGGCATACATGCATCCAGATCACCTGCTTCCTCTAAAAGTTGTACACCCAGTGCTTTTAGTTTTTCTCCAACCGCCTCAATCTGTTCCCATTGTTCACTCATATCCAATGCGTCCCATGCTTCCTGGGACAGACCGAGAAGACGTTTGTTGTATCGATGAAAGCGTCGTTCGAGCAGTTCGATGAGAAGGAACTGCAGACCGTCTAATGGGCCTGCAGCAATGCGTTCGTAGCCCGCTTCGATCCAGTTCAAGAGGACATCAGGTGTTTTATCCATCAAACCGCGTAGAAATTCGAAATGACCAAGGGGCATGCCCCGGTAGATCATGCTTCCTTGTGGTTTTTCCTCCAGAGAGGCGAGCAGTTCGAGTCCTTGTCTTTGAGTCGCCGCATCGTGGTGGTTCAGGAGATTCCAGATTTGCTCTCGCTGCTGATCGCTGAGGGGTAGGGACGCTGACATCGATNGGACTCCTGCGTGGGCGAGGCTANAGATCTTGGGGGACAATCACTCATTTGAAAAGGGGGGAGCNTGCCATCGACTGAGTCTCAACCAGNCGGCTTCTGACTTTCNAGTGAGCGGAGCAAGAAAGTCTGCATCTCACCCTTGCCTTTAATCTGTATCAAACCTCGGTCTTCAAACTGAAAGCGGGCATCGGCGCCTCGTACAACGGCGGGCGTCACTTGAACTCGCCCGGGTAGTCCTGTGGACTCCATTCGGGAAGCCATATTCACCGTATCTCCCCAGATATCATAGGTGAACTTTCTCGAGCCGATGACGCCAGCGGTGAGCGGGCCAGTGCTAATGCCAATTCGCAGGGCGACGGACGTTGTCTCGTTCCGGTTGTGCCGGTCGATCATGCTGAGGAGATCGTTGGCGAAGTCCAGTAGAGCGGACACATGATCTGGCCGCGGACTTGGTACACCGGCAGCCACCATGTAGGCGTCCCCGATGGTTTTAATTTTTTCCAATCCGTGACGGTCCACAGCATCATCGAAATCAGAAAATATGCGGTTGAGTAAGGTTACCGTCTCCGCAGCGGTGTGCTGATCAGCAAGTTCTGTAAACCCGACCAAATCCGCAAACAGAACGGAAGCTTCCTGAAAGTCATCGGCGATTGTCTCCACATCGCTTTTTAATCGTTCGGCGATCGACCAGGGGAGAATATTGAGAAGCAGTGACTCCGATCGTTCGTAGGAGAAATGAAGTTCTTTGCGAGCACGGTGAAGATTCCGGTGAAAGGTACGGAAAACGGCGATGACGACGGCCAGCGTGACAAAGACGGCAAAGGCTCTCCAGTAGGGGAGCTGATCCGGACGGTGGGGCAGGGGAAAGACAGGGACAAAATCCTCTCTAGCCCATTCGAGGAAGACGATGACCGCGAGATTGGAGAAGCTAAAAAATGCCCACCAGAATCGGTCCCGTGGATGGATGGCGACGAGAGAGAGGATGGGGATCAGGAGAATGAAATAGTGACTTCCCGTATTCGGCGGCACGAAAAGAAAGCAATTCGCCATAAGTTGGGTCGTTCCAAAACCCATCAGCACAATACCAAGCCCTCTCATCTGCCCGCGATTCGGCCAAAGACGGACAGCGGTATACAGTCCGGCAAAGACGAGGTTGTAAACAGCCAGCCAGGTCAAGCCGGCGCTGGTGTAGAGCAGGACGTAGAGAAGGCAGATCACCGCGGCACAGGTCGCAATGTAGCGGATGCCCTGAATGCGCTGTTCCGTATCTTGATCGCTTTCGACAAATTCGAAGTTCGACGCATCTGCGACACGTGGGTCGCCACCCACGAAGGTTTGATCGCTGCTGCGCTGCCATTTCACGGAAGCATGCCTCGAGGATCGTAATGCAGTGTTTCGCCGTTAGCGAGGCTCACCATGACCTAAAATTCATCTTCGGACAGAACGACGAGTGAATCGTTTGCCATCATGCGAATGGTCTGATCCTTCTCGGGGATAAGATCGATGCCGAAATTCTGCTCAGCGTTGGTTTCTTCCGATTGGATCTTGATCCCAAGGCAGACCTCACGACGCTGTTGAGCTAGATCCATTAAAGTGGCGAACGAGACGTCCACCGGGAACGAATCAAAGTAGAGGCTCGCTGGCTTTAGGTAAATCTCTGAACCATCCTCTTCAAAGATGTCATCGTAGACATCTTTGATCCCCCGGCTTTCGGAGATTTGCGCCAGCATCATGCTGACCAACTGGTTTGAGATGATCACATCTTTCACCCCCGCATTGGAGATAAGTTCACGATTTTGGGAGTCCAAAACCTCAGTGATCAGACGTGTGTTCATGCTCTCTTGAGCGTGCTGGTTAAAGATGTCGCGCAAGAGAAGCAGGGTGACGATATTTTCCGAATCCACGGAGCGAGGGTCTCGGTCCCCGCCCCCTTCAGCCAAGAGAATGATGTTGTCGTAGTTGAATGGCTCCACAGACAACAGTTCCTCGGCATTGAGTGGGTCCTTCTCGACGATGCGAATCTTCGTGCCCTCAATCCGTTGATCCAGAGCGTGAATTTCTTCACGGACGGTGTCGCTCGGATTTTTGAGCATGATGTCGATACGGCTGCCATCCTTCAAATAGTCGGAATACTCCTCCACGATTGCAGTCCCTTTAAAGGTCCAGCCGAGAAGGAGTTCTGCCTCAATCCTCGGCTCGAGGCGCTCAAGGGATGGTAAGCTGTATTTTTCGGGCCTAGCGACGGGTTGTTCCAAGAACTCAATCGTTGAGTCGTCATCAGCAAGAATGAGAATCTCATCATCATCTGCAAGGGTGTAGGTGGGCTCAGGGTTGAGGTGGAGCCGCCCATCGGCATGGCGAATACCCATGGGAACTCCATCTGGAAACCGGAAGCCCAATTCTTGGAAGCGAACGCCCTTCCATGGCGCTTGATGGAAGTACATCTCACAGCCGTCGAAAGAAAGGATCTCGCTGTAGACTACCGAGAGTCCGACGGATCGAGAGGTTTGCACCATCAGTTTGGCGAGAATATCGCCCGTATCAACGGCGACCACCTGGTCCGGATAGCTCTTTTCGATGATTCGTCGGTGGGATGGATTGAAAATCTCGGTGACAATCGAGTAGTCCTCATCATCTTCCTTCATGGCACTGAGGGCGAGGATGGTTTGGATGACTTGTGCATCACTACTCGATTTTTCTTCAGCGCTCCCCATGTCATCGCAGTTTGCCAGGATGATCATCGACTTGCATTGTTCGACCGAGACGATGTCGAGATTAGCGAGGGAGGATGTTTTGCCGCTACGTGTCACGATTCGGGTCGTGGATTGCTTGGGCAGGTGCAGGTTGAGAAGGTCGTCCATTTCCTCCTTGTCACGGTCCGCGAGAATGACGACGCATGCATCGTCTTCGCTCTCATTGGCCATGATGAGTTCCCGCAAGACTTCAATCACTCGTTGTTCGTCCCAGCCCAGGATCAGGGTGTGATCTTCTTCAATCACCTTGGAGTGACCGCGTTTGAGTTCATTCAACTTCTGATCGATGGCGGTGGTGATGAAAGCGATCAGCGAGGACAGCATGATCACCCCCACCATGCCGGCAGAGATTGCGATGACTTTGTACCAAGGGTGGGAGTTCAGGTCCTGAACCATATTTCCTGGATCCGTCAGTTCCAAGAAGGTGATGTAGGAGTTCCCCCAGAACCCTAGGTCGTGGTGAGTCTCAAGACCGGTGAACAAGACCAAAAGTCCTCGGAGAAGCGAGAAGCTGACGAAGAAGAGGATGAAGACGAGGGTAAGGGAGATGAAGATCGACTTACCGCCACGGCCCATGAGGGTTTCGAATCGGTAGCGAAATCGTTTCCTGAAACTCATGGGGTTGAACCGTTCTATCGCTGCATTGGAGGGAGGTTAACTTCAAGAAGGTGCGGTAAATCGGAGTTCGAGTTTCCCCACTCGACGCACGGCGGGCGGCTCAGAAGGGGGGATTGAGGTGCATCGCAAGGCATCGACATGAGCCTTATGCGAATCGGGAGCGCATGGAAAGTCGGTGGGGACGTTGGCGCCGGTATAGGGCGATGATGCCCCACTTAGGAAAGGCCGGGAATGGGCTCGATGGTCACATGACGGTCGGTCTCGATCCTTACGAGATGGTTGACCGGGACCGCCTCCCAGCCAGGATCGTCGCTCAGGGGTTCTGAAGCCACGAGCACGGCTCCGCCGGGTTCGTTTGGGGCGTCCATTCGGCACAGCCCATCCTCGCAGCGATAGCGAGCGCCCCGATGAACGAACAGACTGTTGGCCTCGTGCCCGGGAGCCACATGGCGAGTCACGACGGCCCGTTGTCCATCTGTGATGGCCAGGTTGAGGTGACTGTCGTCTTCGATCGCTGAGACTTTGATTCGATGACTGACCGCAGCGATGGCGTCGCCGAGCGCCGCTGCCAGCGCAGTTGTATCGTGGCTTGCATGGTCGAGGTCGAGTTGGTCTTGCAAGAGAGCAAAGATGTGTTCCGAGTCGGTGCTTCCGGCGATTTGGGCGTAAGCAGTATCTGAAAGTTCGCGGCGTAGGTCTCTTTTTATCTGCTGAAAACCGGTGACATAGCCATTGTGCATAAAGGCATACCGGCCTGCTCGAAAGGGGTGGCAGTTGGATTCGGAAACCCCCAATCCTGGGCTCGCAGCGCGCACATGAGCCAGAAGACAACTGCTCCGCGTGACTCGAGCGAGGTGACGAAGGTTCATGTTGTTCCAGGCCGGCTGAATGGAGCGAAACAGAGCGGGCTCTGGTGACAGGTCGTGGGCGTACCAGGCGATACCGAAGCCGTCACCGTTGAGCGGTTCTTCGCGGTGTTCCGCATGGTGGCTTTGGTGAATGATCGAGTTGCGGGGCTCGGTGATGAGTTGGTCGAGGGTGATTTCGGGGCCCAAGTACAGGACGAAGCGACACATGGCGTTCTCCAGCGATGAGCGTGAGGCAGTCGTGCCCTAAACCGGCTGGGCAAGTCCAAGTTAATCGCCAAAGTGATGTCCATCGCTGTGAGCAGGATGCTGTGGTGCCGTCTCAGCATGCTGGATTTCCCTGAGCGAAATCGGTGGACCTGCACAATGAGCCTGCGCACTCGACTCGAATTAGAATTCCGGACTTGGGTGGTATGCTGTGGACAGATGGGGGAGCATGCGATGGTTGAGAAGGTGAACCTAAGCGCAGCGTTCGAGACGGTACCGACGCCTTGGACGCCGCTGATCGTGGGGGCGCTCAACGGGCAGCACGTGAAGCTCGCCCGGGCTCGGGGGAGTTTCGTCTGGCATCACCACGAGCGCGCCGACGAACTCTTCCTGGTCGTCGCGGGGGTGCTCGATATGCACCTCCGGGACTCAGATGGCGCCGAGCGCGTCCTCACCCTTGAAGCCGGAGAGTCCCCCATCGCCCCCCGCGGTGTTGAGCACAAGCCGGTGGCCCGAGACGGCGACGTACAACTCCTGCTTTTCGAGCCTGAAGCCACCCGCAACACGGGCAATGTGGACGGGGTCCACACCATCGAGCCCGAGGACCTTCGGCGCTTCGGCGAGGACGGTTAGGATCGGGGCTTGATTGGGACCCCAAGCCTAGTTTTACGCAGCGTCGAAACGACCTAGGTCTCGATTCCTATTGGACAACTCACCCCCGTGCCCCCCAAGCCGCAGTAGCCCATCGGGTTTTTGTGGAGGTACTGCTGGTGATAGGCCTCGGCATAGTAGAAGGGGCCGGCTGGGATGATTTCGGTGGTGATCGTACCGAAGCCAGCGGCTTGGAGTTGAGCCTGGTAATCGGCTTCAACTCCCTTGGCTGTTTCCATTTGCCCGTCTGAATGGGTGTAGATTCCACTGCGATACTGGGTGCCAACATCGTTGCCCTGGCGCATGCCTTGGGTGGGGTTATGGGACTGAAAGAAGGTGGCGACGAGTTTGGCGTAGCTGATCACTTTGGGGTCGAAGACGACGAGTACCACCTCGTTGTGTCCGGTCCGTCCGGAACAGACCTCTTCGTAACTTGGGTTCGGCGTATGCCCAGCGGCGTAGCCCACCGCAGTACTAAAAACACCTTCGAGGCGCCAAAAGCAGCGCTCTGCGCCCCAAAAGCAACCGAGCCCGAACATGGCGACTTCCAATCCCTCCGGAAAGGGGGGCTTGAGCGGGCTGCCGTGGACGGCGTGAGCCTCTGGTACAGTCATCACATCGGTGCGACCTGGTAAGGCTTCTTCCGGTGTTGGGAGACTCGCCGGTTTACTCCAGAACATTGTCTGCTCCTACCAGGGCAACTCATCCCCATTGGAATGCCAGAAGCTGCCCGTATTTTCCATGGTCAGCCCATCGATTCGGGCCATCAGCCCAGCGGCGGATTCGTCCGCATCGATCAGGCCATTGCCACGGGTCATGTCCGTACGGACCCAGCCTGGATGGAGCACGCAGACGGCGATGCCTCGAGGGCTCAGGTCGAGACTCAGGGACTTCGCGCCCATGTTGAGTGCTGCTTTAGACATCCGGTAGCCGTAATGACTTCCTGAATCGTTGTCGGCAATTGAGCCCATACGACTGGTGACCATGGCGACTTTCGAACCCTCACTCAGCCGATCCATGAGTGCTGCGGTGACCCTCAGTGGGGCAAGACTGTTCACCTCGTATTGTTCTCGCATCGTCATGAGGTCGAGGTCTTCGAGTGCATTTCGACGCATGATCCCTGCATTGTTGATGAGTACATCGATGGTCGCTTCGTTCACCCGATGACCCAAGTCATCGAGATGAGGGCTGGAAACATCGACTCCCGTCTCAATTCGACATCCGATGCCTTCGAGTTCCGGTGATGAGTTTCGACACAGCGCAATGACGTTTTCTCCTCTTTGCTGGTAGCCTTTGGCGAGTTCTAATCCAATGCCACGATTGGCACCCGTGATGACGATCGTTCCCATGAGACGGCTCCTTCAGACGATGTTGAAATCGTTTCGGTTCGGTGAACCGAGTGCCCGCATCCTTTGCCCAAGGCGGCGGGTGGATGCAATCCCGAGCCACCTCTTGCCACTGAGCGGCCTCCTCGCCTAAACACAGCACCCGTAGGGGGGCGAACCATGATTATTGATGAGGCTGTGGAGATCGTCGGTGATCGCCATCACGTCCGCCCTCTCGTGATCACCTGTGAGCATGCGACGAATCGCTTGCCAGCCGAGTTCACGATGACGGAAGCCGACCGGCCCTGGATGGAGACCCACTGGGCCTACGATCCGGGGGCCGGTGAACTGACTCGGCAGATCGTTAAGCGCAAGGCTTGCTGTGCAGTGATGTCACGTTACTCTCGATTGATCTGCGATCCGAATCGCCACATCGCCGATGATGATTGGATCCGGGAGCAAGCGGAAGGCTACGCCATTTCCTTCAACCAGGGATTACCAGAGCAAGAGCGAGAGCGGCGCCGGGCAGTCTACTATGAGCCGTTTCACCTGGAGATCGATCGCTGTCTCGGTGAGCGATTGGAGCGTGGTGGCGACGTGCTTCTTTTGTCCATTCACACGTTCACTCGGAACTACATGGGGCAAATCCGAGACATGGAGATGGGCGTTTTGTTCGATCGTTTCGACCCCGTTGCTGCTCGGTTTGGTCAACACCTGCGAGAGCAAGGCTTTCGAACCGAACTCAATGAGCCCTACTCGGGTAAGGAGGGCGGCATCTTTTGTGCAGCTCGCCATGGGAGTCGGCACGGTGTGATCTACCTTGAGTTGGAGGTTCGTAATGACCTCTTGGCCACTCAGGACGCCATTGAGGATGTGGCTGAACGAGTGTGTAGAGCATTGACCACGTTGCAGATTAGAGGACCGAGGGCTGCCTAGTTAAAGTGCCTTCTCCTTTGTCCGAAGGAGCTTCCGATGCGGAATTTATCGTCAGTTACTCTTCTCGCTTTGGCGGCATGTGCCGGGGATAAAGAGATCATTCCTTGCAGTAGCCAGACGGATTGTAGCCTGGGTTCACGTTGCGTGCAGGGAGCCTGCTCTGAAGGTCCTAACCAAGCACCTTTAGCGGTGGAGTTGAACTACACCACCGGTGAAGACACCACGTTGCGGGCCGATGCTGACCAAGGACTTGCCAAAGGAGGAAGCGACCCTGAAGGAGAAACACTTAGGTTTCGCACATTGAGTCAACCCTCACTGGGAACGCTTACCGTCGAGACAAACGGGTCGTTTGTTTACACGCCAGAGCCCGATGCCCATGGAGACGTAACCTTCAATTATGTCGCCATCGATGGTGAGTTGGAGAGTGCTCCCGCTCGAGTGACGATCACAGTGACGCCGGTGAATGATTTACCGATTGCTGAGGCTCAATCGGTGCGAACCCCGGAGGGCGAATCCATCGAAGTGGAGTTGACGGCTTTGGATGCCGACGGAGACACGCTCCAGTTTAGCGTAGCTCGTGCCCCCCTGTCAGGCAGTGTCGAGGGTGAGGGCAGTGCATGGACTTATCGCCCCGCGGAGGGCTTCATTGGTCAGGATGAGTTTCTTTTCGTGGTGAGTGACGGTGAGGGAGTCAGTGCGCCGGCCGCTGTCACCATCGAAGTCTTCTCTCTTAATGAAGCACCTGTTGCTGGAGAGGATCGCTACGAAATCAGCGGCAGTTGCAGTTTGGTTGTAGCGCAAGATGAGGGCTTCCTTGCGAACGATCAGGACCCGGAGGGTGAGTCGTTGGTGTTCGAGATCGTCACGGAGCCCGAGCACGGTCGCTTGGAGCTTGTTGAGGACGAGCCTGGCGCCTTTACCTACACGCCCCTTGAAGCCGTTCCTGAGGATCGTTTCACTTACAGCATCAGCGATGGTCGTTGGACCACGGAGTCAAACGTGATCCTTCAGAACACGGGCTTAAATGGTCGCGGGATGATGGTGAGCAATGACGACGGCGGCTGTCGTCTCGCTGATGCGGTGGTGGCGATGCAGAATGATCAGGTGGTCGGTGCTTGCGATCCAACGGGACACGAGCGGATCCTTCTGAGCGATCCAGTTTCTGGTTACGCTCTGGAAGAGACTTTAGTGATTCGCTCGGGGACCGTCCGGATCGTCGGCTGTGGTGTGACCAGTGTTGTGAGTGGATCGGGCGAGCGACAGATTTTTCGAGTCGAAGAGGCCGGCACCTTGGAACTTGTCGATATGAGCTTGGTCGAAGGTCGCGTTTCAGGCTTTGGCGGCGCTATTTCGAGCTTTGGTAACGTTCGATTGCAGGGGGTCAGCATCAGGGAGAGCGTCGCCATGGGGGGTGACGGTGGAAACGGAGGTCGTGGCGCAGGCGGCGGTGGTGGCGGTGGTGCCGGATTGGGCGGTGCTGTATTTGTTGGCGGCGGTACGTTCACCGCAGAGGCAAGCGAGCGACACGAGTGTCGATTTGTAAACAATCGTGTGAATGGTGGAAATGCGGGTGGTGGTGCAGCAAATGGAGGGCAGTTTAGCGGTCCTGGAGGCAGTGGTGGCGGTCCCAATGGCGGTCAAGGCGGTAACGGCGTCGGCGCTTCAGGCGGTCTTTGGAGCGGTGGTGCTGGTGGCGGTGGCAGCACCCAAGCGCAAGCTGGCGGTCAGGGCGGTTTTGGCGGCGGTGGCGGCGGTGGCGGTGGAAAAACGTCCGGTGGTAATGGCGGTCCTGGGGGGCAAGGTGGCTTCGGCGGTGGAAATGGGAGCCAGAGTTGTTGCTCAGCCAGCGCGGGTGGTGGTGGCGGTGCAGGCTTCGGTGGCGCCCTCTTTATCGAGGCCGGCGAGGTCACACTGAACGCATGTCTTTTTGAATCCAATCGAGCTGTCGGTGGCACGGGTGGTGGCAATGCCTTTGGTGGTGGCGGCACCCCTGGGGAAGGCGTTGGTGGCGCCCTGTTCGTGTACGGTGGTACTGTGGAACACGATGAACTTCGCTTTGAGAGCAATGTAGCGAGTTTGGCTGGCTCCGAGGATCTCTACGAACACGACTAGGAGGCGAACCTGCTCCTCTCTTTTGTACTCGCGACGACCCCCGCATTTGATTGGCGTCCTCTGCCCGCGGGAGAGATGCTCCTGGGCTCAGAGCGGGGGGATCCTGATGAAAAGCCCAGGAAGCGCGTGAAGATCGCCGCTTTTCAGATGACCCGCAGCGAAGTGACGGTGGCCCAGTACATGCCTTGTGTTCAGGCCGGCGTGTGTCGAGTCCCGCGCAAGGATCACCCCTGGTGCACATGGCAGCGGCGGCAGGCGCAACCCCAACTCCCGGTCAACTGTTTGGATTGGGGGCAAGCTCAGACCTATGCTCGATGGGCACAGGCTGCGCTGCCCACGGAAGCCCAATGGGAATATGCAGCCCGGGGGGCAGGGCAAGATATTCTCTATCCGTGGGGGCAATCGGCGCCCACTTGCGAGCATGCAGTGATGAAGGGTTGTGACAAACGCCCCCGGCCTGTCTGTTCCAAGCCGAAGGGTCACAGCGCACAAGGGATCTGTGACCTGGCGGGCAACGTTTGGGAGTGGACAGCTGACCACTATGCGCCTGGCTACCAAACGATGGGGGATCAAGGCGAGGCTCGGCGGCCAAAGACGTCAAAGCGGGTCCGTCGGGGCGGCTGTTTCAACAGCGCTGCTCATCACTTGAGAAATCGTAACCGAGCCTTTTATGCCAAGTCGAAACGCTATCCCCTGGGCTTTCGATTGGTAAAGACAGGGCCCTCGAGCGAAGTGCCTTAGCGGAATCGGTAGTGGAGTTGGACCAAGGTGGGCTCCAGGGCTTCTGCCAAGTCGGGTTGGCCCAGTTGACCTTGGTCATTGGCCCCCCAACAGTGGACGAGCCCACTGCCGAGGGCACGCCAGCACCCGAAGTCATCGCCTAGGACGATCTGTTGAATGTCGAAACCTGAATTAGGAGGCATGCGGTTGACGAACTCGATTGGGGTGGGGGTAAAGATGGTTTTGTCCGTCCCATTCCCCAACTGTCCTCGATCGTTTCGTCCCCAGCACCAAATTTGATTGGGTTGGTTTGGATCTTGGAGCCGGGCGCAGACCTGTCCGGCGCCCATTTGCAACTCGTAGAAACCTGATTGCAGGCTTTGAACCTCCACCAGGGCTGTCTGCTGCTGGGCGATATTGATTCCCGCTTGGCCGTATTCGTTCACCCCCATGCACCAAACGCTTCCGAATGGATCATCGTTTTCGAGGGGGATGAGACCAACGCAAAGGTCCTCACCATGGAGCGCCAGGCTGTTCACGCCTCGGTCCGCGGGGGTTGGTATTTGAAAGGGGCCGACGATGGCTTCGTCTGAGTCTTGTCCGAAGAAGCTCGGCGGCCCCCAACACCAAAGTTGATCGTGTGGGTCGGTGATGCAGCCGACTTTGGCACTGAGTTTGAGTTTTAATATGTTCTGGAAATCGACTCGAATATTTTCGCCATTCAATGTTCCGAGTCCCCGCAAGTCGACGATACCTTCGTCCGATATTTCTGTATTGGACGGAAAAATCTGGCGGATGTCACCACCCCAGCAAAAGAGGTCCTTGGAAGGATCGTGACCATCATGATTTGGGATTCCACAGCCGATGCTGCTGCCATCGTCCGTACGAACCAGAGCAAGGCGTTTGAAGGTTTGCTCCGTTTGGACGTGGCTCGGTCCGTGCATCGTATCCGGGACAAAACGAGGACCTAGAAAACGAGAATCGGATCCACCGCAGTGTGCTCGACCTGCGCTGTCGAGTGCGCAGTAATTCACCCCGTTGCTCACGAAGGAGTGGCGCTCCAGCAATTCAGCGGCACCACCGATGTGTTGGGGGTAGATTTGATCACCCTCAAGATCGCCGTCATCACCCCAACACACCATTGCCCGATTTTCTGACTCGAGATAGGCGCAGACTTGTTTGCCTGCAGCCACCAAAGCCGTGGGAAAGCCGTGGGCACCGTTTGCATAGCTCTCGAGCGGATGGTCTTTGTCGAGGGAAATCGGCAGACAAGCGCCTGCAAGGAGGAGTGTAAGCAGGGGGAGGCGAGCGATCATCGGGGACCCCACCAGCGCCAAAGGGAGAGGCCGAGTCCGGCGCTCAGCAGAATGCCGCCACTGCTGCGATAAAGGTAGGCATCGGTGGCCAAGTTATCGAGTTGATAGGAAGCAGTGCTCAGGGAGGCCGGTGTCATCGCTTGGTCGTAATCGGCGCGAGCGTCGAGGAGGTCCTGATCGCTGGGCCCAGCCACCAGCAAGGCGATGCCCGCAGCCACCATTGAAAGCCCGATCCAAGGCGGACGTTTTGGTGGTGTCCCCTTGGGTGGGATCGCAGTTGGCGTTGTTGATTCACTGCGGGGTGTGGATGTTTCAACCCTTTTGGGTTTCGACGACGCATCGAAGCCTTGGATCAGTGCTTCGATGCCTGGAGACAGGCCATCGAGAAGTTGATCTTGGGAGGTGAAGAAGGCGTGGTGGCGGGCCATCACTTTGGCTTCGTCGACGCCTACAATTTTCAGGTTCAGGACGATTCGACTGCCCACCTTGCCGACGCTGGGAACCAAGAGAAAGGGAACACCGAGAGCACCGCCGAGTTGGGCGAGGCAACTATCCTCTTCGCAACCAAGCATGGTTTTCGCCTGTTCATGGTCGAGCATTGCTTGGATGTCCGAACCACTTAAAATTTGTCCGAAGCGGCCGGTGGCAGCGAGTTGGGCGAGCATGGTTTCGTTCAGGACACGCACGACCCCTTCATCCATGCCTTTTTCCGCCTGCAGGGTGGTCACTGCCATGTCGGGTACTGCAGTCAGCAACAGGATGGAGAGAAGGCTTTTCATGGCTGCCTCATAACCCTTTTCCCTGGAGAATTCGAGTTTGAGTAGATGGGCATTGCCGTGGTTTCAAAGCGATGGTGGTTAGCCGATTTTAAGGTGCCACTATCAAGGAGATTGGTGATCGGTATCGCAACCCGGCGGTAAGTTTAGTCGATGATCACGGACAAGGCGTCCGCATCGTACCAGGCGCAACGAGCCCCATCTTCCCGGTAGCCGGTCTCGTACCAGCGGAATTCACGGTCACCGGATCGGAGCTCCGTCACCTCGGAAGTCCAGGACCCCCCGCGTACAGGGTTGCTGAGGCCGTGAACGCCCGGTCTCAGGACTTTCGGATTTTGCCACAGGCCACCGGGTTCTGTGGGATAGCGCTGCCAATTGAGTGCCTCGTAAATGTCGAGGGTTCGTTCGGATGCATTGCCCGCCATATCGCAGAGCCCTTCTGGTGTTTGGCCGGCTGTCGTGGGTTCACCAAAGCTATCGGTACAGACCGGACGTGGGATCCGCAGCGGTGGGCAGAGGCGGAAGAGTCCACGATCGCAAGTGACGGGCTCTTCTCCCCAGGGATAGGTTCTTGGATTCTCACCGGCTCCCCTTGCCGCAAGCTCCCATTGGGCGTCCGTTGGTAGATCGCCGCCCCACCAGCGACAAAAACGGCGGGCTTGTTCGTAGACCAGAGGACCCATGGGGAGGGTATCGGGTGTCGAGTAGTTAAAATGGCCTGGATCATTGCAACGGTGGGCGAGATGTTCATCCTCGTCCTGGGCAACGCACAGGTTGTACTGGCCCACGGTGATTTCGGTCCGAGCCATCAGGAAGGAACTGACTTCCACAGCGTGTCGAGGGGAGGCGTTGGGCACGCCATCGATCCCAATGGTCAATGCACCTCCCTCAATCTTTGCCGCAATCAAACAGGCTTCTTCACCCTCGCCATAGGGGCGGCAAATCTGGACCCAGCGCGGGTCTTCATGGGGACGAACACAGGCTAAGCTGTTGTCTCGAGTGACGAAGCAGACATTAGCGCAATCATTGTTGCAAGAATCCCCGTCCTGCTCGTTGCCATCATCGCAGTCTTCGACATCAGCGTGCACGTAGCCATCGCCGCATTGGGCGAGGACGCAATCGTTTAAGCAGGCGTCTGTTTGCAGGTTGTTGCCATCATCGCATTCCTCCTCGCCTTGCAGTAACCGATCGCCGCACCGGGGGGGGGCGCAGAGGGTGGTGCATTCATCCTCTTCGTCGTCATTGCCATCATCACAGGCTTCGACGCCATCGTGGAGAAAGCCATCGCCGCATCGTGCGGCTCGACAGTTTTCAACACAGGCATCGTCATTGAGATCATTGGCATCATCGCAGGCCTCGATGCCCGCCCGGACGAAGCCATCTCCACAGGCGGCGAGTTCGCAGGAGGAGGTGCAGGCATCGGTGTCTTCTGCATTGCCATCATCACAGGCTTCCACATCGGCTCGCAGCAAGCCGTCGCCGCAGCGAGCTCGGCGGCAGAGGCCGGTGCATGCGTCCGTGTCATCCCCATTGCTATCATCGCACTCTTCATAGCGAGGGTCGTTGGGGTCGAGACCGGTGCGGACGATGCCGTCACCGCAGCGACTCACTTGGCACTGGTCTGTGCAATCGTCTGCATTGTCCGCGTTGCCATCGTCGCAGACCTCCTCCTGAGGATAGAGGTAGCCATCGCCACATGACCACTGTCGACAGGCATTTGTGCAGGTGTCCGTGTTGATTTCGTTGCCATCATCACAGTCTTCCTGGGGGCCGATCACACCGTCGCCGCAGCGAGCCGGTTGGCAGTTGGACAGGCACTGGTCGCCATCGGCCCGGTTGCCGTCGTCGCAACGTTCATGATCTGGGTGATCCAAGGCGAGGTCGGTGCGAGTAATGCCGTCGCCACACCGGGCAGGCTGACAGTCCCCGGTGCAGCCGTCCACTTCCACCGCGTTGCCGTCGTCACAGCCTTCCTGCCCCTCTTGAACAAAGCCATCACCACAGCGAGCACTGAGGCAGAGACTGGTGCAACTGTCGGTGTTGTCGTCGTTGCCATCATCGCAGGCCTCAAAACCGGCTTCGCCGCCCTCGATGTCGTTGCGGCGCACGCCGTCGCCGCAGCGGGCTTCAGCGCAATTGTTGGTGCAGGCATCGTCGTCGCTCTCGTTGCCATCATCGCAGCCCTCGAAACCATCGCTGCCTTGGGCCAGATCCAGACGTTCGATGCCATCGCCACAACGGGCCTGTTGGCAATTGGCAGTGCAGGCGTCCTCGGAGGTCAGGTTGCCATCATCGCATTCCTCGCCGGGTTGGAGGTGTCCATCGCCACAACGGGCGAGACGGCAAGTGGTCGTGCAGTCATCGGTTTCGACATCGTTGCCGTCGTCGCAGGCCTCAAAGCCTTGGCTGCCCTCAAGGAGATCTTGGCGGATGTGTCCATCGCCGCAGCGGGCACGCAGGCAGCGATTGGAGCAGGCATCGTGGTCGACCGTGTTGCCGTCGTCGCATTCCTCGCTGCCGTCCACGGTGCCATTGCCACAGGCTTCGCCACAGTAGCCTTGGGCTGTTGGGTCATCGCCACGGATACAGACGAGGCCGTCGCTGCAGTCCGATTCGGCTCGGCACGAGGCGTTGTCCGGCGCCATGAGCATGGAGGGGCAAGCGCTTGTGCAGGAAAGGAGCAGAATGAGGCTGAGTCGGTGCGTCATATTTTTACCATCCCAGCGCGAAAGCCGTGAGCCCGGCTGCGGTGACCGCCGCGCCAAGACCCCAGGTCAGATCGGCACTGGCTGAGGCTGAGGCAAAGCTGCTCACGTCCTGTTGCGTCGTTCGGTGTCCAGGGGGGGGGAGCAGACTCCGTGCTTCGGCCATTGCCGCGTAGCTGTAGCTTACCAGGCCGAGACCACCGAGACTAAAAGCGAGTCCTGTGTTGCGCAGAATTGCTTTGCGGCGACGGGCTTCCACCACGGCGGGGTCTTCAAGCTCTTGGAGTTGAACGGGTTCCCCGAACATCATGGAAATAGCTTGTTTGGTGACGGACTGTAGAGCGGCCGGGAGACTGGTTTCCGCTTGGACCATCCGATGGATTCGAGCGAGCACCCGGCCCTCCGAAGTGTCCATGATTTTCAAGTTCACCAGAAAGCGGTCGCCCACTCGGCCGATCTTCGGGACGGCGAGGAAGGGCACGCCTAAGGCTTCCTGGAAGGCTGTGGCGCAGTCGGCCGACTCGCAGCCCAAGGCCGTTCGTTGCTGATCGAGGCTGAGCATCGCCGCAAGATCGCTGCCTCCGAGAATGGATTGGAAGCGCCCCGACCCGCGCAGGGTGGTGAGCATTACCTCTTCGAGAAGTGCGGCCACCGTCTCGCTCAGGCCTTCATCGCTGGCCAGGGCGAAGGCTGCCATGCTTTGGCGCTGATCACGCAGCGGGGTGTTGACGTCTCCTTTTCCGGGTCGGGGAGATGTTTTTGTGGTCCTTGCGGGCTTGGGGGTTGCCGCCGATGCAGCTGGTTGAGGTTTTTTGTTCTCGGCGGGGGATGCCGGTGTGGCTTTCGGTTTTGGCTTCGTTTGACGCCGTTTGGTCCGACGCCGTTTCGCTCTTTTTGCGGTCAAGACCAGGGGAGCGGTGACCTTCGGTACGGTCGTTTGGGTCGCGACCAATGTGCTGGTTAAAAGGGAGATCAGCATGTTCGAAAGAGTATTGAGTTCTGAGCCGGGGTCAATGGGGGGAAAGAAACTGAGGTCATGGATCGGAGAATTTCGCATGCAAGGCGTGGCTGGCTCTGCTACCCCCCCGACATCAAGTCTGGAGACTGACTATGAAGCGCTTTACCTTTCTCATGATCTTCGCTTTTGGAGTCGCGTGCGCGCAGCCGCAAGCCAACGGCGAGAACGACGCCGGACCGACCGAGGACTCGGGGCCCGAGGTGGTGGCTCAATGTGGTGATAATCGCGTTGAGGGCGACGAAGAGTGTGACGATGGCAATCGTCGGAATGGTGACGGCTGTAGTGCTCGCTGCAGGACAGAGCAGGGGCCAGAATGTGGTGATGGCGTCGTCGACCCGGGCGAGGAATGTGACGATGGTAACGACAGCAATGATGACAGTTGCACCAATGACTGCACGCTGGCTAGCGACGGTAACGACGACATGAACTCGGCGACCCCAATGGAGAACGGTCGTTCCGAGGGGGTGATCAATCCAGCCGGTGACGTCGACTACTATGCCTTTGAGGGTGAAGAGGGCGCTTGGATGTCCATTTCGACGGAAGCCAACCAGCAGGATGATCCTTCGAAGGTGGACACGGCAATCACGCTTTATGATGCTGCCGGTAACCAGGTTGCAGACAACGACGACGCTGTGCCGCGTCGCAACACAGACTCCGAAATTCTGATCAAGCTGCCGGCCACGGGCACCTACTACGTTAAGGTGCAGGAGTTCTCCACATGGACACAGCAGGACATGGCCGATGAGGGCAGTCCGGACTACACCTACGAGCTCACCGCCTTCCCGCTCAATATCGAGGCAGAGATTGTGACGGAAGACAGCGAAGCCACTGAAGAGGGTGTGGCAGTTCTAGGGACCACTGATACCGGGTTCGGTTTGGGCATGGGGACCTTCACGGCGACTGATGAAGAGGACCACTTTGAGATCACGATCCCCGAAGCCGAAGAGGGAGGTAATCGAAATGTGACCTTCCAACTGATGCCGGCCGGTACCGATGGTTATGGTTCCAGCGCCAATACGGTCGACATGTGGGTCATGAACAAAGCCGACAACAGTATTGTGGGTCGGGTCAGTGCAGCGGTCGGTCAGGATGGTGAGATTTCGCCCTCTTTGGCACCAGGAGATTACCGACTGACTGTTGCTGCCCCGGAAAGCTTGGGTGACAATGCGTTTTACGTGTTTAAAATCTTCGTCGGGAGTACGGATAACGATCCTGAGTTGGATGAGGCTGGCAACAACACGGCGGATGGAGCTCAAGCATTAGAGTTTCAAGACAACAATGGACGTCGAAGTGCTTTCCTTATGTCGATTCTGAGCGAGGGCGACGTGGACTATTACAGCTTTGATTTGCGGCAGGGGGAAACGGCTAGCTTCGCCTGTGGTTCTCGGAGTTCGGGGACGGGCGTTATCGATCTGACCGTGGCGATCGAAGATCTCGACGGTAACGAGCAAGGTTCTTGGACGGAGCTACCCAACGAGATGTTGTATGTGCGGGACGCAGGCATCACTCAACCGGGGACTTATCTCTTGAAGATCAGCGCAGGCAGCTTTGATCCTGAGGTCACCGCACGCAATGTTCGCTGTGGTCTGCACATGAATCCCTAGACCGACGCTAATCCCTCATTGAAGGGGAAGTGAAAGGAGTCCTTTTGGGCTCCTTTTGCTGTTTTGGGGCGGCGTGCTCATGCGTGGTTTAGTCTGGATCAAGTTAACTAAATCGTGTTGCTTGCGCAGACTTCGTTGATACTGCACATACTTGCGCAAAAACGTATGTCGCTGGGGTACGTGTCCGTCTCTACTGTTGGTGCGACAACCGTTTTGGTCAGTTGGGCATTGGACGGATCAGTCCATTCCAAGATCGTTGGATCACGACACCGACTGAAGTTTATTAAGCAGCGAACGAACACGCTCAAGATTCTGTAAACGACAAAGACGGGAATACTGACGGTTAAATCGGCGAGGTTTCCCTGGTGGTCCAGCGGGTCGTTCGGGGGAGCGTACCGCAATCATTTGTGCGGCCTGAAACGGGCTTACAGATTGACTTCGGTTTTATGGGCACTTGTCAGACATGCCTTAATATTCAAGTTTAGACCGCTACTTTGAGAGCTGTGTATCCTATGAATAAAGTTTTCGCTTTGCCGCTGTTTTTCATACTCGCTTGTGCAGGACCAGTGGGTCCTGAAGGACCTGCCGGCAGTGACGGGAGTCCCTGTGCATCGGTGACGAACAGTGACGGCAGTTACACGATCACTTGTCCTGACAGTGATCCGGTGACGATCCGTGATGGTGAGGCGGGCGCAGTGGGCGCCGATGGTCAGTCCTGCAGCGCCCAAGATAACGGAGATGGTAGCTACACCATCGTTTGTCCTGGTAGCGATCCAGTGACGGTCCGTGATGGAGCCGATGGTGAGCCAGGAGCGACGGGCGCCGATGGAAGATCTTGTCGTGCGGAGGATCATGGCGATGGCAGCTACACGATCAATTGCCCTGACAGTGATCCCATCACCGTACGTAACGGCGAGAATGGTCAGAATGGCGCATCGGGACAGCGTGGAGAAGATGGCGATGATGGTGATGATGGCGCCGATGGTGATGATTGCAACGCCGAGGACAATGGTGATGGGACGTTAACGATTCGCTGTGGGGATCAAGAGCCTGTGGTGGTTCGGTTGCCTCGTTGCGGTGATGGAGTGGTCGCTGGCGGCGAGGAGTGCGATGACGGAAATGCACGCAATACGGATGTCTGCACAAACACTTGTCGAAATGCCCGCTGTGGTGATGGTGTTCAGCGGACGGACATTGCCGAAGGTGACCCGGGTTTTGAGGCCTGTGATGATGGTAATGAGATCGACACAGACCTTTGCTTAACCAATTGCGCCGTCGCTCGTTGTGGTGACAATGTGGTCTACGAAGCTGTTGAGGAATGCGATGATGCCAATGAGATCCAGACCGATGCCTGCTTAAACGACTGTTCTGCTGCTGCCTGTGGTGACAATTTCGTGCAGGAAAATGTCGAGGACTGTGATGACGCCAATGATGTGCAAACCGATGCCTGTTTGAACGATTGCTCCGCAGCCTCATGCGGAGATAATTTCGTGCATGAAAACGTTGAGGAGTGCGATGATGCCAACGAATTTCAAACCGATGCTTGCCTGAATGATTGCCGCCTCGCCAGTTGCGGCGACAGCTTCGTTCACGAGCAAGTGGAGGAGTGTGATGACGGTAACGATGATCTCACGGATGCTTGTCTAAATGACTGTACGGATGCCGAGTGCGGCGATGGTCATGTCCAGGTCGATGCAGAAGCGTGTGATGACGCAAACGACGTTCAAGCGGATGCTTGCCTTGGGGACTGCACGGATGCCGAGTGTGGCGATGGGATTGTTCGACTCGATCTCATCGAAGGTGAGGAGGGTTTTGAGGCTTGTGATGATGGTGACCAGAACGACGCCAATGAATGCACCAACGACTGTACGGTGGTTGCCGATGGCAGTTCGCCAGAGCGTGCTGCCACCAGTTGTCAGGCTTTGCTCGAAGCTTACCCAGACGCTATCGATGAACACTATTTCATCGATCCGGATGGTTTCGGCGGCGAAGATGCGGTGGAGTTGTTCTGTGATATGACCACTGATGGTGGGGGTTGGGCGATTATCTTTCGTCAGTCACAACCCAACCTTAATGATACCAATCTAGACTATACGGTGCCGGCAAGTTGGCTTCGGAGCACAGCCCATGAGGTGCTCATCGCACATCGCTTTGAGGGCGCAACGGTTCGGGGGGCTTTTGCCACGTTCCAGATGCCACAAGAGTGGGTCGACGGTTCACCTTATCGGCACGTCAACAGTGTCGTTCAGGTCGCCGGGTCCATCAACGGCAACCCCCACATGCCCACCGAAATCGTCTTCGGGCGCGACTCATGGGAAGAGAGTCCATGTCTCATCAACGGCGCCTTTGGCTCCAACGGTAATCCGAACGGACCTGCGGGTAAGATTTGCCTAAATGTATCGGATGCACCTGGGCACAGTCATTGGGCGAGAGCCTACCATGATCGTTGTGGAGTGTCTCAGCGAGTGGGCTCCAACGATGAGCCAAACTGTGAGGGCTGGGGCTTTACGATCGCTGTGCGTGCCCTTCCGAGTCCGCTGGGTAGCCGTGAAGACAATCCAGCAACCTCTTGCCAGGCTTTGGGTGACGCAGGTCAACCGAGTGGTTTCTACTATCTCGAAGGCGGCAACGAGCCCACCTTCCGAGCATTTTGTGACCTCGAAACCAACGGTGGCGGCTGGACGCGTTCCATCGTGATCAATCAGGGAGACACGCTGTGGAACCCTTGGACGACTCGTCGGCCGAACGGTGCGGATGGCGAGCGGGCGCTGCCGCTGTCCACACTTTCAGATGATCCGGATGGGCTTGATCTCGAGTACCTTTTCCGGGTTGATGGCGGTGACTACTACCAGCGCACCTTCCGCTCGGTTCATCGCTTGGCTTGGAATCATCAGCATGTGGGATCATTTGCTCAGAGTGGTTTCGAGTATTCGCCGGGGTTTGGAGCCCCTTGGGTACGGTGTGATCATCCTCTGAATCACCACAATGGAAACTATCACTGGGTGATTTCTCACTATCCGGAGAATGACAATGTGCCCCTCTGTGCCAGCCAGATCAACGGTTACTCCTTTACCATCTACGGCAACAACAATCGTGCCATTAGTCTGAACGGGCTTGGAGACCCTCCGAACGGTGCCCGTGGTAACGGTCGGGATGAAAACTGGAGTCGGCTGGAAATTTTTGTTCGGAAATATGTCGCGGAGGAATGCCCAGAGGCTCCAGAGAGTCCCTGTCTCAACGATGAAGGACACCACGAATGCTACGACGGTCGTATTTACTGGTTCTGTCCGAGCCAGACCGGTTGGGAGCAAGCCCGAGATCAATGTCGAGAGCAAGGGATGGAGTTGGTCAGTGTCGAGTCCCAATGGGAGAATGATTACGTGCATGCTGAGGCGCTCAGCCTGGAAAATGCAGGGAACCGAAATCACCTTTGGATGAGTCTCAACCGCCGCGATGG
>NZRT01000091.1 GCA_002696345.1 Myxococcales bacterium
CGCCACCCGACGGACCGCCACCATAACCGCCGCCACCGCCACCATAACCGCCACCACCTGATTGACCGCCACCGTAACCGCCGCCTGACTGGTTACCACCACCACCGCCGTAACCGCCGCCGCCCGACGGACCGCCATCGCGTCCGAGAAACATAATTTGCCGAGCGACGACTTCGGTACGACGCCGGTCATTCCCGTCTCGATCTGTAAAGCTACGGGTCTGCAGGCGCCCTTCGACATAAACCTGTCGTCCTTTGCGTAACCATTGCCCTGCATTCTCGGCGTCACGACCCCAGACCACGACGTCCACCCATTCGGTCCGATCGCCCCAGTTCCCCTCGCCATCTTTAACTCGTTCAGTGCATGCTAAACGTAGATTACAAACGGCATTGCCAGAATTGGTATGACGGACCTCGGGATCGTTCCCAAGATTACCCACCAAAATGACCTTATTGACACCTTTTGCCATGACCTTCTCCTTCGTCTTGGACCGTAACAGGGGGGACTGACATTTCCTAAAGCCCCATAGCCAGCCGAGCACACATCGGCTAGTGGCTTCTGTTCTCATTTGCACGCAAGAGAAGCCTCGCAATCCTGTGCAACGTCACCTCATTTGATTGGCCCCCAGGGCCGGCTCCCTACGACACGACAACGAGACAAATCATGGTTGGAAACCAAACCGCCCTGATCCTGGCCTTGAGCCAAACCCTGCGAAGTCGCTAAAGGCTTTTCGTCGGTTTTGAACGAGGCAAACCGTATCACTTTCAACCTTTACGGCTTCGTCGTACCGTCAAAACGGCAATGGCGAGACGACCTAGGAACGTCAGGAGAAACCGGTGAGTGAGCGATCAGGGCTACCCTATGATTTGGAAGCAGAGCGAGCACTGCTCGGAGGGTTGATGCTCGCCTACGAACTGGATCCAGAACAGATTCGGCATCTCGAACCTGATGATTTTTTTGCCGCCGATAACCGAGAGATCTTTCGGGTCATTGCCGAGGCGATCGAAAGCGGTGTCGATTCAATTCCAAGCCTCGCTGTCGTAGATCGGTTACGACAATCCGGTGCTCTCCAAGCAGCGGGTGGTGCGGAGAATGTCGATCGGATCGTCGAAGAACAAATGGTTCCTAAAGCAGGGATCGAGGAGGCTGCCGATGTCGTCCGGCGCCTCTCCCAACTGCGGCAGTTAATCACCACCGCACGGGAAATTATCGAAACAGCACAAGATAAGAGCGTTGACTTAGACAGTGCTGTGGAGCGGGCCGAAAATGCGGTGCTTGCGATCCGGGAGCGTCGAAGCGGTGAGAACCCGATGCGCTCCATGGTGACAATCTCCAAAAATCTCGCCGAGCGTATGGCGAAAGGTGACTGGGGAACAGATCGAGGCTTACGAACGGGTTTTGAACGACTTGACCATCAACTGGGTGGGTTTTGCCCGGGGCATGTGATCATTCTTGCAGCTCGGCCAGGCGGAGGTAAGACCTCGCTCGCTCTGACGATGGCGGCACGTTCGGCTGCCTTGAATCAATGCGGCGTTGCTTTTTTTAGTTTAGAAATGCCCGGAGAAGAACTGGTGGAGCGCCTTCTTGCCAGCCTGGCTCGACTCAACATGCACGGCTTAAAGCGGGAACCTCCACTGCCCAATAAAGATCCAGAGCAGTACTATCGGGTGATGAGTCAACTCAGCGATGCTCTCGCCCAACTGGACCAGTGTACCTTGGAGGTGGACGACAGTCCCGGCATCTCATTGGCTGATCTTCGGCAGCGGGTTCGCCGTTACAAACGAAACCTCGCCAAAGAACATCCAGATCGCCCCCTCGGTCTCATCGTGATCGACTATTTGCAGCTCATGAAGGCACCCAACCTCGGCTCGGGAGCCAACAGAGAACAACAAGTCGCCTACATCTCCAAAGGATTAAAAGCGCTGGCAAAAGAAGAAGAGCTCTGTGTTTTGGCGCTGGCTCAACTCAACCGAGGTGTCGAAAAAGAAGGCGCATTAAGCGACGACGGAAAAACCAAAAAGAAACGGGAACCCGTGCTTTCAGATCTGCGCGAATCCGGATCCATCGAGCAGGATGCGGATGCGGTGCTGGCTGTTCACCACCCCGACGATGATGATGACGAAGCCGACGCGAACCGTGCCCCTGGTGATCCAAACAACGCCGTCCTTCTTTTGCTGAAGAACAGGCACGGACCGAGAAAACGGATTAAAATGAACTTCTTCCGCCCCTGGACACTCTTCACGGAACAAGTGGACCCCGAGACAAGTCCCGAAGCTCCGGTGGTACACTGAGATGGATGACGTCCTTAAATCACTACTAAACCAGGGCTTTGAGCGCTGTCATCGGCACATCATTATGTACCCCGATCTAAATGCTCAAGGTCGACTCTTCGGCGGTCGACTCTTGGAGTGGATCGATATCGCCGTGGCTGGCTTTGTCTTCGACCGTACTGGAACCCGAGACATCGTGACCGTCCGATTTGGCGAAGTCATCTTTGAAGCACCTGGTGAGGTGAATGATGTGGCGGAAATATGGTGCCGACTCATGCGCATTGGCGGCAGCAGCATCCAAGTGGAGGCACGCGTCATGGTGGACCCTGGCGCCGACAAGAGACGCCATTTGATCTGTCGTAGCGACGTCACCTTTGTCCATATTGGAAGTGACGGTCGCAGCACGCCATGGACCGAAAAGATGCGTCAAAGAGCCCTTGAAGTGAGGAGCTAGACTTGCTCCTGACTCGGGTCTGACTTATCGATCAGAACATGATTGGCAGCATCGCTGAATACCGCCGGCTCTTGGACGCNGCCCTTGCNCAGGGGAAGGTTTATATCCACCTGGATGCCCGTGTNGCCGGTGTCGACCTGCCGGAAAGCCTTGTGGGTCAAAAGCGGGTCCCTCTCGTTCTCAGTCGACGCTANCCACAGATCGAACTCGACCTTGGCGATGAAGCCATCGCTGCGACACTGAGGTTTAAGGGCGTCCCCCATCGGTGNCGNATTCCATGGGTGGCGCTTTTGGCGATTCTACCCACAGCACCTGTGCCGGGATTCGATCTCCCCAGTGCGGAAAGTCCGGCAAAACAATCATCCGCACCCCAACTCGAAGTTCTCGAGGGGGANGGTAGCGGTGAAAAAAGAGCGGGTCGTTCACGGCTTCGTCTGGTTCAAGACGACGAAGATGAGGGTCAGTAGNAAGCCCAGTTCCCNCCGTGTCGAGTCAGCGCCTTTTGACAGNCGCGCGNAAGGACCCGTAGACTGATACCGCAATAACTAACGCCCTGTTTGGGGAGCTATGAACCAACGAATTGGTGAACTGCTTGTACGTGAGAATTTAATCAATCTGGCNCAGCTTCAGGAAGCTGAGGCTGAAACCCGAGAGACCGGTGANCGGCTCGGTTATGCACTGACGAAACTCGGCTACATTGAAGCCTCGGATCTGAGCGAATTTCTAGCGCAGCAATACGGGGTTCCGTCCATCGATCTTGATCAATGGGACGTGGACAAAGACATCATCGACCTGTTGCGGGGTGAAGATGCCAGNCGNCTCATGGTGATCCCAGTGAACGCAACNTCNAGCGGTTTNATTACCGCNATGGTGGANCCNACAGATCAAGATGCCATCGAGGATCTGAAGTTTATCACCCGCCGTCCGATCATTCCTGCTGTGGCGCCAGAAGGTCAGATTCTCGCAGCTCTCGATAAATATTATGGGAAGAAAGAGGAGGCGGGAGGACCGATCTCCGCCGGCTACGACGTGGACGAGGTCCTCGAAGAGTTCGGCGATGTGAGCTTCGGGAAGGATGACCTNTCCGAAGACGGCGTTAATGATTTGATGGAAGCGGCTGATGAAGCCCCCATTATCAAACTNGTGAACCTGATCCTGCTCGAGGCCATCAAGCGAGACTGCAGCGATATCCATGTGGAACCCTACGAAAAGGATTTCCGGATTCGCTATCGTATCGACGGCGTTTGTTATGAACACATGCGCTTGCCGGTGAAACTCAAGATGGCGGTCACCTCTCGTTTAAAGATTATGTCCAATTTGGANATCGCCGAACGGCGCCTTCCCCANGATGGTCGTATTAAACTGAAACTGGGCAAAGGCAGGGAGATGGACTTTCGAGTCTCGGTTCTCCCCTGTCTTTTCGGTGAAAAAACCGTTCTCCGGCTTTTGGATAAGTCCAACCTNCAGTTGGACATGACCAAGCTCGGCTTCGAGCCACAACCGCTCGAAGTCTTTAAGAGAAAAATCCACCTNCCTTACGGTATGTGTCTNGTGACCGGCCCGACGGGTTCGGGGAAGACGACNACGCTGTATTCAGCACTCTCCGAACTCAATACACCGGAAGTGAACATCTCCACAGCNGAAGATCCTGTGGAGTTTAACTTGGCCGGTATCAATCAGGTTCAACAACANGATGAAATCGGCTTNAACTTTGCCGCGAGCCTNCGCTCCTTTTTGCGTCAGGATCCCGACATCATCATGGTGGGGGAGATTCGTGACTTCGAGACGGCAGAGATTGCGATTAAGGCCGCGCTCACAGGACANATGGTGCTCTCCACGCTGCATACCAACGATGCGCCGAGTACNGTGACTCGTCTGATGAATATGGGCGTCGAACCCTTTCTTGTGACCGCATCGCTAAACCTTGTGGTGGCACAACGTCTGGCCCGTCGNAACTGCGCCGGTTGTTCACAGCCCATTGAAATCGATATGGAGACCTGCCTTCGGATTCAAATGACCGAAGAAGAAATCCCGNAAGCCGAGTTNAAGAAGGGTACGGGTTGCAGTAAATGCAACAATACGGGCTANAAAGGGCGCGTCGCACTTTATGAAGTGCTCGAAATGACCGATGGACTACGTGATGCTGTTTTGAACGGAGCCTCTACAGCCGAGCTGAAAGAAGAAGCGATTCGAGGTGGTATGCAGACCATTCGGCGCGCTGGACTCAACAAGCTGGCGGAAGGGGTGACAACCGTTGAGGAAGTTCTGCGGGTTTCCGTGGCTGACTAAAGGGTGAAGGAGAAGATCTCGTGATGAAAGTCTCCGACCTACTGAGGGGGATGCTTGAGGTCGGTGCCTCCGATCTACACATCACCGCAGGCACACCGCCAGTGATGCGAGTGGACGGAGATCTGAAACGTATTAGCGGTGCGCCATTGACGGGTGATGATACCCGAACGATGGCATTCTCAGTGATGACTGAGGCTCAAAAGCATCGATTCGAAGAGGACAANGAACTTGATTTCAGTTTCGGCTTGAAAGGCATGGCTCGATTTCGAGGCAATGTTTTTGTTCAACGAGGNCAAGTGGCAGCTGTCTTTCGAGTGATCCCCTACGAAATTCTGTCCTTCGAACAGTTAGGCTTACCCGAAGTCGTACGGACCATGGCTCGNCGCCCGCGGGGCCTCGTACTCGTCACAGGNCCGACGGGCTCCGGAAAATCCACCACTCTNGCTGCNATGATCGACCTGATCAATCGTGAGAGTCGTGGTCATATCATCACCATCGAAGANCCAATTGAGTTCGTNCACGAACACAAAAACTGCATCATCAATCAGCGGGAACTGGGCGCTGANACCGAGTCNTTCGCAACGGCATTGAAGGGCGCTNTGCGCCAGGATCCTGATGTGATTCTTGTGGGCGAACTCAGGGACTTAGAGACGATGGAAATNGCCCTCAAAATGGCNGAGACGGGTCATTTAGCGCTGGCCACACTCCACACCAACTCCTGCGTCCAAACCATCACNCGCATCGTGGATGCATTCCCGACGAGCGCTCAAGCACAAATTCGGCTACAGTTNAGCTTCGTTCTCGAAGGAATTCTCAGTCAGCAACTGTTGCCGAGAATGAAAGGGAAGGGGCGCGTTGCAGCTTTGGAAATCATGAGACCCACAGCAGCCGTGCGCAATCTCATCAGAGAGGATAAGATCTCACAGATCTACGGTTCCATGCAGGTCGGCCAATCGGAAACTGGCTCCCAAACCTTGAATCAAAGCCTTGGGCAGTTGGTACTGGCGGGNAAGGTNAGCGAAAAGGANGCCATGGCTCGNAGNCAAGATCCGAGGGAGCTGGCGAAAATCATAGAGGAAGCGAGCGGTAAGAAGCAGGCTCGCTCGAGTTTCAGGGGGCGATAAGCAATGCTTTGGGCTTACGAAATCAAGCTCCCTTCCGGTATGCGGGAGCAAGATGCGATCGAGGCGCCCACCATCGAGGTCGCTCGACAAAAGCTCGANGCACGAGGNGAAGTTCTCGACCTCAAGAAGAAACCTTTAGAGATCAATATACCCGGCTTGGGGGGATCACCGACAACCAAGGATGTGGTGATCTTTGCACGTCAGTTTTCAACGATGATCGATGCGGGTCTCCCCCTCGTTCAGTGCCTCGATATTCTCGGCTCTCAGGCGGACAACAAGGCCTTTGGCAAGGTCATCAAAGAGATCAAGAAAGATGTCGAGTCCGGAAAAACACTGGCTGAAGCGATGGGTGAATTCCCGAAGGTCTTCGATAAACTCTTCACATCACTTGTTCACGCCGGAGAAACGGGCGGCGTGCTCGATGTCATTATGCAACGACTGGCGGTCTACAAAGAGAAAGCGGACGAACTGAAGAAGAAGATCAAGTCAGCCATGATGTACCCGATGATCACCATCGTGATCGCCTTTGTCTGTATTACGGTGCTGATGACCATGGTGCTTCCCATGTTCGGTAAGATGTTCGACGACTTTGGTGGCACGCTGCCGGCACTGACTCAAAACGTCATCGCTCTGTCGGACTGGTTCGTCGCTAACATCCTCACCGTTTTCGGCGGTATCATCGCCGTCGCCATCGTGTACATCCTGATTCGACGGAACAAGACAGGGCACCGAATCACGGACATGATCTACATCAAGGTGCCGGTCCTTGGTGAGTTGATTCGAAAGTCAGCCGTGGCGACGTTCTGTCGTACGATGAGCACCATGCTCCAATCAGGTGTGTCCATCATGGACGGCTTAGAAATCTGCGCTACAGCAGCAGGTAACGACATGGTCGAAGAAGCACTCATGAAAACCCGAGAGCAGATTGCTCAGGGTAAACCCATGGTCGAACCATTGATCGATTCCGGTGTCTTTCCTTCCATGGTTTGCTCCATGATCGCCGTGGGAGAGCAAGCAGGTGCTCTGGACATTATGTTGGAAAAGATCGCCGACTTCTACGACGGTGAGGTGGACAGCGCCGTGGAAGGCCTGACGTCGATGATCGAACCCTTTATGATGGCGTTTCTCGGCGGCACGATTGGTACGATCGTGATCGCAATGTATTTGCCGATCTTCGATATTATCAACCAGGTCTAATGGTCAGTCGTCCGCTGCCCACAAGCTCTGGCGGACTCAACCTCTATCTCGGTTTGAGGTTGATTCTCATGCTCGCTGTGTTGACGGCGGTGAGTTCGGGTATTGGATTCGAGACCAATCCAGACGGCACCCTCGCCTCTCCCCACCAATGGCGACTTCTCTATATTGCCGGCGGTTTGACCCTGGTAGGAAGCCTTTTGGGGCTCTTTCAGGTTCAGATCGGGGCACCTCGGCGACTCACAGTCACCACGCAAATGCTCATCGATGCGACGGCTGTTGCCACGGTCGTCGCGGGCACTGGAGCAGAAGAGAGCCCATTCTCCTTTGTTTTCCTTCTCGTCATCATGAATGGCGTCAACCTGGAGGGTCGGGCGGGTGCCTTTATCTCGGCGCTTGCTGTCTGTGTCGCTTTTGCAGCAGACATCACCCTGACCGGCAATCGGGGCGAATGGTATGTTCACCTTCCCAGTCCTGCGGAGTTGGGGACATGGCTCACCCACGTCGCCGCCTTCTTCTCTGCCGCTTGGCTCGGTAGCGTTCTTGAAGATCGAGCGGCCAAGGTACGGGTTGCTCTGGCTGAACTCGAGGATATTCATGAACAGGTTGTAGAGAGCCTTCCCCATGGCCTCCTCGTAACCAGCAGCGATGGACGGGTCAGCATGGAAAACCCAACGGCTCGAAGCATGCTTGCCCAAGGAACGCTCATCGGAAAGCTGATCCACGAGGCACTTCCCGCTCTTGGTCAAGCACCGAACTCTGGCGAACGAGAGGTCGTGCACCGAGTGGGACAGGAACGACGGGTTCTTCGTTGCTCCTTTAAACCCCTTGGCGATGGCACACTTGTGACTCTGGAAAACTTCACCAATCTACGGGGTATGGAGCAGCGGGTTATTCAGTCNGAGAGTCTTGCGGGCGTTGGACGAATGGCNAGCGGTCTCGCCCACGAACTCAGGAACCCGCTGGGTAATCTCATGGGTGCTACTCAAGAAATGATTCGAGATGACAGTGATGCNGAGTTNAGANCTCAACTCGGTGGGATCATTTTACAAGANGGCACTCGNCTNAACACCCTNGTCGAAGACTTTTTGATCTTCGCAAGACCCCGTAAACCTGTCCTTGTCCCCGCCTTACTCGAGACCGTCATTCAGGAAGTCACCGAGGCTTANAGTCAGGGCCCCGCCGGTCGACGNAATCCTGTCTTCGTTAGACCAGGAGGTGATCACTCCGTCGCCATGGATGTGATTCAAATGCACCAACTCCTGCAAAACTTATTGGTGAATGCTTCTGCAGCCAGTGAANAGGGCGAGCCCGTGGAAGTGAGTACGGCTCGAATGATCGGGGACCAAGGNGCCACGGATCAAGTGGTCGTTTCGATCGCAGATCGAGGCTACGGNATGAAGCCGGACGAGGTGGTCAAAATCTTTGAACCCTTCTACTCTCGCCGACGAGGCGGGGGNGGGAGCGGTCTAGGTCTCGCCATCGTCATGCGAATCGTGCATGACCATGGCGGTCACATCGAAGTGGATTCGGANCCAGAGACCGGCACCCGATTCCACGTTTTCTTGCCNATTTGCCACGGAGAAAATCCATGACCCGAATCCTGATCGTCGATGACGAGCCCAACAGTTGTTCGGTGCTTGGTATTCGNTTCAAACGCAAAGGCTTCGAGGTGGAAACACTGACGGACTGGAAAGCCGCGATCCTGCGAATCGACAAGGGACCAAGTCCGGACATCGTTTTGACCGACCTGAAACTTGAAACGGGTGATGAAGGNCTNAAAGTCTTAAGCGCAGCCAAACAGGCGGANCCAGAAACCCAGGTCATTGTGATGACAGCCTTTGCCAGNACAGAAACCGCCGTNACGGCGATGCGAACCGGAGCGTATCACTATCTTACCAAGCCCCTCAATCTCGATGAGGTGGAAGTGGTCGTCGACCGAGCNCTGGAACGCCGGAGTCTGGCGCAAGATAATGTCAGTTTNCGNAAACAACTCAGCGCNACACGCCACCCTGATATTCTGGGCAAAAGCTTAGCGGTNCAGCGAGTTCTTGANTTGGTGCAAAAAGTGGCTGCACATCAACCACGAAGCGTTCTGATTACGGGNCAATCGGGGACAGGGAAGGAACTCGTTGCTCGTGCAGTGCATAATGCCGGCACTCGGGCAAAGAAGCCTTTTGTCCCCATCAATTGTGGTGCGATTCCTGAAAACCTTGTGGAGAGCGAACTTTTCGGCGCCGTTCGGGGAGCTTACACGGGGGCAACGACAGATCGGATCGGCTTGTGTGAAGAAGCTGATGGCGGGACGCTTTTTCTGGATGAAATCGGCGAACTTCCNCTCCAAGCCCAGGTNAAGTTCCTTCGACTTCTTCAAGAGCGAAGGATTCGACGTGTCGGCGATCGAAAGGATCGAGAGATCGATGTTCGAATCATTGCAGCCACCAACCGCAACCTAAAAGAACAGGTCCGCGAAGGTCATTTCCGTGATGACCTTTTCTTCCGCCTTAATGTGGTNGAGATCAATGTTCCTCCGCTTTCAGCGAGGCGTGAAGATATCCCGATGCTGGTGGATCACTTCGTGGATCGCTTTAACACCGAAAGTGGTCGATCCGTCCGNGGCTTAACCCAAAGCGCTCTTCATCTTTTGAACACGCATCCTTTCGAAGGCAATGTGCGCGAGTTGGAGAACATCATCGAACGGGGGGTGACCCTTTGTGATGGCGATTGGATCGATGTGGCTGANCTGCCCCCTGATTTAGGGAAAGCGGATGGTTTTATCACCGGGGCACCCACCGCTCTCGTGGGTGAGGATGGTATCGANCTTGAGGCGGTTCTCGAAACGTACGAGCGACAGTTGATGAGCAGNGCCATGGATCAAGTGGACCAAGTGAAAACAAAGGCAGCGGACCTGTTGGGCCTTAGCTTTCGTAGCTTTCGTTACCGCTATAAAAAGCTCTTCGAAGACAGCACTGAACCCTAACGAAGCGAACCTAATTCACTTCACGCTCAACGATCACAGCCAACCCCTGACCCACACCGACGCAGAGGGTAGCAAGTCCATAGCGATCCCCTCGATCAGCCATTGCGTACAACAGTGTCGTCAAAACCCGNGCACCGCTGCAGCCCAAAGGATGTCCTAACGCAATCGCACCACCGCGCACATTGACCCGACTTTCCTCCAGACCCANTTCCNTGATCACAGCAAGACTTTGGGCTGCAAACGCTTCATTGAGTTCAACNCAGTCCAGATCATCNATNGACAGCCCGGCTTTNGCCAATGCCTTCCTTGTTGCTGGTACCGGACCGATACCCATTCGAGTCGGATCCACTCCAGCGCTCCCGGAAGCGACCAAACGTGCAAGGGGNTTGAGCCCCAACGACTCGGCTTTCTCTCGACTGCAGAGAACCAGTGCTGCAGCACCATCGTTTAGCGTTGAGGAATTCCCTGCCGTCACCGAGCCGCCTTGACGAAAAACCGCTCGAAGGCTGGCCAGTTTCTCCAAACTGGTTTCAGCGCGCGGCCCTTCATCTCGANNTACGACGGTCACGCCTTTCCTNCCGGGTACCTCCACNGGAAAACACTCCNCATCAAAGTGNCCGTGATCTCGNGCNTGAAGGGCTTTTTGCTGTGATTCGAANGCAAACCTGTCCTGATCTTCCCGACTGATGTTGTAATCGTCGACCAAATTCTCAGCGGTACAGCCCATCGCTTCCANAGGGAAAATGGCTTCCATCTTGGGNTTGGGNAAGCGCCATCCGAGCGAGGTGTCGTAGGCGGTTCGACTTCCAACAGCATACCCTTTTGNGCCTTTACCCATCACCAACGGTGCTCGGCTCATGCTTTCGACACCACCGGCCAGGCAGAGATCAGCGTCGCCCACCGCAATCATTCGACCGGCTTGAACCACCGCTTCCAGACCCGAGGCGCAAAGACGGTTTACGGTCACAGCAGAAACCGACTGGGGNAANTTGGCGAGGACCACGGCCATACGGGCAACATTTCGATTNTCCTCACCCGCTTGATTNGCACAGCCAGCAAAAGCTTCGTCCACTTCNGAACCCTGGACGCCNGCTCTCGCCAAGGCTTCNNTGTAAGCTTGCGCCAACAAATCATCGGGTCGAACCGGGGCAAGGCCCCCACCCAAACGACCGATTGCGGTTCGAGCAGCAGAAACAATGACAACATCACGGGCTTGCATGCGAGAGACCCCCCAATTAGGAGCCTTTGGTGACTCCTTTGTTCTGGAGCGGGATAGACTGCAAATGACCGAACTTGCCAAGAGGATCCTGATCGTCCGCCCTGATGAGATCGGAACCGAGGCTGCTCGAGAGTACGATCAAGCCGGNTGGGATGTGGTTCTGCTCCCCGATCTGGCGTCGGCTAGACCTCGCTGCGAGACCCCCTACGATCTGGCGTTGGTGGCCGCTCGACTCCCTGATGGTGAAGGGCTCGAGTTGGTGGCCCGTCTCGCGGGGGTGCCCACCTGGCTTTGGGCGGAAGGCGAAGACAGCCTCCGCTTGCTTGCCGCTGGGGCAGCGGGTTTGATCGAGGAGGGGCTCCCCCAATTAGAGCCCCAAAACACGCCTGCGCCTGCAAAGGAAGATGTGAGTGATTTGGTTTTGGGTGGCCAATCGCCCGCCATCGAACGTCTGAGGGGACAGATACGTAAACTCGCTCGACGTCGTGAGCCCGTTCTCGTGATGGGTGAAACGGGTGTGGGTAAAGAACGAGTCGTGCGCTCACTGCACGCAACCAGTTCACGGGCGAACGGCCCTTTCGTCGTCGTGTCCGCGGGAGCCTTGCCAGGTGAGTTGATCGAAGCGGAACTCTTCGGGCACGAAGAAGGCGCATTTACCGACGCCAAAGAACGACGGATCGGACGGATCGAAGAAGCCGATGGTGGCACACTCTTTCTCGATGGAATCAATGATCTCGATTTACGTCACCAGGCGAGTCTGCTTCGAGTTCTAGAACGGGGCGAAGTTCGACCCATCGGTGGTCGCCAGAAACAAGTCGATGTTCGAATGATTGCGAGCAGCCGAGAAGATCTCGAACAGGCTGTCGCTGCCGGGCGTTTCCGCGCCGATCTTTACCACAGGATTGCGGTCCACCTTCTCTATATCCCCCCTTTACGGGAACGCATGGAGGATTTGCCCTTAGTTCTCGCGACGATGGCCCCCGAACTGGCTCAAGATAAAGGCCTCATCGATCTGTTATCCGGCGAGCGTTGGCCTGGTAATTTCCGCCAGCTTCGAAACTTTCTCCAACGACTCGAGTTACTCCAGGAGCCCGATGAAAAAATTGTCGATCTTGCGGCCCGTGAACTCGCTCACCGTCGTCGAGAACGAAGTGCAAACCGAGACTGGCTTAAGCTCCCGCTGGAAGAATTGGTAAGAATGCGGCTTGAGTCGGCGATGCCAGTGGATCGACCTCTGCCTGATGGCATTTATGAAGCTGTTCTCGCTGAAGTTGAACGGGCTCTGTTCGGCCTTGTCATGGAGCGGGTCGGAGGGAAGCAAATACGGGCTGCCAAACATCTTGGGATCAATCGAAACACATTGCGTAAAAAGCTAAATTCCCTGGGGCTTTTGTAATGCTGAAATCGGGTGTTTATTTGATTTGGGATCTCGATACCGCAGCCGATATCGACCCCGTCGACTTCCTGAAGTCTTGTGCTCCTCACCGCCCTGTCGCCATCCAGTTACGGGCCAAGGGCTACACGACCTGCCCCCAGAAGATCATGAATCGATTAATCGCAGCTTGTTTGCCCGCACAAATTCCACTGATCGTTAACGATCGAATCGAATGGCTGCAAGAAGGCTGTGCTGGTCTTCATTTAGGCCAAGATGACGGTCCGTCACCAGCCATCGAAGGGATACTCGGTCGGTCAACCCACACGATCCATCAAGTCCGAGTTGCGGTGCATGATCCGAAAGTCGACCATCTCGGCTTCGGCCCGATCGCTTTAACGACGTCAAAATCCAACGCCTTACAACCCCGTGGGCTTGATCAACTCGCTGACGCCGTCGACGCAGCCGGTGAGAA
>NZRT01000092.1 GCA_002696345.1 Myxococcales bacterium
ATGTTTGGCGGACTGTCGTGATGCTTCGTGCGGTGATGGTTTCGTCCACATCGGAGTCGAGGACTGCGATGACAACAACCTCGTTCCCGGCGATGGTTGTGATGGCGAATGCCAGTCCGAGGTGGAGTTTCAAGGCGCTGGGGACGAAGCGGTGGCCGAAGGGATCGCCTTTGCTCGCTACACCTGGGCACAAGCCGGCACCAACAACAACGGACAAGCCAACGCGGCGGCTGCCTGTCAACAACGGGGTGGGCGCCTTGCAGTGCCGAACAGCCAAGCCCAGTGGGACGCCTTTTACAGTTTGATCACACGAGACAGTTATGGCTGGTGGATGGGCGGACACAACAACTTCAGTTGTGGCAACGCAACCCCCGGGAGTCCGAAGGCCTATTCAGCGGGACTGATTTATGTCCCGACCGGTGGTTCCCGAGTTTACACCGGCTGCAACTGTACACCCACCGAGCAGGGCTTGGTCGCTTATCACTACACGGGTCAGGGACACTTCGACGGATGCCAAAGACATACACCGAACGGCGAACTCGGGATCATGGACGAAAATATCGACTACAGCCACGGGGACATTCACGGCTTTATCTGTCAGGCGCCTTGATGATTTAGGGCTCCCGGTACGAAGGCTGGGTTCGGCCGTCGATCTCTGCCGCGTTGATCAGGATGCGTCCATCACCGCCACCACCCCCACGGGAGCCGCAGGTCGCTCGACCGCCGCTGGCACCTTCGGCTGTCACTTGACCCTCTCCGAGGATCGCGGGCCCTAGGGTCTCGATACGAATCCCGCCACCGGCACCGCCGCCACCGCCGCCCATGCCGCAACCGCCACAACTGCTGTTGCCATTGGCGCCGGCATCACCATCAGCGATGATCTGCCCTTCAACGGTGAGCGTCATGGCTCGGACAAAGATCAAACCACCACCATGACCACCAGCACCGGGATGGCAGCCGTCTTCATCGGCACCGCCTTCGCCGCCTGCGCCACCAAACAGAGCCGTCGTGATCAGATCATCATCGGTCGCAGCGCCTGCACTGCCACCCGGGGTCGGGCAGGCTTCACGGCAGGCGCCACAACCGCCCTCATCGCCCTCGTCGCCTGCTTGAGCATGACCTCCACCCCCGCCTGATGCATCGTCTTGACCGCTGCCTCCGCCACCGCCACCGCTGCCACGGGCGAGGACGTCCACATCGCCAAAGCCACCTCGGTGACCTTCACCGGTATAGCCCCGAGCACAGCGGTACCGCCCCCCGTGACCCTGACCCCGAAAGCCTGCACCTTCGGCGCTCAAGGTTCCATTCTCGCGCACGACCAAGCCGCCGACGACGTCGACGGCTAAAATACCACCGGTTTGACCATTCCAGGCTGGCGCTTCTAGTCGGCCGCCTGCGGCGATTTGAACCTGGGTGTATTGTTTGACTTCGGTGACCTGACAGCGAGCACCATCACCATTCAAATAACTGTGCTGCAAGGGCTCGACGAGGGTGAGCCGAGGCCCCTCTCGTCCCGCGAGTTCTGCGTACTCAAAGTGACCGACTTCACCCTCTGCCGCTTGGCTTTGGTGAATCAGAAGTATCATTCCTGCTTCGAAAATTGCGTTGCCATCAAAGCTTAAATTACGATCGCCGGCGGCCCCTTGGCAAAGGGAGCGCACCGAAGGAATGGCGACCGGGGAATCCAAAGCCAACTCGCCATCTCGTCCGTCGCCGAAGCCTCGGGTACACTCCGCCGTGCATCCATCATCGCCGAGCAGGTTGCCGTCGTCACACTCCTCCTGACCTTCATGAACCACGCCATCGCCGCAGCGAGCTATCGTGCAACGGTTGAGGCAGCCATCGCCGTCTTCTTGATTGCCATCATCACAGCCTTCAAACCCTGGTTCACCCTCGATCAAATCACGTCGATGAATACCGTCACCGCAACGAGCCTCAGCACATCGAGCGGTGCAACTGTCGTCATTTTCTAAATTGCCATCATCACACACTTCAAAGCCCACTTGATCCAGTTCGAGATCCTGGCGAACCACGCCGTCGCCACAGGCTGCAGGAATGCAATCGTTACGGCACGCATCCGCGTCTAAGTCGTTGCCATCGTCGCAACGTTCCCGCCCGTCCCAGAGGTGCCCATCGCCGCAGCGGGCGACTCGACAATCATCCACACACGCATCGCCTTGTAACTCGTTGCCATCATCGCACTCCTCTTGCCCGCGGTGCAGGATACCATCGCCACAGCGCGCCAATTGGCAACCTGTCGTGCATTCATCTTGAGGGTCTCGGTTGCCGTCGTCACAAGCCTCACCAGCATCGATGCGGCCGTTGCCGCAGAATTCTCGCTGACAACTGCCTGAGCAGCCATCGCCGTCTTCGTTGTTGCCGTCATCACAGCCTTCGAAGCCGGGCTCTTCAGGCGTTAGATCCTGCCTTTGGATCGAGTCGCCGCACCGGGCTGTGCGGCAGGCTACCGTGCAGGCATCTTCTTCGATGGCATTGCCGTCGTCGCACTCTTCTCGCCCTTCGTGGATGGCGCCGTCGCCACAGCGAGGTAGAGCACAGACCGTCAAACAATCATCGGTATCGATCTCATTGCCGTCGTCGCAGAATTCGCCATCCTGTCGGATCCCGTCGCCGCAACTGGCGGGCTGACATTGGGAACAGGCGTCGGTCGGATCCTCATTGCCATCGTCGCAGCCTTCACCCGGGCCGACGACACCATCGCCGCAGCGGGCCTCAACGCAGTCGATCAAGCAGGTGTCTGTATCGATATCATTACCATCATCGCAGGCTTCAAAGTTCGGATCATCGGATTCGAGATCGAGGCGAAGCACACCATCACCGCAGCGAGCTAACTCGCAGTTATTGCGGCAAGCGTCTTCATCTACCGTGTTTCCATCATCGCAAGCCTCGTAGCCTGGACTTCCTTCGGAGAGGTCGGCCCGAACGACGCCATCGCCACAGGAACCTGGGGTGCAGGTACTCTTGCACGCGTCCTCGTCCACCGTGTTTCCATCATCGCAAGCCTCATACCCCTCATCCTCCGGTGCCAAATCTTGTCGGGCTACCCCATCGCCACAGCGGGCCGGCTCGCAACTGTTGGTGCAGGCATCCAAGTTGTCCTCGTTGCCATCGTCGCAGGCCTCGCCAATCTGAAGGTTGCCATCACCGCAGGTCGCTTCGATTTCACGGACCATGACTTCGGGGCCACCACAGGCGATGAGCACGAACGAAAGGATGAAGAGGAGGCGTACCATGGCTTAAAACCGCTCATAGCCAGGGGAAGATGCCCCTGAAATATCCGTCGCTTGAATGCGTACCCTGCCGTTCGCTCCCGTTCCACCCCGTCCACCCGGGCACGTGGCAGAGCCGCCCCCCGCACCGGTGGCTTGGACTCGATTATTACCCATCTGAACATCTTCGACGGCGACGATACGAATCGATCCCCCCGCACCGCCACCGCCACCACCCATGCCGCAACCTCCACAGCCGCTGTTGCCGCCGGCTCCGCCATTTCCTGTGGCGTAAATACCACCATCGACAACAACCCTTCGAGCCCGAATCAGAATCGCACCTGCGCCCGTGCCACCCGCGCCGGGACGACAGCCATCCTCGTCCGCACCACCTTCCCCTCCAGCACCACCGAAGAGGAAGGAATTCACACCGTCATCGGAGACCCCGGCCCCTGATTGACCGCCTCGCCGAGGGCTCCCACTGCAGCAGGCGCCACAGTTGCCACTGGCGCCGGTACCACCGGCCCCCGCATGACCACCACCACCGCCACAGGCTCCGTCTTGACCCCGATTGCCGCCACCGCCGCCACTACCGATTCGATCGGTACTGACGCTGCCGTAACCACCTTCGTGTCCCTCACCTCGATATCCCACGGCACAACGGTAAATCCCACCATGCCCCAGGCCGCGAAATCCTCGCCCGTGGGCTCGGAGCGCTGCACCTCCAGCGATGACGAAATCTCCTTGGACGTCGATGGCGAGGATGCCGCCGGTCGTCCCGTTCCATGCCGGCGGATAGACATCGGCGCCGTTGCCCAGCTCGACTCGACGGTATTCCTGCACACGTACCACTTGGCAGCGGTAGTTGCTGTCGTTTCGGTAGCTGTGCCCGAGGGGGTCTTCGAGTTCCAAGGCTCCCCCTTCGCTGGCGAGAACCCGGTTGTATTCAAACCGACCGATCACACCCGAACCTTGACTTTGATGAATGATCACCGTCGAGCCGACTGGGAGGTTGCCGCTGACATCCGTTAGGGTCAGACGACGCTCGCCCGCATTGCCGGCGCAACGGGCCCGGTCGGTGTTTAAGGTGGGGTCGCCATTGGTGACCAGGTCGCCGTCAGATGCATCTCCGTAACCCCGCTGGCAGTTGGACAAACAGCCATCGGCTTCATCCAGATCACCATCGTCGCAGTCTTCGACTCCTTCTTGAACAGCACCATCGCCGCACCGAGCCTCTTCACAGTTGTTCAGACAATCATCCGTCTCGATGATATTACCATCATCACAGACCTCGTTGCCGTCCCAAACTTCACCATCACCGCAGGTGGCAAGCTCGCAGTTCTCGAGACAGTCATCGGTTTCGACGTCGTTGCCGTCGTCACAGTCTTCGATTTCTGCCCACACATGGCCATCGCCACACTCGGCGGGCTGACAGCGAATGCAGTCGTCGGTAACGATCTCGTTGCCATCATCGCATTCCTCGACACCCTCTTGAATCACCCGGTCGCCGCACTGAGCGACGATGCAAGAGTTGAGGCAGGCATCGGTTTCCACCAGATTTCCATCGTCGCAGCCCTCGACGCCGCGATGAACGAAGCCGTCGCCACAATCAGCGATCGCACAGTTCGTTAAACAAGCGTCCTCGTTGTCACCATTGCCATCATCGCAAGCCTCGTTATCAGCCCAGACATGCCCGTCGCCGCACCGAGCCAACCGACAGGCGTTGGTGCACACATCACTGTTGAGTTCATTACCGTCGTCGCAGGCTTCAAAGCCAGCTTCGCCGGGAGCCGCATCAATCCGGTGATGGCCATCACCACAAGCCGCTCGAATGCAGCCGACAAGGCAAGCATCCCGTTGGTCGTCGTTGCCATCATCGCATGCTTCATAACCCTCGGCACCAGGCTCGAGGTCGAGACGCTGATGCCCATCGCCACATCGAGCCGCCTCACAGTTGGTGAGACAGGCGTCGTTGTCTCGCCGGTTGCCATCGTCGCAGGTTTCACCCGCATCGAGGATTCCGTTACCACATTCCTCTCGCAGGCAGGTCGCCGCACAACCGTCGCCATCGTCTTGGTTGCCATCATCGCACTCTTCATAGCCTGGCGCACCAAAGGCTAAACCCCTTCGAACCTGCCCGTCGCCACAACGAGCCTCGGTACAATCGGTGAGGCAGTCATCGCTGTTGTTACCATCGCCATCGTCACAGGCCTCATAGTTGTCGGCACCGACTTCGAGATCGGTTCGAACAATACCATCGCCGCAGCGAGCTTCAGCGCAGTTGTTTAGACAGCCGTCCGTCTCGTCTTCATTGCCATCGTCACAGGCTTCCACACCGTCTTGTTGAATCCCGTCACCGCAGCCCGCCGGAGCACATTCGATGCAGTCATCGTCCGAGCGGTCATTGCCGTCATCGCAGCCTTCGCCGGGCCCTACGATACCGTCACCGCACCGAGCCTCTTGGCAATTGTTTAAGCAGACGTCCGCCTCTTCGCTGTTGCCGTCGTCACAGGCCTCGAAACCGGCAGCACCCTCCACCAAGTCCGTTCGAACGATTCCATCGCCACAGCGAGCCTCGATGCAGTCGCTGAGGCAAGCATCCTCGTCGCTGTTGTTGCCATCGTCGCAAGCCTCATAGTTGGGGTGATCCGATGTGAGGTCGACTCGCACGATGCCGTCACCGCACCGGGACTTTTGGCACGCGTTGGTGCACCCATCCTCGTCAGTTGTGTTGTTGTCCTCACATTCTTCATGCCCCTCGGCACCTGGCTCTGTGTCGGTTCGTAGGATCCCGTCGCCGCAAAACGCGTTACGGCATGCATTGCGACATCCATCATCGTCGGTGGAATTCCCGTCATCACATTCTTCATCGCCCTCAACGATTGAATCACCGCAGACGGAGGCAGCACTTGCCAGGCCGCCATCACCGCTTCCGTTGGGATTCATGGTGGATGGGGACGGACAAGCAACGAGTGCGAGGAGTGGGAGGGTGCGGATTAGCATGGGGGAAACTCCAAAACATAGATCTCTAAGGGTAACCTAGACTGCCAAATTAGACAGGGTAAGGACAAGGCGGGAAGCCATGTTTGATCCCCCTTTCACTGGCGATTCCGTCCGTGATGGGGTTTAGTCCGTCCGTCCATCTTTCGGGTTCAACAGCCCATCGGAAAGGTTGAACACCATGAAGCCAAAATATTCGAGGTCGGAGGTTTGGGGGCTTCCTTTGCCTGTGATAAGGACGGTTCAGGAGCCATCGATGCGATTTTGCGTAGGCCTTCTCGTGGGTTTGGCCATGCTTGGTTGCCCCGAGGAGCAGACCCGCTGCACCGCCCTGAGTTGTCCGGTTGGACAGGTTTGCCACAGCGATGGTGAGTGCAAAGATGTGCTTTGTCAGTCACACAGTTGTGCCGATGACCGTACCGTTTTGCTCTGCCTTAGCCAGACTCAAACACGGGAGAAACCCTGCGGCGAAAACGAACTCTGCCTTCACGGACGCTGTGAACTCGCGGCCTGCACGCCGGGGTCATACCGCTGCACGCCGGCTCTGGTCCGGGAGCGTTGTTTGAGCAACGGCCAGGGCTTTAAAACCGACCCTTGTCCCGAAGAGACAAGCTGTCACGAGGGCGCTTGCCTACCGGAAAGTTGTACGGATGATGACAACAACTGCGTCGATGTGGAAACCGTTCGGCAATGCAATCGAAACCGCACTGCGATGGAAACGGTCGACTGTGAACCTGGCATGCGCTGTGCCCGAGGTGCCTGTCGCAGTGTTATTTGTCGGCCCGGCGAGACGGGCTGCGCAGATGAAACCCATGCGGGGTACTGCGACGAGACCGGTACAGCCTGGGTTGCCGATCAAACGTGTGACCCGGACACATTGTCCAAATGCGTCGGTGGTGAATGTGTTCCCGAATGCACCCGTCAGGCTCGAGTAGGGGCTTCCTACTTAGGGTGTAACTACCGAGCAGTGGAGTTACCGAACCTGCGCGGACCCGAGCACGATCCGCATCCTTTTGCCGTGACCGTAGCGAACTCTTCCAACGTGCCGGCCAAGGTGCATTTGTGGCAGCCCGGCCAGGTGCAACTGATCGGCGACATGACCTGGGAAGAACCCCAACTTTGTACTGGCGTCGATTGTCTTGAGTCTCGTCAGAGTCTTGCGGACGCACTCATCGCTCGCACAGAGATCCAACAAGTCTTGGCGCTGCTGCCAGAAAGTCTACGGGCGGGTGCGACTGGTTCGGGGGCTTGGTACGCCGCCGAGTGTTCAGAACAAGGCCGTTGTCGACTGCAAGCCGATCGGCCTGGAGGCGGATTCTCGGGCCTGCGTTTGCCAGAACGAGGTCGATGCGTGGTGGGGGAAGAGGCCATTCCGGTTCCGTGCTTCGTTTCAGATCCGACTGAGCGCATGGCGATCACGCTGGGCAAGCAGCGGCTGGTACTTCATGATGTCCAAATCGGTGGGCGTTTAAGTGCAGATCGGAGCCAAGTGGAGTCTGGTCGCTTGGTGGGACTCATCACCGAGGCTCAGGCGGTCGATGTTTTGTTGGATGATCCGGAGCGTGCGATCAGCGGCTCGTCCTCGCTGGATGCCTACTTGGACCCCCGTGCTCGACTCGAAGCCACGGACGATCGGCCCGCCGGGTGGCGTTTAAAGCTGACGTTTACGACGCAAGCTCGAGCCGGTGAGGTCCCAGGTCAGGACAGCGGCCAGCGTTTACTGTCCGCTTTTGTGAACGAACTGGGAGGGTTCATTGATGCTCGGGTGCAATCCGAGGTCCTTGACCCAACTGGAGTGGTGACCAGCCGTCCCCAGGGGGCGGTCCAATTTGTTGAAGTCCCTCCCCAAGGGACAGCGATTCTGCTGCTGAACTCCTCGCGCCGTGCCGAGGTCGGTCCGGTGAGTGCAGGGTATCGCCTGGGCTCGTCGGTTCCTGTGTCGGCTTTTCAGTTCAATCCGCTGTGTTGCAACTTTAACTACTCCAACGATGCCAGTTTATTGCTTCCCGAGAGTGCGGGGGGCGATGATTATGTCGTCCTCTCTCAACCGCAGTGGTTCGAGAAGCCGGGGTTCGTCAGCATCGCTTCGCTGGCGGACAATACCGAAGTGACCTTGGTCTTGCCTCCATCGCTGCGCCAGCGACCGGATCGTGTGAACGCCGGCGATAACGTGGAATTTGACGAGCAAGGCCAGGCGACGATCACACTGGCTGCCGATGAGGTTTGGACCCTTCTGACTCGTAACGGAACGCCCAACCCCGACCTCACCGGCCTGCGCGTATTGACCCGTGGTGGCAAAGGGGTTCTCGTGTACGCAGGTCACGAGTCCATGCAGGTGCCCAGTCAGATGGGAGCACCCGATCACGTGGAAGAGATGATCCCCCCTCTCGACACATGGGGTAGGCGCTTTATTGTGACGCCCCCCATTCGGCGGAATCCGGGCTATGCGGGTGAAACAACTTGGTACCGTGTCCTTGCAGGTCCAGGGGGCGCTCGATTCCACCTTTCGGACGGTGAGTTAGGCTCAGGTTATGCGAGCAGCATCGCCGAATGTTCGACTCTGGTCGACGAGGGGCGGGTTCATTTAACGGGGTTGGAAAGTTGCGCTTTTTCAACTCAAGGGGACTTCTTTCTGGAGGCCGATGGTCCCGTTCTCGTGGCTCAGTTGTTTGCAGGTCAAGAAGCTGTGGCGTTGGAGCAACTCATCGCCGCCGGGGATCCCAGCATGACAATCATTCCGCCCATCGATCAGTTGCGCTCTTCCTATCTCTTCATGACACCGACAACCTATGCCGCCGACTACGTGACGGTCGCCGTCCCAGGGGATGTGGATTTGCTTCTGGATGGCGTGATCGTCGATCTGGTGAACATGGGCGAAGAGGGGCTCGATCCTTTCCTCGTGGAGCAACCCAGAGCGATCGGTGATAGTCACTGGGTCCGGTACACGATCCGGCTCTCTGATGGAGCCCACCGGTTGGAGTCGTCGCAGGCTGGAGTTGCCTTTGCAGCGAGTGTTTATGCGTTCGATGCCTTCGTCTCCTACGCTTACCCTGGGGGCATGAACTTGTCGAAGTCATCCCAGTGAGATTTCTATTTTGGGGGGGCTTTCTCCTCTTGGCTTGCGGGGAGATGACAAGCGAAAGCGTCGACCCGTGCGGTGCTGGGGAAATCCGGGTTGAGGATCAATGCCTACCCGTTGTGTGCCAAGCTTCGACCCGTCTGTGCCTCGATGTGGTTGAGTATGAAATCTGCAATAACTTCGGTACCGATCGAACTCGGTCGACCTGCTCGGAGGATGAGATTTGCTACGAGGGAACTTGTGTTCTTTCGGATTGTCTACCCGGTCAGCAGCGCTGCAATGAAACGGGGCACCGTGAGCGTTGTGCTCGGGATGGCCGATTCGAAACCGATCCGTGTCCAACGGGTCAAGGCTGTCGACAGGATGAACAGGGGGTCCGTTGTGAGGCGCAGATTTGCTCGCCAGGATCAACGCGTTGCGAAGACCGAGCGGATCGAGATCCCAGTTTGCAGCGCTGCGCAGCCAGTGGCACCGAATGGGAGGACGTCCGTTGTAATGTGGCACTGTCGGAAATCTGTCTCGAAATTGATGGCGTCTCNGGTTGTCANCGACCCTTTTGTGACCCAGGCGATCGGGGCTGTTTCGACGAGCACACCATCGGCCTGTGCAATGGGTCTCGAAACGGCTGGGACGCCGAGCAAAGTTGCGACCGAGAAGCTGGACAAGTGTGTGCTGGCGGGCGCTGCGTTCGGCAGTGTGAACTGGAGATTGGAAACACGTCTTACATGGGCTGCGAGTTCTTCGCAGCCGAGTTGGGCAATCTGACGACTCTTGGGCACGAACAACATCCCTATGCGTTGGTTGTCGCCAATCCGATGGACGGATCTGTGACCGTGGACGTGACCTACAAAGCGCATGCAGGATCGGCGCCTGCCTTTGCCGAAATGATCTCGAATCGCCAGGTGACACCGCCAGGCGTCGTGCTNCATTCAGAGGTGCGAGATGCTCAGCGGCAAGTGGTTCCAGGGCAAGGACAGTTGAGCGGCCCGATCGACGATGTTGTCATTCCTNCAGGNGGNACGGCGACCCTCCTCATCATGGTCAACGGAGATCGCTTCAATGTGGGACCCACTGCTCTAAACGGACGAGGTACGGGGCTCGATTATCGAGGACTCCGATTGCTGAGTAGCCGTCCGGTNGTCGTCTATCAGTTCAATCCTNTNTGNTGTAATACCAACGCATCCAATGATGCGAGTCTACTGTTGCCAGTCTCCGGTTTGGGGCNTCGNTATCATGCGTTTGCAGGACCGAGTTGGCCCTTTGGCGGTAACTACTACCCAGGGACGGTGACGCTCGTTGGTACCCAGGACGANACGCGGGTCGATTTGTATTTTGATCANGCGCCGAATCACACGTTGATTTTNGATCGCCAGGGCATNCCGGTTCCCGATGGAGAGGGNTGGGCGACGGTGACGCTNCANCAGTTTCAAACCTTGAATCTGGAGTCGGGAAATCTGGGCGATCTGACCGGTCTTCGGGTGGAANCGGACAAGCCAGTGGGTGTTTTTGGTGGCGCTGTCTGCAGTCAACTCCCCTTTGGCAGCCGAGCCTGCGATCATCTCGAGGAGCAACTGCTGCCCGATGAGACCTGGGGNCGTCGCTANGTGGGCGCCCCTTTTCANCGCCGGAATCCACAGAGTANCCGGGAGACCGGTTACTTNCGGTTGATCGCTGGCGAAGATGGCGCTCAAATTACTTACGANCCGCCGATCGACCAACTGCTCGCAGCGTCGGTGGAGGCGGGAATTCCCTACGGCGTGGGCTCACCAATTCCAGCGTGCATTGATTTTCTTCAGGGCTCGACCTTGGTGTTGGGACCCCATGAAAATTGCGAGTTCAACACACAAATCGGTTTCGTGGCGGAGGCNGAGCAGCGCTTTGCCATGGTTCACTTTATGAGCGGTCAGGAGTCGACAGGCTTAGCTGCTCANGCGGGTGATCCGGCGATGATGGTGGTNGCTCCGATGGATCAGTATCGAGCGGAGTATATGTTTCTGACACCGAGCACCTACCATGTGGACTACGTGAATGTCGTGGGACCGGAAGGGATGGGCATTGAACTCGACGGACACCCCGTCGCNGAAATGCCTTGCACGGATCGAGACGATCCCAATGAAGCGCCCTGCCTTTTGCAAGAGTGGCAAGCCTTTGGCCGTTCAGGTCAGGGCAGTCTCATCCTCCGAGTGGACGAGGGGCCCCATGTGATCGAATCGACCNAGGGCGACCGNTTCGGAATCATGGTTTACGCCTTCGATAGTCACGTGAGNTATGCCTATCCAGGTGGGCTCGANCTGATCAAGTACTGANCTTCTATNCCCCCANGCTAGCCACCACCGATGACACCGCCATCGGTGGCACGAATTGCCACNACTGACGGTTGGGGGGGACGTCCNNTCTGTCCNTGGGGCCAGGTGGATCGCGGGTTGCTCANGGTGGCATTGTAATGGGCGCCTGGATGCTGAATGCTGACGAAAAGCGTACGCCCGTCAGGAGTGAACGATGGTCCGGTGCACTCGGCTCCCGTCGGTACGCGTAGGAAGCGTCTGGGAACGCCTCGCTCTTCGCCTCCCACCGGACAAAGAAAGATTCCATCACAGGTTTGACCCACCCATTCCATNCCGTCCGTGCAGACCCAAAGTCGCCCGTTGGGGTCGAATCGTAAATTGTCGGGGCAGGTCNCCCANCCTCGNTCGCTTAATCCCGAGCCGTACATCGTTCCCTCATGACGNNCTGGGTCGCCGCAACGGATCAGCGCTTCCCAAGCCATAGTCGTAGCCTGATGGCCCTTGGGATTCGGCGGTGAGAGTTCCAGAATCTGTCCGTAGGCATCACCCGCTCGGGGGTGGACAGCGTCGATCTCCTCTGGTTTCCGTTTCCGGTTGTAGGTCAACGCCACGTAGACTTTGCCTGTCGCTGGATCGACGGCGATACCCTCAGGGCGATCCATTGGGGTCGCTCCGAGCAGTTCTGCAGCCCGACGCGTTTCGATCAGGACATCTCCTTGATCCATAAAGCCGTGGTCCGGGGTCAGAGGCCCTTGCCCATAGACCAGATCGACCCAATCCATGGTGCCTGTTTCGGCGAAGCGGGCGACGGAAAGAACACCTCGATCCAAGAGATCTCCACCCCGGTCGGCTGGCTCGTCGCTAATGAAACGGTACAAATACTCCATGCTTGAATCGTCGGCCATGTAGATCACTGCGCGCCCATCCTCCGCGACGGTACACGCTGCCCCTTCATGACTAAAACGTCCGAGTGCAGTTCGCTTCACAGGTTGTTGAGCGGGGTTCAATGGATCGTATTCGACCATCCAACCAAATCGATTGGGTTCACGGGGCTCTTTGCTGACATCGAAGCGATCCCAAAAGCGCCAAAAACCGAAGTCTGGTTTGCCCCGAATACCGAGTCGTGCCATGTTGGCTGCTTCGACGCCGTCGCCGGGCTGACCACCAAAATAGTTGTCCACATTCTCTTCGGCGATCAGGACGGTACCCCAGGGCGTCAGACCTCCAGAGCAGTTTGCAAAGGTTCCCACAACAGATCGTCCCGTGGGGTCAGCGGAGGTCTTCAGGCGTTCATGCCCCGCTGCAGGGCCACTCATCTTAAAGAGGGTCCTGTCCGCGTCAAAACGGCGCGTGTATTTGCCGGGGACGACGTGCCAGTTGCCGTTCCGAAGCCGAATCTCAACAACGCTGTGCCCATGGGCGGCGAGTTCTGTTTGGCATTGCTCCCGGGTCAGCAGAGGCATGCTGTCTCGACGTCCCGGTGGCATGTTTGGGAACATGACCCGGGCGATTGTCAGTTCATGGTTGACGCACAGGAGTCCCCGTTGCTCCCCTTCAACGGCGGGCAGTGGGACGAAGACAGTGAAATCGCAGTTGGTACCGAAGCGCTGTCGTTGCTCATCCGCTGTGATGTGAGCCAGATCTCCCGGATAATCGGAACCATCCTCTAAACTCGCACCCCAGCGGAGCAGAACGTGTGCTTCGTATCCCTCGGGGACGTGGAGTTGATCATCGATGCCTGGTGCCACCTCGGCGAAACGAGTTGTCGGCTTCGGGAGGGCTCTTCGACCGGATTTTGTGGCGCCCCGATCGAGATGGTGACACCCCAAGCTGAATCCAGCAACGGCGAGGGCTGTCTGGCCGATCATCTCCCGTCGACTCAGTCGTCGGTGAATCAGGTCGCTCAGGCTTTCAAGCCCCAAATGGCTACCCTCCGACGACCTGAGTGAGTCGCTCAAGGAGATCGATTTCCGTGACGATCCCCGTGAGTTGGTCCCCTTCGGTGACAAGCACCACTTGATGGTTTCGAAAGTGCGGGGCGAGGGCGGACAACGGTGTGTCGAGTTCAGCGGTTGCGAAGTTGGACTCCACAAGATCGGCCGCCGTTGCTTGATCGTTCGGTTGAGAGAGAAGATGTTGCAACAGGTTGCGCTCCGTTAACACCCCAAGGACTGAGCCATCGTCGGCGAGTACAGGCAGTTGGCTAACATCATTCTCGCGCATCAGAGCGACAGCCTCCGAAACGATGGTGTTGCCGGCGAGGCTGATTAAGGACGTCTGCTCAGCGAGCAGATCAGCGACGGTTCCGACACTCGTTTCCGGGCCAAGAAAGCCATTTTCCGCCATCCATGTGTCGTTAAACTGTTTCGTCAGGTAGCGCATGGCTGAGTCGGGAAGAAGCACGACGATATTCTCTTCCTTTTGAGTGCGTTCCGCATACCGAATCGCTGCCATCACCGCCAAACCACCGGAGCCCCCCGTGAGGACCCCCTCCTTGCGAGCCAGGTCCCTGTTGGCGTGGAATGATTCATGATCCGTGACCTGGATGATTTCGTCGATGATATCGATGTCGATCGTACTGGGCAGAATGTCTTCTCCAACCCCTTCGACCTTGTAGGGGTGCGCCTGTACCATCTTACCTGTGCGCTTCAAATCGTAATAGATGGAGCCGATCGGATCAGCGCCGATCAGCTTAATTTCGGGTTTATGCTCACGCAGGTAGCGACCTGTTCCGCAGATGGTGCCACCGGTACCGAGGCCCGCAACGAAGACATCAATCTCACCGCCTGTTTGATGCCAAAGTTCCGGCCCTGTACTGAGGTAGTGACTTTGAGGATTAGACGGGTTGAAGTACTGGTTGGCGTAAAATGCATTCGGAGTTTCTTCGGCAATGCGACGACTCACCGAATAATAGGAGCGGGGATCATCGGGCTCCACATTGGTGGGCGTCATGATCACTTTGGCGCCCACCGCTCGGAGACTGGCGATTTTCTCTTCGCTCATCTTATCGGGCATGACGAAGATGCATTTGTATCCACGGACGGCTGCAACAAGAGCGAGACCCATCCCCGTGTTGCCGCTGGTGGCCTCGACGATCGTACCCCCAGGTTGGATCAAGCCTGCTGCCTCAGCCTGGTTGATAATATTGAGCCCAATACGGTCTTTGGTTGAACCCCCCGGGTTCAAGTATTCGAGTTTGACGTAGATGTTCGCCGGCACATGGGCCGCCATCTGGTTGAGTCGTACCAAGGGGGTTTGCCCGATGGCGTCAAGGACATGCGGCACTGATCCGGTCATAAGACTCATCGTGTTGCTCCTGCCTAAAAGGCGCTGTGCGCCTACCTTCATTCCCGTTTGCTGGCAATTGCGGTTGGTTTTCGTTGCAAGGATCCGCTAGAATACCGGCGTAAGAAATCGGGGTAATAATATGTCGGGAAAAGAAGAGATCGAGAGCGGGATCAGAAAAGGTTCCGATGAGAATGATTCTTCTGAGGTGAAAAGCGACCCCTCTGAGGCGATTGAGGCTTCTGCTGAGCAGAGCGAGCATCAACCGACTGGGGAACCTGAGGCGCAGGGTGACAATGAGGAAGGTGCTGTTCCGAATCCAGCCAGAGCACTGGACCCTGAGAGTCTACATGGTCGATTGGCGGATTTTGTCGAGGAGATGATCAACCCGAGTCTAGCAAGCCACGGCGGCTGGGTTGAGATCGATGCTGTTGATGAAGAAAAGGGTCTCGTCACGATGAAAATGGGGGGCGGGTGTCACGGTTGTGGTGCGAGCGCAGCCACCATGAAATACGGCATAGAGACCGCAATAAAGGACGAGTTTCCCGAAGTGCTCACAGTCGAGGACGCTACCGACCACAGCACCGGAGAAAACCCCTTCTTCATGGGGAATCCTTTCGCTGGATTTTAACCGAGTCCATCGATGGAGATGTCTGCACTGAGCGAGCCGATTCAATTGGTTGGTGTTTATCACGCTGATGGCAGTTTTATGGGCGAGTTGCGCTACGCCCTTGGGCTCCTTCGGGGCGTGCACTGCTCTCTTTGTGATATCACTCATGGTGGCGTCCGGATGAAGCAGGCGTTCCGCCAGTGGATGGACGAGCGCCCCGAACGCATTGACATGGTTCATCTGGATGAGCAGCCCAGTGATTTAGCCGCTTTTACCCAGGGGCAGACGCCTTGCCTGGTGGTGGATCGGGGAAGTGGGTGGGAGATGCTCCTGGGCGATGAGGACCTGAAAGCTTGTGATGGTGATGTGACCCGCTTCGTCGCTGCGGTGGAGGCTCGGTTGGCGGTTCCTTAAGGGATTTTTTGTCCCTGACGTGACAGGCTGCCTCCCCCTGAGCTAATGTGCCGCACCTGCGGAGCGCCCATGAAAAATACCCTTTTCTTTGCACCTGTTCTTCTCGTTCTCGCCTGTGGTGAGCAAGTGGTGGTCCGTGAGACGGAAGCCAGTTGCGGTAATGGCAAAGTGGAAATGGGTGAACTCTGCGACGATGGTAACCTAGAGCACACCGACAGCTGCACGGGCTCCTGCCAGCCAGCCCAATGTGGTGATGGGGTCCAGCGACAGGATCTAGGCCCGGAGGATCCCGGCTACGAAGAATGCGATGACGGCAACACCAACTGGCAAGACGGTTGTGTGGAGGGCTGTCGTGTCGCCGATTGTGGCGATGGTTTTTTGCGGGTGGACCAAGGGGAGGGAAGCGATGATTTCGAGCGGTGCGACGATGGCAACGAGGTGGAAGAAGACGCCTGTCTAAGCAACTGCATCGAGGCTCGCTGCGGTGATGGCGTCCTGCGCCAGGATCGGCAGCGAGGCCAATTGGGTTTTGAGGCCTGCGATGACGGTAACGATGACGACAGCGATCATTGCCTGAACGATTGTGTGGAAGCCCGTTGTGGTGATGGCGTTTTGGGACCGGGCGAAGGCTGTGATGACGGCAATGCCGACCCCAGTGACTCATGTACCGATTGCCAGCCGGCCAGTTGTGGCGATGGCGTGTTGCAGATTGGCGAACTTTGCGATGACGGCAATGGGGTGGATACGGACAGTTGCTTGAACAACTGCGCTCCGGCCCGCTGCGGTGATGGTGCCGTGCACGCCGGGCAGGAAGCCTGCGATGACGGCAATGGCAATGACCAGGATGCCTGCACCCGAGCTTGTTTGCCGGCCCGCTGCGGCGACGGCATCACCCGCCGGGACTTGGAGCCCGAAGAAGCCGGCTTCGAAGCCTGTGATGATGGGAATCTATTGGACACGGATGCGTGCACCAACGCCTGTGCTGAGGCGCGCTGTGGTGACGGGATCCAAGCCCTTTGGGAGCGCTGCGATGATGGCAATCTGGACGGTACCGATGCGTGTACCAATCAATGCGAGCCAGCGCACTGTGGTGATGGGATTCAAAGAGCAGATCGGGCAGCGGGTGAAGTGGGCTACGAAGAATGTGACGACGGGAACGCAGTGGAGAATGACGGTTGTCTTTCGAACTGCCTGGAAGCCCGCTGTGGTGATGGCATCTTGGTGCCCGGCGTGGAGGAATGCGATGACGGCAATGAGGTAGAAACCGACCTTTGCACTAATCTTTGTCGCATCGCCCGCTGCGGTGACGGGGTCGTGCGAGACGGGCTGGAGCGCTGTGATGACGGTAACGATGATGACACGGATGGCTGCCGCAATACCTGTCAACTTGCCGCTTGTGGTGACGGGGTTCGACGCCTTGATCTCGCCCCCGGAACCGAGGGCTATGAGGCCTGTGACGACGGCAATGCGGTGGAGAGTGATGGTTGCCGAAATGATTGTGCAGAAGCTCGCTGCGGCGATGGGGTTCGGCGCCTTGATCTACAACAGGGCGACGTGGGCTATGAAGCCTGCGATGACGGGGACTTGGTGGCCACGGACGCCTGTACGGATCGCTGCCTAGAAGCTCGTTGCGGCGACGCCATCATTTGGGAGAACAACGAAGAATGTGACGACGGCAATGAGAACGCTGAAGACGAATGCACCGATGTCTGTGCGGAGGCCATCTGCGGTGATGGTGTGGTTCGAGAAGATCTCGATGAAGGTGAGGCGGGTTTTGAAGCCTGCGATGACGGTGACGACGACAACACCAATGACTGCGTCTCCGGCTGTGTCCTTCCAGTCTGCGGTGATGGTTTTGTTCACGTCGGCGAGGAAGCTTGCGATGATGGGGAACTGAACGGGGAGGATAACCCCTGCAGTGAGGAATGCACTCGGAACACTCCGGGACTTGTTCGGGAGGATGCTGCTCGTACGTGTCGTGCGATCATCGATGCCGCTCCCACAGCGCCCAGCGGCATGTATTGGATCGACATCAATGGTGGCGATACGGGCGATGCCGTCGAGACCTACTGCGACATGGATTACGACGGTGGCGGCTGGACCGCATGTTATGGCTTCGAGAATACCGATGCCGTCGACATCGATTGCAATAATAGCACCTGGGCGCACCCCTGTGTAGACTTTACCATGAGCCCAGAGACCGGAGTTGAACTCATGGTTCACCTCGAAGATGGGAATGGACTGCCGGTGTATCAAGCGAAGGGAAATCGAGATGGGGCATGGAATTACACGAACCTGACCAGCACCAACGGTTCGGGTTCGCAGTACCAGCGCAACTCCCAACACAGCCGTCCAGTGACGCTCAACGATGGTCGTTTTCTAACCATTTCCGGTTTTGATAGCGGCAATTCAGGTTGGGGGGGATCTTGGGGCAATGGCTACGTCTTGGTGGTCAACACCGGCGACTGTTACGCATGCAATGTGGTGTTGTCGGCTATGAGTCATCGACACAGTTCACCAGGAAGTGGTTGTGGAGTTCGAAGTTTCTCGGGTTTCACCCCTGCCCATGAGGTGATGTTTGACGCAGCGGGCAACATTACAACGAATGGCGGCGCCACCTTACCGGCGGATAAAGCCTACCGCGGGACCTTTCGCTTTCTCGTTCGATAAGCGCCTCGCCAAAGGGGCGATGACTCTTTAAGGGCGCCTGACGAAGGAGTCGATTATGACCCGTTTGCCCGTGTTTCTATGCCTCCCTCTGTGGGTTTCTTGCGCCTCGACACCGGCACCAAAAGCCGACCCCTTCGAGAGGGCTCAAGCAGTCCATGGGAGCCCAGATGGCATCATCAAATTGACAAAGATGCTTCCCGGAGAAGTCACGCTAACCAAGTCTGGGATCGGGTACATGCTCTCGGCAAAATCCCGCGACATGGACTTGACTTGTGTCATCGCTGGCGCCGCTCAAGCGGACGCCGGCGCACTTTTTTACAGTGCGCTACGCAACACGGTCGATGGTTGGAGTAAGGTCCCCACCGGTGACGGGTTTCGGCTGCTCAATCCTTGGGTGAGTCGAGTTAACGGCTTCCCAATGTATGGGCTGCATCTGGAACTCAAGTCGAAGGACGGTACGGTGGATTCCGTACCCGCCCTTGTGATCGCTCATCATGTCGCTCGCATCTATTGCGTCGATGGCGCTCATGATGATCGTAATCGTCTGGTTTCCCATGCGTCGCAGATTGCTCAGGGCTTGCTATGGAAAGGAGCCGTTGATCAGCGCCTGCCCACCAAGTCACTTCTCTATCTCTCAGTGCAAGGGGCAGACGGCAATGAAGTCCAGGGTTACCAAACGGAAGCAATGGGAACGGGTGAGGACGGAAACCTCTACTTTTCGGAGTCCACATTGTTCTTTGAAAGAGGCAATGGAGGAGCCGAATTTCACGCCCATGATGCAAGTAGCCGTCAGGTGACTTTACCTGATGGCACGCTCGATGAAATGACCAGTGCCGCAACTTTCGATGGTCGTAGAGTGGCCTCGGCGACCTTCTATCGGCTGGAAAATAGTGATTATCGAGTCACTGGCGTCGACGAGGGGCAACCCATCGAATTCACCCTGAAGAACGTTCCCCTCACCTCGAGGGGGGCGATTTACCACTGGGCGAAAGAACAAGCACCCGCATCGACTCGAACCTTTCGAGTGCCCATGGCCGAGAGACCCTGGATACGAGAGATCAAAGTCGACGTGCTCGCCGTGGGCCAGGACGGTACTCGTTCACTCGAACTCGAGGAGTCAACGCCCGAGGGGATCGAAAGGTTGCGGGTACAGGTTGGCGCCGACGGGCTGTGCAGTGGCCTCCGCCGATTGATCGCTCCGAAAACGGAGTTGGTGGGAACATTGGCACGTTAGTAAATGCCAGCATATTTGCACCGGTTCGGAGGTGTTGCGTGGTGATTTTCGCAGCATTCTGATAGCATCGGAGACCTGTAGGTCGGAGGAATGTCCGATTCTCTGCCGAAGGGTTTCGACCTATGATCTGAATAGAAGCGGTATCGTCGACCGCCCGGGATGCTGATGCGAAAGTTACTGTTGAGTCTGTTCGCCCTCTCCCTGATCACCGCCTGCGGTGGTCCTGACCCTCGCGCTGGCAATGATGAACCCTTTGCTCGGGGTGCTTGTGGCGCGGATGAGTTTCTCTGCGGTGGGACCGAATGTGTCCCCGCCGAGTGGGTATGTGATGGTAATGAAGATTGCAGTGGCGGCCAGGATGAGGTCCGCTGTGATGCTGGGGGCCCCGGTAATCCGTCCGATCCAATCGGTGGCGGTGGGCAGTCAGGATATCCGGAGGAAGGTGAAGATCGGTACGGCGATACGGCCGGTGAAGCCACGTCGATCCAAGTTCCAAGCCGAATGCCCGGACGACTCGACGCCGACGATAAGGACTACGTCAGCTTTACCGCTGGGGTAAGTGAGGTCCACCGCATTCAGACACGGGGCGACCTGGCCACGGCGTGCCAACTGCTCGATCGGGCTGGGCGGACACTGGTCCAAGACGCCGGTGGTGGAGAGGCCGACAACTGCAAACTTGAGCAGCGCCTCATTGCGGGTGGGACCTATACGGTCGAGATCCTTCTCGATCGAGGCGTTGGGGGAACCTATGATCTCGATATTTCGGTGATCGAAGGTGTTCAGAGCGAGTGTGGTAACGGGCGTGTGGAGCCTGGTGAGGCCTGTGACGACGGGAACCGTCGGAGTGGCGATGGATGCTCAGCAGCCTGTCGGGAAGAAACGCCGAGCGTTTGCGGGAACGGCGAAGTCGAGCCCCAAGAGGGTTGTGACGATGGTAATCGGGTCGACGGTGATGGCTGCGATAGCAACTGCCAACGTGAAGGCGGCGGCGGTGGAGGTGGTCTCGGTGGTCTCTTCGGTGAATGCGGCGATGGCGAGTTAGGTCTGTTTGAGGAATGCGACGACGGAAACAATGTCGCTGGAGACGGTTGCGGTCCCGACTGTCGGGAAGAGGAAGCCATCGTCCCTGACGATCATTCGGACCTCTCCGACGAAGGGACGCTGATCGCCGTGGGCGCCCAGATCTCCGGCGAGATCGGCATGCGAGAGGACGTGGATTGGTTCCGGTTTCAAGTGGACCAGCCGGGTATCTGGAGCGTGGAAACCAGCGGCACCCTTGATACAATCTGCAGGCTATACACGGTCGAGGGAGCCGAGTTGGCGACCAATGATGACGGTGGTGAGCAGACCAACTGTCGCATCGAGCATGAGATTCTCGCTGAGGGGGAATACCGTGTTCAAGTCAGTGCGTTCATGGGCGGCACGGGTGAGTACACCTTGCAGGTCACAGCCCCTGCCGGAGGTGGTGTAAGAGAACCTGAGCCGGAGGAACCCATTGAGGAGCCTGAAGAGCCCGAGGAGCCCGTAGAGCCTGAGGATCCGGTAGAGCCCGACGAGCCTGAGGAGCCAGTGCCTGGCGATGATCACGGCAATGAAATAGCGGCCGCTCGAGTCCTGCCTCCGGGGGGTGTTGCTGGCGAGTTGGAAGCCATGGGTGACATTGATGTCTTCCGGATCGACCCCAACGAAGCGGGGGAATGGACTGTTCGTACCACAGGCAATGTGGACGTGATCTGCCGACTTTTAGATGCCGACGGCAACGAGTTGGATGCCAACGACGATGGCGGGCTTGGCTTGAACTGCAGCATCAGTCGGGTGCTTGCCGTGGGTAGCGCTTACTATTTCGAGGTTGCGGGGTTCAACAACACGCGAACCGGAGCCTATGAGGTCGAACTCATCGCTCCAGGAGAGGATCCGAACGCTGACTTGCACGGCGATGATCGGGCGAGCGCTAGTCCGCTGAATGCGGTGGGCGAGCCCATGGCTGCTGCCATCGAGGAGTCCGGTGACATTGACTATTTCTCCATGACGGCAAATGCAGCGGGTCGATGGCAGGTTGAAAGTAGTGGTAATCTCGACGTGGTGTGCAGCTTAGAAGATGCGGAAGGGGCTCTGTTGGCGACCAACGACGACGGTGGTGTTGGAAGCAATTGCCTGGTCGCCCATGAACTTGAGGTGGGGCAGCAAGTTTTCATCAAGATCCGCGCCTTCAGTGCATTTGCTACCGGGTCTTACAGTTTTACTGTGACTTCGCCCTAGCTTTGACCAGCGGCTTCCATTATAGCGCCGCACCTTTCAGGAGTCCGATCGATGGCAAGTAACACCCAGCAGACCCGAAATATCCGTGCCAAGAAGCAGGCGAGTCAGGGAACGAAGCGCAAGGCTGCCATTCGCAGCAAGGGTTCGACCCGCAGCTACGAAGAACTCTTCGGTCAAAAGAAGGACGGGTCGAAGTCTGAAGCCTAGAGACGAGGCGATCCTCTCTCTTTGGGGATACGCCTCGATGACCGGCTAAGCGCTGCGCGCAAGGATTCCGGCATCGAGTAAGAATCCCGTGGCCAGTCCGCAGGTGAGTAGGCAGAGAAAGTAGAGAACTCCCGCTGTCCATCGGCCGGATTCAGGCAAGTCTAACCATTCATCATGAGCTGCGATGAAGGCGCGGCTGCTGAGAACGAGTCCAAGTCCGACGCAGAACGCTGCCAGTAGCCCTGAGAAGTAGAATACAATTCGGGCGACAAAGGCCATTCCAAGCGCTGGGACGAGTGCATGGCAGCAGTAGGTTCGCCAGCGGCGATAGTTTGCGGTGCCCACTTGGTCTGCGAGGAGCAGGACTTTGGGCAGGCCCCAAGCTAAGATGCTCGGTAGGATCACGACGGCGAGCAGGTCACTGGCAACTCGTCCGAGAATGCCCACAGGGCGCAGTGAAAGAATCACAAAGAAGGCTGTCCCCAGCGAGGGCAAAATGAAAAGAACCCGGGTGGCGGGGCCAGCCTCTTTGGCATCCTCGCGAATGACCATGGAATCCAACTCTGCTCCAGGATCCGAAAGCATTGAGTTCAGGCGCCGCCATGCCCGACGACGGCCTTCGGCCTCGCTGAGCAGCTTCATCATTTCTCGTAGATTTCGTTCGAGCCGGCCCATAGCTCTTTCGAACACCTCTCTCTCCCCTTGACAAGTCATGGTGGAGCGCGGAGGGACCCTTGCTTAACAAAGTCGGAACATGTGCCCTGCGCACGCCGGCTGAAGAGAAGGACCGAACGATGACTGCACCCCTGACTGTCTCTGTGACCGGCGCCGCTGGGAACATAGGCTATGCTCTCCTCTTTCGGCTGGCCTCGGGCAGCTGTTTCGGACCCGATCAGCCGATTCGTTTACGACTCCTCGAGATCCCCCCGGCCATGGGCGCGCTGGAAGGGGTTGTCATGGAACTCATGGATTCTGCGTTTCCTCTGGTTCACAGCATTGACATCAGTGATGATCCCAACATCGCTTTCGAGGGGTGCCAGCGAGCGTTTTTGGTCGGCAGCCGACCAAGGACAGCCAACATGGACCGGGCGGATCTGATCAAGGTCAATGGGCCGATTTTCACGGGACAAGGTCGTGCCCTGAACGATCATGCTGCCGACGACCTCCGGGTGATCGTCGTGGGTAATCCCTGCAATACGAATGCGCTGATCGCAATGCACAGCGCACCCGACGTCCCGAATGAACGGTTTACAGCTATGACTCGGTTGGATCAAAACCGGGCGATCGGACAAATTTGCGGCAAGCTTGATTGCCAGGCTTCCGATGTGAGTCGGATGGGCATTTGGGGCAACCACTCCAATACGATGTTTCCTGACTATCATCATGCCCGTGTCAACGGCCGACCCTTAACCGACCTCGTCAGTGCGGATTGGCTTGCTGGTGAGTTCCTCCAGACCGTGGCGACTCGCGGAAAGGCAATTATCAATGCCCGCGGCGCAAGCAGTGCAGCCTCGGCAGCGTCTGCGGCCGTGGACCACATGGCGCTCTGGGAGGCTGGGACAGCTGCTGATGATTGGACGAGCATGGCAGTGCCGAGCCGTGGGGAATATGGGTTGCCCGAAGGCTTGATTTACTCATTTCCTGTGACCGTCACCGGTGGTGAATATTCCATCGTTGCTGGCTTGGAACACAGCGAGACGGCAATGACTAAACTCCGGGCGACCGCCGACGAGTTGGTAGCTGAACGTAACGCTGTCGCCGAGTTGTTGGGTTAAACTCGATGGTTGGTACAGGTGTTATTATTCCAGCGCATGTGGAGCGGATGATTCGTGAGGCGGTAGCCTCTCAAGCTGAGTTGATCTTTTCCCATATTGGAGACTCCCACGACTTCAGTTGTCGATTACTGGATTCCTACAGTCACGAAGGGCGTCCGTTGCTGGTGGTCACTCGCCCTGTCTTGGCCGGTGAGGATGCGCTACTTGCGCCGGGGGAAGCACTGGACGGACGGTTGGTGCTGGGATTGCGACTCTTCCGATTCGAGACCGGCGTTGTTGTGGGTAGTGCCACCTATGAACGGGAAGGCGGGCTTGCCCCTACGCCTGCCACATTGATCGCCTATCCCTACCGACTCGATGAGTTGCAGCGGCGGCGCTATCACCGTTGTCCCGTTGAAGTCCGGTTGGTCGAACGCGTGGAGTTTGTTTACGACGGTATGGTCGTTTCCCGGCGCGGCTCGACGGTGACTCAGGTGCGAGATCCCGTGAATCGCTCCATCATCGTGCATGATGTCGGAGCCGGCGGTCTCGCCTTCCAGTTAGACAACGAGTTCCCCCACATTTTGAGCCCTGGCGAACGGGCGCGAGTGGATCTTCGAGTACGGACGGGCGAGTCACTGCAGCGACTGACGGCGACGATTCGAGTGCGACACCGTGTGAAGCTTGATTCAGGTGTTCGTTACGGTGCCAGTTTCGATGGGGACGAGCCAGAGATTGAAAAAGCCAGAGCTGGCGCCTTAAAGCTGGTGTTTGCCATGCAAGAGGCGACAAAGGAGCAAGCATGAAGATTCATGAGTATCAGGGCAAAGAGGTTCTGCGAGATTTTGGAGTCCCTGTCCCGGAGGGCTACATCTGCGATACACCAGAGGAGGCCCGAACCGCCGCTGAGAAGTTGGGCGGTGGAATTTGTGTCGTCAAAGCGCAGATCCATGCCGGGGGGCGTGGGAAGGGCGGGGGTGTCAAGTTAGCGCACAACCCCGATGAAGCCCACGCTCATGCACAGTCCATTTTAGGGATGCAGTTGGTGACCCATCAAACGGGCTCGGAGGGTAAAGAAGTTCTCAAAGTCCTGGTCGAGGCAGGTTGTGACATTGCTCGAGAGCTCTACTGTGCCATCGTTCCGGACCGGGAAGAGCAGCGCATCTGTATCATGGCCAGTACCGAAGGCGGTATGGACATCGAAAAGGTGGCTGAAGAGACACCGGAAAAGATTCTTAAAGTCTGGATCGATCCAGCCACCGGTTTGGTGGATTACCAAACCCGTGAGTTGGCTTTCGGCTTGGGCTTGGAAGGGAAGTCTGTTCGCCATTTTGGCAAGATGGTTCATGGCTTATACGCTGCCTTTAAGGGGCGGGACGCTTCCCTCGCCGAGATCAATCCGCTCGTGGTCACGGGCAGCGGTGAATTGATTGCCTTAGACGCAAAGTTTAACTTCGATTCCAATGCACTCTACCGACAGCAAAAGATTGCTCAGATGCGGGATCTTACCGAGGAAGACCCTCGGGAGGTCAAAGCCAGTGAGTACGACCTCGCCTACATTGCGCTCGATGGAAACATTGGTTGCTTGGTGAACGGTGCCGGGCTGGCTATGGCGACCATGGACACGATTAAGCTCTATGGTGGTGAGCCTGCAAACTTCCTCGATGTGGGGGGAGGGGCGAATGCTGAGAAGGTGACAGCAGCCTTCAAGTTGATTCTCGAAGATGCCAATGTGCGGGCAGTCCTGGTGAATATTTTTGGCGGCATCATGAGCTGCTCGGTGATCGCAGACGGTGTGATCGCTGCAGCGCGTCAAATCGGACTGGACGTTCCCCTGGTCGTGCGGCTGGAGGGCACCGATGTGGACGAAGGCAAGCGGAAGCTTGCAGAGAGCGGGTTGCCGATTATTTCAGCGGGCGACATGGGTGACGCAGCCGAGAAGGTGGTTGCCGCTGCGGGAGGTGCATCATGAGTATCTGGGTCGATTCCAATACCCGATTGGTTGTGCAGGGGATTACGGGTCGTGATGGCGGTCGTCATTCCAACTTCATGCTGGAGTACGGGACGCAGATCGTCGCTGGAGTGACTCCGGGCAAAGGAGGGCAAACCTTTGGCGATAGCGTGCCTGTCTTCAATACCGTCAAGGAGGCACGGGCCGCCACGGGGGCAAACGCCTCGGTGATCTTCGTGCCGCCGCCCTTTGCAGCAGATGCCATTCTCGAGGCTGTTGATGCCGGCGTCGAACTTGTCGTTTGCATCACTGAGGGCGTCCCCGTGTTGGATATGATTAAGGTGAGACGGGCGATGGAGGAGTCGAACACCCGATTGATCGGCCCCAACTGCCCAGGGATTATCACTCCAGGTCACTGCAAGATCGGGATCATGCCAGGGCATATCCATCAACCTGGACGCATTGGCGTCGTTTCGAAATCGGGTACTCTGACCTACGAGGCCGTCGGCCAACTAAGTGCTCTCGGTATCGGTCAGTCCACATGCATCGGNATCGGTGGCGATCCGATGATTGGAACCAACTTNATCGATTGCCTCGCAGCTTTTGAGGCGGATCCAGATACCGATGGGATCGTCATGATTGGTGAGATCGGCGGTAANGCTGAGGAGACCGCAGCTGCCTACATCGCCGAGCACGTGACCAAGCCCGTCGTGGGCTTCGTCGCAGGAGCGACGGCACCGCCGGGCAAGCGNATGGGGCATGCGGGNGCNATCATCAGCGGTGGTAGTGGTACAGCGGATGGCAAAAAAGCGGCTCTNCGCGCAGCTGGTGTCGAAGTGGTTGATTCCCCTGCTGACATGGGCAAGGCAATGAAGCGTCTCTTGGCATGATGTCCCANTTGCAGGGCTTGTTTGACAGGCGGGGNGAAATACTCCAAGACCGCCCCCGCTCACCCTTGATCGACTTCCCCACGAGGAGCCTTTACCGTGGCAAGTAATACCGATTTTCCGAGTCTCCGTCGCTCCGACATCATCGATGGTATGGTGGATCGCCTTCATGCCGATAACNTGACACANGATCAGGCGACGACGGTGGTTGGAACGATCATTCGGTCCATGACCGATGCCCTTGTCGANGGACAGCGCATTGAGTTGAGGGGTTTGGGGACGTTCACGGTGAAGCATTANGAAGCCCGCGAAGGACGNCATCCNCGGGATGCNAGCAGNGTGATCCAAGTGAAATCGAAANGACTGCCACGATTCCGGTGNGGCAAAGCGTTGCGCTTNGCNGTCCTTNAGACAGGTCCTCAATAGCGACAACGAGGAGGTCCTTCGATGCCCCGTCGTCAGGATATCCGCTCCATCCTCCTCATCGGCTCGGGNCCGATTATCATCGGTCAAGCCTGCGAATTTGATTACTCNGGAACNCAAGCNTGCAAAGCGCTTCGGGAAGAAGGCTTTCGCGTCATNCTTGTAAANTCAAATCCCGCCACCATCATGACGGATCCAGAGTTTTCAGACGCAACCTACATTGAGCCGATTACCCCTGAAACGGTGGCCCGAATCATCGAGGTGGAAAAGCCCGATGCGCTGCTTCCGACGCTCGGCGGACAAACGGCGCTCAACACAGCGGTGAGCTTGGCTGAGTCGGGGGTTCTCGAACAGCATGGTGTGGAGCTTCTCGGCGCCAATCTNGAAGCCATTAACAAGGCTGAGGATCGTGCGTTGTTCAAGGCAGCGATGCAAAAGATTGGTGTGGGGCTGCCNCGAAGCGCCATGGTGGGCTCTGAGGAAGAGATGCACCAAGCCCGTAACGAAGTGGGGATCCCCTGTATTCTTCGCCCGAGTTTTACCATGGGTGGAACCGGTGGAGGTACGGTCGAGCGNGAAGAAGACTACGAGCCGATGGTTCGACGTGCGATGGAGTTGAGCCCCGTCGGTACCGTTCTCGTGGAAGAGTCGCTCGTTGGATGGAAAGAGTTTGAATTAGAGGTGATCAGAGATCCGGCAGACAACGTGATCATCGTGTGCTCCATTGAGAANCTCGACCCGATGGGGGTTCACACCGGAGACTCNATCACCATCGCACCCGCGATGACACTCAGCGATTTCGAGTATCAAGCCATGCGGAANGAGGCGATTGAGATCATTCGGGAGATCGGNGTCGATACTGGGGGCTCNAATATCCAGTTTTCGGTCTGCCCAAAGACGGGGCGTCGCATCGTTATNGAGATGAATCCTCGTGTCAGCCGGAGTTCGGCACTGGCGAGCAAAGCTACCGGTTACCCGATCGCCCGGATCGCTGCCAAGTTGGCTGTTGGATACACCCTCGACGAGTTGCCCAATGACATCACGAAAGTCAGTTCAGCGGCTTTCGAGCCTTCCATCGACTACGTGGTCACAAAGATTCCCCGCTTCGCCTTTGAGAAGTTTGCAGGGGCTGATGACCGGCTGGGTACAGCCATGAAGAGCGTGGGTGAGGTGATGGGGATCGGTGGGACCTTTCGAGAGAGTCTGCACAAGGCTTTGCGGTCCCTAGAAACGGGCTGCTCTGGCTTTGATGTTCCGGAAAAAGAGGTCGATCTAGATCACGAACTCAGATCCCCTGGTGGTGAACGACTCTGGTATTTGGCTCAAGCGATGCGGCAGGGTTACAGTGACGAGCAACTCTACGAACTGAGTGGAATCGATCCCTGGTTTTTGGCTCACATTCGGATCCTGGTGGAAATGGAGTCAGCGATTCGTCAGAGTGATCTCGAGGCCGAAGAACTTCGCGTGTTCAAAAGAGAGGGCTTCGCTGATACCCGCATCGCTCATTTGAAGAATTGGACTGAGTCTCAAGTTCGTTCGTTGCGTTATGAGCATGGTATCCACCCCGTGTTTCGGCGGGTCGATACCTGTGCAGCCGAGTTCGTAGCAGGTACCTCTTACTTTTATTCGACGTACTCCGATGTGTGTGAATCGAACCCAACATCTCGCAAGAAAATGATGATTTTGGGTGGAGGGCCCAATCGAATCGGCCAGGGAATTGAGTTCGATTATTGTTGTGTACAAGGTGTCTTTGCTCTGGCTGAAGCCGGCTATGAGACGATCATGGTTAACTGCAATCCGGAGACCGTAAGTACCGATTTTGATACGGCAGACCGCCTCTACTTTGAGCCACTGACCCTGGAAAATGTCTTGGAGATCTGTCGGGTTGAAGACCCCCAAGG